>NZ_CP034245.1:923958-1231944 GCF_003931875.1 Microbacterium sp. 10M-3C3 | reverse complement strand
TCAGCCACACCGGGAAGAGGGCGAGGCTGTACTGCTGGCCGCGCCACGTCGACGCTCCCCGCGCCGCGATGAGGAACAGCAGCTGGTTGGCGATCATGAACGGGATGAAGCGCACGAAGAACTCGAACGCGTACGCGTGGACGGGGAGGATCCCGAGGACGAGGAAGATGATCGGCGCGGCGAAGTAGACCACGGCGGCGTAGCCCGACAGGTAGCTCCACATCGTCGCGAAGTACATCAGCCGCTGCGGCAGCGACATGCCCCACTGCACGAGCGGGTTCTCGCGCAGGAACACCTGCATCGTGCCCTGCGCCCAGCGCAGCCGCTGGGTGAGCATCGTGCCGAGGTCTTCGGGGGCGAGGCCGTCGGCGAGGAGCTCGTGGTGATAGACGCTCTTCCACCCCATGCCGTGCATGCGCATCGAGGTCGCCATGTCCTCGGTCACTGAGATCGTCGCGAGCGGCATGACCGGCTGCGCCTCGTCGGCGCGCTCGACGCCGATCGTGCGGATGACCGCCTGCACGGCCTCAAGGGCGTTGAGCGGCGACAGCTCGCGCGTGGCGAGGGCGGCCACCGCCGCCTCCACCTCGAAGCCGTCGGCCGGGTCGCCGCCCGCGGGGGTGGCGAGCGCCGCGATCTCCCGCAGGTCGCTCTCGATGCCGGCGACGTCGGAGGCGACGATCGACCGGGTCGCTGCATCCACGCGTTCGTGCAGGCGGTAGGTCACCTCGCCGAGCGACGCGTTCTCGCGCACGCCGGCGCGGGCCTCGGCGACCGCATCGGCGACCTCGTCGAGCGCCGCGGCGACGGCCGGGTCGGCCGCGGCGGGATGCGAGCGCGCCTTCGCGATGACGCGGGTGGCGGTGCGCAGCGCCGCGGCGACCGAGCGATCGAGCTCGCGCACGTACCCGACGATGCCGAGCTGCATGAGTGCCTCGCGGCGCAGCACCGCGTTGGAGCCGCAGAAGAACGCGGCGTTCCAGCCGTCCTTGCCCTGCTGGATCGGACCGTAGAACAGCGGCGCCTGGCTGCCCAATGGGTCGCCGGTGGCGACGTTGCTGAAGATCTGGGGCGTCTGCACGAGCGCCACAACCGGGTCGGTGAAGTACCCGAGCGTGCGGTCGAGGATCTCGGGACGCGGGATCATGTCGGCGTCGAGGATGAGGATGAACTCGCCGTCGGTCTGCTGCAGCGCGTTGTTGATGTTGCCGGCCTTCGCGTGCCGCGGCCGGTCGGCCCACTCCGACCCGCGGGCGACGTAGCCGATGCCGGCGGCCTCGGCGCGCCGGCGCAGCTCGTCACGGCTGCCGTCGTCGAGGATCCACGTCTTGTGCGGGTAGCGGATGCGGCGGGCCGCCTCCGCCGTCGTCATGACGAGGTCGATCGGCTCGTTGTACGTGGCGATGAACACGTCCGCGGTGAGGCCGGCGGGCGCCGGCGGCGGCGCCGGGCGTCCGCGCGCGCGCCACATCATCATGCCGAACAGGCACACGTCGATGAGGCTGTAGGTCTCCGCGACGATGAGCGGCACCGCGATCCACCACGCGTCCCAGTTGAGCGAGAACCCCCAGCGCCAGATCACGTAGTTGAGGCCGAGTGCGATCGTCAGGACGACCACGAGGCGCATGACCCGCAGGCGCGTGACGCTGATGCGCGTGTCCACGGGTGCGGTCTCGACCGTGTCGCTCCTCGTCATCGCGGCACCAGCCGGAACAGGAACCGGGTGCGCACCATGACCCACAGCAGCGCCAGGATGACCAGGTTCGCGAGCGTGTTGATCCATACGTTCCCCTCCCGGAGGCTCGGGATGCTGGCGGCGATGAGCACGAAGAACACGTGCATGATGAACACGTAGAGGGTGGCCTGTCCGAGCGGGATGAGGAACCATCCGAGCGTCCGCTCGATCGGACGCCAGTACGCCGTCAGGAGCGCGTACAGCGCGACGAGCAGCACGATCACGTTCAGCAGGCGCCCCGGCTCGAGGTATGTCCGCTCGAAGAGCAGGCCGTACACGGCGCGGAACACGTTGTCGGGGACGATGGCGAGCCGCACGTCGAGCGAGCTCGACGTGTACGGGTTGTTCCACGAGAACACCATGAGCACCGCCGCCACCACGATGAGCGCGCACAGCACGACCTTGCCGGCGCGCGATGAGAACCACGCGATGATCTCCCGCCGGTAGAAGCCCGCCGTCATCCCGCCGACGAACAGCAGCTGCCACACCAGAAGCGGGAAGGAGTCCTCGAACTGCGACGGCAGCAGGCGGAACCGGGTCGTCAGGCCCACGACGTAGAGCGCCAGGCTGATGCCGAGCACCCACGGCCACCAGCGGCGCCCGAGGGCCCACAGCACGAGCGGCGAGACGACGAGCAGGGCCACGTACAGGCCCATGACGTTGAACTGCCACGGGCCCATCCGCAGCAGGAGGAAGTCGACGACGGCGTGCGGGTCGACGGGGTAGCGCAGCAGCGCGTCGGCGCTCGCGTACAGGTCGTAGACGCGACCGGTGGCGCTCTGCCCCGCAGCACCCGTGCCCTGGTCGGTGAACGTCGTCACGACCGTTCCGTTCAGGATCGGGATGAGCGCGAGGAAGAAGATGAGCACGACCACCGCGAGCGCCGTGTAGTACAGCTTCCACGCGCGCTGGCCGGTGCGGATGATGACCTCGCCGATGCCCCCCGAGACGAGCTTCGGCCGGTAGACGAGGCCGAGCACCGCGCCCGAGAGCAGCACGAACAGTTCGGCGCCCGACACGACGCCGAGGAACTCCTGCGTGACGTCCTGGAGCAGCGAGACGAGACCGACGTGGTTGATGACGACGAAGACGATCGCCATGCCGCGCAGCAGGTCGATGCGCGCGTCGCGCGACGGCGAACCGGAGTACGCGAGGCGGCCGGGTGAGCGGCGACGCAGCGCCGCGACCGTGAGGACGACGATGCCCGCGGCCACGACGGCGACGACGACCCACGCGAGCACGCCGTCGAGCCGGAGCCCCTCGCGCGATCCCGCCGCGCTCGCCTCGACGGGCTCCCGCACGGGGCCGAGCACGAACGCCGCATCGGCGAGGCTCGCGCGGAAGGCTTCGCGCACCGCCGGTGCTCCGAGCGTGATCGACCAGTCGATGACGGTCTCGCCGACGGCGCCGCGGGTCGTGCCGGTGTCGCGCCACACCACCGAGCGCAGCCGCTCGAGCTGTCCCGGCGCGATGGCCGCCTCGATCTGCTGCCACCACGCCTGCTTGATCGCGAGCTCACCGGGGCCGCCCGCGGCAGGGCTCGAGAAGGCCGCCGTCTCGACGAGCAGCGGTCGGGTGGCGCTCGTGTAGGTGCCGTAGAAGTCCGGAGCCGCGCCGTCCGACCCCGTCAGCCGCGCCACGAACTCGCCGTCGGCCGGCACGGTGTTGACGGGGCTGCCGCCGCCCGAGCTGTCGTGGTACACCGACAGCCCCACGCCGTCGACGACGTCGTCGCCGGGGTAGTACGGCGCGTACGAGTCGTCGGAGCCGTCGACATCGCCGTCGCCGTCGGTGTCGGCGGCGGCCAGGGCTCCGGATGCGGCGCGCGCGCCGCTGAACGGATAGTCGCCGCCCCAGAACGGCGACCACAGCATGCCGACACCGGGAAGCCGTTCGTGCACGACGTCGGCGAGTTGCGAGAAGGCGGCGCGGTAGTCGTCGGGCCGCTGCCCCCACTCGACCCACGGGACGTTCATGTCGGGTGCGAAGCTCAGCCAGAAGCCTGCGCGCGCGGGCGCCGCGATCTCCTCCAGGTCGTCGACGAGGCGCTCGGCGTCGGCCTCCGTCAGGTCGCCGAGGGCGACGGACGGGCGGATGGCCAGGAGGGGGACGGCACCGGCCGACGCGGTCTGCGAGAAGAATTGCCGCACATAGTCCTTCTCGGGGGCGGTGAGGGGGTACCCCGCCTCGTGCTGGTACACGGCAGCGGGCGAGCCGAGCCGGTCGGCCTGGTCGGCGACGGAGTCGCTGCTCCAGTCGAGGATGGAGCCGAAGTAGGCGCCCTCGGACGGCACCAGATCCTGTGCCGTGGACGACTTCGGGTCCGCCGCCGCGTGGGTCGGCACGGTCGCGCCGGCGACCAGCGCGGCGCCGAGGGCCACCCCGAGGAGCAGGCGCGCGACGGCCGCCAAGACGCGACGGAACCGCGAGTGCGCACCTTCCAACGTGGCCCCTTCAGTCGGTGACGAGCTCGCTTTCGACACTATCCGCGCTCACAGGAAGCTCTCAACAACCGCGCCGGGGCCTTGACATCGGGCGTCCCCGACGCGAAGTGGGCGCTGTCGGAACCGATCCCGGAGCTTGTCGAAGGCGGTCCCTGAACGTGTCGGAGGCAGTCGCTGCGCTTGTCGAAGGGGTCCCTGAGCTTGTCGAAGGGGGGCCTCGACGAACCCTGGTCATGCGCGCGTCGGGCCTGCGACGATGACAAGCGGATCGGGCCTGCGACGCCCGGAGAGAGGAATCACCATGAGCGACCTTCAGCCCGACATCGATTCACGCAACGTTGCGGCACCGGAACTCTCGCAGACCGGCTTCCCCGCTCCCACGCCCGCGCCCCAGACGGAGGGCATCGGAACACCGTGGCTGGGGCTCTCCCCCAGCGACTACCGGCCGGCCGGCGGTGTCGATCCCGACCACCCGCACCTGTTCCACCTCCAGGCAGCGCCTGCCGACAACTTCGACGGCGGCAGCCTTCAGGGTGCCCATTCCGGCGTCTGGCCGATCCTGACCCAGCAGAAGGGCGCGGTCTACCTCGCCCGTCTGCACCCCGGCGGCGTTCGCGAGCCGCACTGGCACCCGAGCGCGTGGGAGATGAACGTCGTGCTTTCGGGGCGGGTTCGGTGGAGCTTCGTCGGCCCCAACTCGACGCAGGACGTGTTCGAGGGCGGCGCCGGAGACGTCATCTTCGCTCCGCAGGGGCACTTCCACTACTTCGAGAACGCGAGCGACACCGAAGACCTCCTCGTCCTCATCGTCTTCAATGCCGACTCCGCCGAGCCCCTCGACGACGTGCCGCTCGCCCAGTCGATCTCGTCGATGCCGCCGCACGTGCTGGCCGCCGTCTTCGGTGTCGACGAGTCGGTGTTCGCCCAGCTGCCCGTCATCACCCAGCGGACGGTGATCGTGAAGCGGCGCGACGACGCCACCTGATCGCCACCGGGCGGCGCGCCACCGCTCCTGCGGACACGGCGCGCATGGAAGGGAAAAGGGCCCACCCTGCGGGTGAGCCCTTTTCACATCGGTGGACCTGAGGGGATTCGAACCCCTGACCTCTTCATTGCGAACGAAGCGCGCTACCAACTGCGCCACAGGCCCCTGAACAACCCGTCTACATTATCACGCTCGCGGCCGGTCCCCCGACGCGGGCGGGCTCACGCACCGACGGCGCGACGTGCCAGGAGCCGGCGCACGTGCGCCTCGATCTCGGCGTCGTCGACGTCGCCCATGCGGCCGAATTCCGACGCGCGGGCGACTCGCGCGGTGTCGATCGAGGGCGGCTGCTGCTGCGCGGCGAGCTCGCGCGCAGCCTCTTCGCGCGCCGCGGCGTGGAGTGCCTCGCGGGCGTCCCGCTCGTCGAGCACGGCGGCCGCGCGGGAGCCGACGGAGGAGGCGAGGGGCTTGGGCAGCTCGCGCGGCGTCCACGTCGCCGCGCGGTCGGCGGGAAGCGCGACGTCGGGGACGACCTGCGCGACGCGCACGGCCGGGGCCGCGCTCTCACGTCGCTCGGCGCGGACGGCGACGCGCGACATGCGCTGCAGCAGCAGAGCGGCGGCCACGAACGTCGATCCGCCGACCCACGCGAGGGTCGCCGCGCCGGCCTGCACGATCTGCCATGCGCCGACCCCCGCGGTCGCGAGGGCGACCACGGCGACGATCGTGGTCGCGAGACGGATGCGGCGGCGCACCCGCGCGCGCCGCGCAGCGGGGGCGGCGTGAGCGGCAGCGCGCTCGGCGCGGGCGGTGGCGATCGCCTCGGCGCGCTGCGCCTTCGCGAGCTCGCGCTCGGCGGCGGCCTGCTCCTTGGCGATCTCGAGGCGGGCGCGCGCGACGGCGAGCTCGGCCTGCTCCTTCTCCGCCTGCGCGCGCTTGGCCAGCTTCTGCTGTGCGAGCGCGGTGCGCGCCGTGAGCTCGAGGCGCACCTCGCCCGGCGTCTCACTCGTCTCGGCGAGGACGCGCAGCGCCTGGTTGAGGCGCACGGCGTTGCGCTCCGCCGACGTGTACTGGTGCCGGCTGTGCAGCGACGGCAGCAGGTAGATGAGCCACAGCGCGACGGCGACGGCGACGATCACACCACCGCCCAACACCTGCCCGCCCATGCCACATACGGTATGCGACGCGGGCGGCTGCGCCGCTGCATCCGGAGCGCGTGTCGCGCGCGGATCGTAGATCACACCGCCGACACGGCGGCGGTCACAGCTCCGCGAGCTTCGGCACGATCCCCTCAGAGAGCCGCTCGACCCAGCCGACCGGGTCGGCCGGACGTGTGCCGAGCACGACCTGCGTGATCCCGAGGTCGGCGAGACGCTGCATCTGCGGCAGGAAGTCGGCGTCGAACGGATCGGCCGCGCTCGCGATCACGGTCTTCTCGATCGCGTCGTAGTCCGTGCCGAGGCGGTCGCAGTGGCCGCGCAGCACGTCGAGGAGGTGCGCGACCTCGGCGGGGTCGGAGGTCGTGAGGTTGATGATCTGCGCGTACTGCGCGGCCAGGCGCAGCGTCTTCTTCTCGCCCTTGCCGCCGATCATGATGGGCGGATGCGGCCGCTGGATCGCGGGCGGGCTGTTGAGCGTCTCCGCCAGCCGGTAGTGCGTGCCCTCGTAGGGCCCGTCGTCGTCGCTCCACATCTGCAGCGCGATCTGGAGCGCCTCCTCGAGCCGCTCGAAGCGCTCGGCGAGAGCGGGATAGGGCACGCCCAGCGCATGGTGCTCGCGCTCGTACCAGGCGGCGCCGATGCCGAGCATCGCCCGGCCCGAGCTCAGCACGTCGAGCGTGGTGACGATCTTGGCGAGCAGTCCGGGGTAGCGATAGGTGACGCCGGTGACGAGCGGGCCGATGCGCATCGACGACGTGTGTGCGGCGAGGAAGCCGAGGGTCGTGAACGCTTCGAGCATGGGCTCGGTCGCGGGGGCGACGCGGTCCATCTGGAACCAGTGGTCCATGACGGTGAACTGCGTGAAGCCGCCGGCCTCGGCCGCGCGGGCGGTGTCGGCGAGGACGGTGGGGAGGGACTCGGGAGCCCCGGGGACGGAGAAGTTCCAGAAGTGGAAGCCTGCCTGCATACCGTCAGGCTAGGCCCGCCCGAACCGGCCGCGGGTCGTTCGCGGGCGAATCCCCCACGCCTAGGCGTTGAGCCGGTCGGACGGCGGCACGAACGCCGCATCCGGGGGCACGCGCCCCTCGAGCCAGCGGTTGAGCACGCCGCCGGGAACCTCTTCGCGCACGAGCGCGAACGCGTAGTGGTCGCGCCAGTCGCCGTCGATGTGGATGTAGCGGCGGCGCAGACCCTCGTACCGGAAGCCGAGCTTCTGCACGACACGGAGGCTGGCCGCGTTCTCGGGCCGGATGCAGATCTCCATGCGGTGCAGGCGCATCTCGTCGAAGCACGCGTCGGTCGCGAGCGCCACCGACGTCGGCGTGATGCCGCGGCCGGCGAAGCGCTCGCTCACCCAGTAGCCGATCGTGGCCGACGCGAGCGAGCCCCGCGCGATGCCCCACACGTTCAGCTGCCCGGCGATCTCGCCGTCGTACTCCATCACGAACGGCACGCCCTGGCCGTCGCGGTGCTGCTGGAGCAGCCGGCGGATGCCCAGGCGCATGTCGAACGAGACCGGTCCGTCGGGGCTCGTCGCCTCCCACGGCTTCAGCCACGAGCGGTTGGTCAGCAGCTCGTTCTGCAGGGCGCGCGCGTCGCGGGCCCGCACGAGCCGAATGGCGATGGGCCCATGGTGCCGCGGGATCGAGAGGTCCACGCCACCCCCTTGTCGAGACGGCGTCAGATGGTCGCCGCGAAGTCCTTCAACCAGGGTCGCAGCTGGGGCCCGAGGTCGTCGCGGTCCGAGGCCAGCTGCACGATGGCCTTGATGTAGTCCAGCCTATCCCCGGTGTCGTATCGGCGTCCGCGGAACACCACGCCGTACACGCCGCCGCCTCCGCCGCCGCCGGACGCGAGCTCCTGCAGCGCGTCGGTGAGCTGGATCTCGCCGCCCTTGCCGGGCTCGGTGTGCTCGAGGATGTCGAACACGTCGGGGCCGAGCACGTAGCGGCCGATGATGGCGAGGTTGGAGGGGGCGTCCTCCTTCTTGGGCTTCTCGACGAGCTGCGTGACCTTGACCACGTCGTCCTCGTCGGTCGGCTCCACGGCGGCGACGCCGTACATGTGGATGTGCTCGGGGTCGACCTCCATGAGCGCGATCACGGTCGCGCCGCGCTGGTCGTACTCCTCGAGCATCTTCGTCAGCAGCGGGTCGCGCTCGTCGATGAGGTCGTCGCCCAGCAGCACCGCGAAGGGGTGGTCGCCGACGTGGCCGCGCGCACGCAGCACCGCGTGGCCGAGGCCCTTCGGCTCGCCCTGGCGCACCATGTGCACGTCGGCGAGGTCGGAGGAGTACTCCACCTTCGCGAGCTTGTCGTGGTCGCCCTTGGCGCGCAGCTTCTCCTCGAGCTCGGGAACCGAGTCGAAGTGGTTGGCGATGTTGTTCTTGTTGCGTCCCACGATGATCAGGACGTCCTCGATACCCGACTGCACCGCCTCCTCGACCACGTACTGGATCGCGGGCTTGTCGACGACCGGCAGCATCTCCTTCGGCATCGCCTTGGTGGCGGGCAGGAAGCGCGTGCCGAGTCCGGCGGCAGGGATGACGGCCTTGAACGGCTTGTGAGACATGAGGACAGGGTAGCGGTAAGGATGTGAACGGTACGTGACGTCCAACCGCGCGGTATGTTGCGCGTCGCCGCCTACAATCGAGGCGTGCCCGACCCCATCGACCAGGCGAAGCGCGCGCTGCGCGCCGACCTCCGCGAGCGACGCTCGATCCTGTCGGATGCGGCACGCGCGCGGGCCGAGGAGGGCATCCGTCAGCAGCTCGACGCGCTGCTGGACCGCCTCGGCGCGCGATCGATCTCGTGCTTCCTCTCCACCTCCACCGAGCCGGGCACGCGGGAGTTCGTCGAAGCGGCCGTGGCCCGCGGCATCCGGGTGCTCCTTCCCATCACGCGCGCCGACGGCCTGCTCGACTGGACCGAGGCGAGCCCCGACCTCGACATCACCGAGGGGCTGCTCGGCATGCCCGAGCCCGTCGGCGAGGTGCTCGGGCCGATCGCCGTCAACGACGTCGACCTGCTCGTCATCCCGGCCGCCGCGGTCGACGCCGGCGGGATGCGGCTGGGGTGGGGCCGCGGATACTTCGACAAGACGATCGGCTCGATGGAGCACTGCCCGCCGGTCTACGCCGTGATCTTCGACTCCGAACTCGTCGACGACGTGCCGCGCGACGTGCACGACCAGCCGGTGACCGGCGTCGTGACCCCGACGCGCACCGTCACCTTCTCCCCCGCGCATCGCTGAACCCGAGGAACCCATGCCCACCTACGCCTATGCCTGCAAGCAGTGCGGTCACCGTTTCGACGCCGTGCAGTCCTTCTCCGAGCCCGCGCTCACCGTGTGCCCCGAGTGCGGCGGCGCCCTGCGCAAGGAGTACGGCTCGATCGGCGTGACGTTCAACGGCTCCGGCTTCTACCGCACCGATTCCCGCAGCGGCGGCGCCTCCGGCGACAAGGGCTCGTCGGATGCGGCGTCGTCGGGCTCCAGCGCGTCGAGTGGCGCCGCATCCGGGTCTTCGGCATCATCGACGTCGAGCGGCGCGACTTCCCCGGCGACTTCGGGTTCCTGACCCGACCGGCGCGCTGCCGGTGAGGAGTGCGTCATGATCAAGGGTTTCAAGGAGTTCATCCTCCGCGGCAACGTCATCGACCTCGCCGTCGCCGTCGTCATCGGCGCCGCCTTCACCGCGGTCGTGAACGCGATCGTCGCCAGCATCATCAACCCGCTGATCGAGATCTTCTGGAAGGCCGACCCCGACGGCAAGATCGGCTTCACCGTCCAGGGCCTGTGGGGCCCGGTCACCTTCCCGATCAGCGACCTCATCAACGCCGTCATCGCGTTCCTCGCGGTCGCGATCGTGGTGTACTTCGTCTTCGTCTACCCGATGAACCGCATCAAGGAGCGCGCAGCCGCGCGCGCAGGCATCACCCCCGCCGCGGAGGAGCCGAAGCTCCCCACCGAGCAGGAGCTGCTCGTGCAGATCCGCGACCTGCTGGACAAGCAGCCGCGCGCGTAGCCGCCCGCTCCGCCGTTCAGAATTCAGGCTCCGCCGGCGTTTCGGCCCCTCCGTGCAACGCGAACGTCGGTTTCTCCTGAGTTCTGCACGCTCGACACGTCGAACCCGGCGACCCGGCGGCGCTCAGTAGTGCGGCGGGACGTCCCGGCGCAGGCGCTCGTCGTTGGGCCCCGCGTCACCGGACGGCCCGGATGCGGCGGTCTCGGCGTCGTCGTCGGCGGGAACGGGCTCGGCCGAGGTGCCCGGCGCCGGCGTCAGCTTCGCGCGCCGCGCACCCGGGACGCGCTGGACGCGCTGGCGGTCATTCGACGACATCGATGGGCTGCGTCGCCGTGTCGGCCGTCGGGCCGTCCGGCTGCACGCCGAGGAGCGCCGCGATGCGTGCCGCGACCGACGCGGGGTCGCTGTAGAGGTCGAACGCGTGCACGCGCACGTAGTGCCAGCCGAGGCGCCGGAGCGTCTGCGGGCGCAGCCGCAGCGCCTCGCGCAGCGACTCCCCCACCGTCTCGGGGTCGCTCTCGGCGACGACCGCCTTGCCGCCGTGCTGCGCGACGAGCGGCAGACGCCCGCGATAGTGCACATCCACGGCGAGCCCGAGGCGCCGGAGCTCGCGCGCGAGGGCGAGCGTGAGCGGGTCGGCGAGGTCTTCGAGCCGCGCCTCGCGGGCACGGGCGGCGAGGCCGCCGAGGATCGACATGAGCGTCGCGGCGCCGTACTCGAGCCGGCCGTCGTCGAACGCGGACGGACGGATCGACGACACGATCACCATCGATCGACGCGCGCGCGTCATGCCGACCGTGAGGAGCCGCTCGCCGTCGGGCTGCGACAGGTCGCCGAAGTCGCTGAGCACCCGGCCGTGCTTGGTGAGACCGAACCCGAGCGAGAAGATGACGCGGTCGCGGCTCTCGGCCACCGATTCCTCGAGCGTGAGCACGGCGAACGGCTCGGCGGTGTCGCGCGAGACGAAGTCGGCGACGTCCGAGCGTCCGGCGAAGGCCGCCTCGACCGCCGCCCGCACGCGCTCGGCGTGACGGGCGCTCGCGGTCACGACCATGAGCGACTCGGAGCCGCGGTTGACGGCGTGCTCCACGACGAGCGTCACGACGCGCGCGACCTCGGCGTCGGGGCTCTCGACCGCCCCCGTCACGGGGTCGGGCGTGCCCGTGCCGCCCTCAACGTAGTCGACTGACAGGCTGCCGCGCCCGAGGTACGACCCCGCCCACGGGAGCGACACGATCTCGCCGCCGTAGAACGCGTCGTTCACGAGCTCGGCGAGGTCTTCGCCGCCCGCGCGGTAGCTGCGCGTGAGCGTCGTCACCGGCAGGAGCTCCGACAGCCGCTCGAACACCGACACGGTGTCGTACGGCACCTCGGGCTCGTCCTCGTCGGGGACGAGGGTCGCGCTCACACGGAACGGCGTCGGGCGCTGGGTGACCGGGTCGCCGAACACCACGATCTGCCGGCCGCGCCGCAGGGCGGGCACGGCTTCGGCGAGGCACAGCGCCGCCGCATCCGCGATGATCACGACGTCGAACGGCTCGCGATCGGGGATCTCGGGCACCTCGTACGGCGACGTGAGCCACACCGGCGCGAGCGTGTTCAGTAGCCGCGGCGCGGCGCGGTACAGGTCCTCCGCAGAGTCGACGCCGCGCTTCAGCGCGTCTTTCAGAGCCGCGGCCTCACCGGCCTCGTCGACGAGACGGATGCGCCACTGCTGCGCCAAGCGGGCTGCGAGCAGGGGCCCGGATGCGGCGGCGTGGGCTTCGTCGACGAGCCGGAAGTCGCGCTCCAGCCGGTCGACGACCGACGTGTTCGCCCCGAGGAGGGCCCGGTCGGTGCGCAGGAAGTGCTCGAGCGCCGACTGCCACCACGCGAATTCGAGCTCGGCGCCGACGCGCTCCTCCGGCACGTGCCGCACCGACAGCTCGACGAGCAGCGGCTCGAGGCCGAGCTGCGCGAGCTCGGAGCGCAGCTTTGCGCGCTCGACGAGGTTGTCGAAGAACTCCGACTCCGCCGCGAGGCCCGCGAGGGTCCGCACGAGCCGCTTGACGGGCATGGCGGCGAGGCGCTCCGACCCGTCGCGCCCGAGGATCGCGTCGAGCTCGGCGAGCTCGGCGTCGACGCGCTGCCACAGCACGTGCACGTCGGCGAGGCCGAGCGGCACCTCGGGAGTGACGCCGGCGTCGACGATGCGCTGCCATTCGGTGCGCTGCTGCTGGATGCGCACGAGCGCCTCGTACATGTCGGCGACGTGCACGCCGGGGCGCACGTACTCGCGCGAGAGGCGCTTGAGCCGCCGGCGGTTCGGGCCGCTCATGTCGGGGGCGTCGCGGCGCGGCGCGTGCGCCTGAATGAGCTCGAGGAGCGGCCGCTCGAACACCGTCGGGCTGAACCGGTCGAGCGAGTCGCGGATGCCCTGCAGCAGGCGCAGGTAGCCGCCGAGCTCCGAGATCGTCTGGAACGGCCGCATCCGCGTCTGCGCGATGAGCTCGTAGCCGCGTTCGAGCAGGCTCGCGACGTCTTGCCGGTGGAGCTTGGCGGCGAGCGCGTGGGCGGCGCGGGCGTCTTCGGTGCGCGTGAACGAGACGCCGTACCACGGCGAGTCGTCGGGCCCGAAGCGGAACTCCCCCAGCCGCGCGGCGGCGGCGAGCGACGCGGCCGCCTCGCGACGGCGGTCGGCGAGGCGCTCGAGGGTCGCGACGTCGAAGCGCGCCGACGTCGACGGGGCGGGCGAGACCGCCGCGAGCGTCGTGAGCCGGCGGAGCGTCTGCAGCACCGAGACCCCGAGCGACGGATGCGGCGCCGTGACCGATGCCCGATAGTCGCGCAGCACGCCCCGTAGCCGCACGAGCGCGTCGTCGATGTCGCTGACCTTGGGCTGCTCGGCCTTCTCGTTGCGGCCGATCGCGCGGATGAGGTCGCGGCGCACGTGCGAGGGCGAGACGGCGAGGCCGGGCAGCCCGATGCCGGCGAGGCGGTGGCGGATGCCGTCGAGGGTCGACCGGCGGGCGGAGACGACGAGCACGCGCTTGCCGGCCTGCACGAGCTGGCCGACCGCGTTGATGACGGTCTGCGTTCCGCCGGTGCCGGGGAGGGTGTGCACGGCGAGCGAGTGGCCGGCCGAGATGCGGGCGAGCACCGCCTCCTGCTCGGCGTCGGCGTCGAGGAGGAGCGTGTCGGCGGCGGGCGGTCGCTCGTCGGGGCTCGCGACCTCGGGTGCGGCGGGGCGCACAGCGACGCGCGCGCGGTCGTCGGGGTGACCGGCGAGCGCGTTCAGGACGGGGTGGTCGAGGTCGACGGCGTCGCGCACCATCGCCGAGCCGACGTCGGCGAACGACGAGATGACCAGCCGCGGGTGCACGACGAACGTGGGCAGGTGACGCGTGAGGGCGCGCAGGTGGTCGATGACGGGCTGCGGCTTGAACACGCCCTGGTCGTACGCGAGACCGGCGAGCGCGGTGCTGTCGATCGGGATGCCGAAGTGGCCGCGGAAGGCGCGCGCGAGCTCGGGGTTCACGAAGAACGTGCCGTGCAGCTTCAGCTCGAAGTCGCCGTGGTGGCGGCGGATGGCGAGCGGACGCAGCAGTACGGGCGCCGACCACGTGACGCCGCCGATCTTCCACTCCGCGAGCCCGACGGCGAGGTGCACGGGCTCGATGCCGCGCGCGGTGCGCAGCTCGACGTTCTTCGCGGTGATGCGCTCGGCCGCGATACGGGCGGAGCGCAGTGCGACCTCGTCGCGGAACAGGTTCGACAGCAGCGTCGAGCGGCCGGTGATGAACTGCGGCAGACTGCCGGGATGCGCCTTCGTGATGTCGATCCCGGCGTCGACGGCGTCGTCGAAGCGCAGCAGCGTCGAGCGGCCGCCGAGGGTCGCGGCCTCGGCCCGCAGCCGGTCGCGTTCGGGGTCGGCGACGTGCCCGATGCTCACACCCGGCTCCGACAGCGACAGATCGCCGGGGCTCACGGATGCGGCAGCCATCTCTTCGTCGCCGGCCACGGCGCTGCCTTCTCCTCGCCACACACGATGAACGATAGGCGCGCGTACACGCCGCCTTCGGCATCCCGCGCGGGTTTTCGCGGATTCGGCGACACGCCGAGGGGGTCGACCCCTCCTCCCCCGCGCGGCTCGGGACCGATCCACCCCCAGCTTAGGCAGCCGGGCACCTCCGGATCGCACGACGTCGTGAGGATGAGCGCATGACCCGCTACCGCATGACCGTCCACCCGACACCCATCGGGCCGGTGCGCATCGTCCTCGCCGACGACCGGCTCCTCGCCCTCGGCGTGCTCGACCGGCCCGACGATCCGCGCGGCTGGGAGGCTCTCGTTCGGCAGCTCGGCGTCGTGCCCGACGACGACGCCGCGGCCGCCGCATCCGTCACCGCCGAGCTCGACGCCTACTTCGCCGGCGACCTGCGGGAGTTCACGGTGCCGGTCGACCTCTCCCTCGTGCGCGGGTTCACGCGCACAGCGCTCGAGGCCGTGCGCAGGATCCCGTACGGCGAGACCGCCGCGTACGGCGAGGTGGCGGCAATGGCCGGCTCGCCGCGTGCGTCGCGTGCGGTGGGCACCGCGTGCGCGACGACGCCGATCTCGCTCATCGTGCCGGTGCACCGCGTGATCCGCGCCGACGGCTCGATCGGCCCGTACGGCGGGCATCCGGAGGTCAAGCGATTCCTGCTGGAGCTGGAGGACGTGCCGGGCGTGTAGGCCGCCCGGCACGACCGCGGCCCCGGAGGAGATCCCCCGGGGCCGCGGTCGGGTACGCGCTTAGTGCGACGTCGCCTTCTCGGCACCGAAGCCGGTGAGCGAGCGCACGTCCATCTCGGCCGCCTTCCGCTTGTCCTCTCCACCCTTGGGCGAGGTCACCGAGCCGAGCCACCCGAGGAAGAACCCGAGCGGGATCGACACGATGCCGGGGTTGTTGAACGGCCAGATCGCCGCGCCCGTCCCCTTGAACACGCTCGTGGGCGTGCCCCAGAACACCGGCGACAGGAAGATGAGGATCACCGCGGCGGCAAGACCGCCGTACATGCTCCACACCGCGCCACGCGTGGTGAACCGTCGCCAGAACAGCGAGTAGAGGATCGTCGGCAGGTTCGCGGATGCGGCGACCGCGAAGGCGAGCGCGACGAGGAACGCGACGTTCTGCCCCTGCACCCCGATGCCGCCGATGATCGCCAGCACGCCGATCACGATGACGGTGCGCCGGGCGACCTTCACCTCGCCGTCGGGCGGCACGTTCCCCTTCTTCACCACGTTCGCGTAGATGTCGTGCGCGAACGACGCCGCCGCGGTGATCGTGAGGCCCGCGACGACCGCGAGGATCGTCGCGAAGGCGACGGCGGAGATGAAGCCGAGCAGGATCGGGCCGCCGAGCTCGAGGGCGAGGAGCGGCGCCGCCGCGTTCACGCCACCGGGGGCCGCGGCGATCGTCTCCGGCCCGACGAGCGCTCCCGCGCCGTAGCCGAGCACGAGGGTCAGCAGGTAGAACAGGCCGATCAGCCAGATCGCCCACACGACCGAACGGCGCGCCTCCTTCGCGGTGGGCACCGTGTAGAAGCGCATCAGCACGTGCGGCAGGCCCGCCGTGCCGAGCACGAGCGCGAGAGCGAGCGAGACGAAGTCCCACGGGTTCGCGCCGTACTGCAGGCCCGGTCCGAGGATGGCCTCGCCCTTGGGAGAGGCCGCCACCGCCGACTCGAGCAGCGTGTTGAGGTTGAACCCGTTGATCGCGAGCACCCAGATCGTCATGACGAGCGCGCCGCCGATGAGGAGGAACGCCTTCACGATCTGCACCCACGTGGTGCCCTTCATGCCGCCGATCAGCACGTACACGATCATCAGTACGCCGACGACGGCGACGACGATCGACTGCCCGACGGCGTCGCCGATGCCCAGCAGCAGCGACACGAGACCGCCCGCCCCGGCCATCTGGGCGAGCAGATAGAAGAAGCACACCGCGAGCGTCGTGATGGCCGCGGCCATCCGCACCGGCCGCTCCTTCAGGCGGAACGACAGCACGTCGGCCATCGTGAACTTGCCCGTGTTGCGCATGAGCTCGGCCACCAGCAGCAGCGCGACGAGCCACGCCACGAGGAAGCCGATCGAGTAGAGGAACCCGTCGTAGCCGTTGATCGCGATGGCGCCGCAGATGCCGAGGAAGGATGCAGCGGACAGGTAGTCGCCCGAGATCGCGAAGCCGTTCTGCGGGCCGGTGAACGAGCGCCCCGCCGCGTAGTAGTCGGCGGCGGTCTTGTTGTTGCGGCTCGCGCGGATGACGATGAACAGCGTCACCGCGACGAACGCGCCGAAGATCGAGATGTTGAGGACGGGATTGTTCTCCACGGTCTGCACCGCGGACTGCACGGTGGCGTGCACCGCTGCGAGTACGTCGTTCATCGCGCACCTCCGTCACGGGCCTCGAGGTCGTCGCGCAGCTCTTCGGCGAGCGGGTCGAGCCGGCGGTTCGCATAGGCCACGTAGGTCATCGTGATGACGAAGGTCGTCACGAACTGTCCGAGCCCGAACACGAGACCCACCGTGACGTCGCCCCACAGCCGCTGCGACATGAACGCCGGCGCGAACGACGACAGCAGCACGTAGACGAAGTACCAGAGCAGGAACGCGACCGCGAGCGGGAAGACGAAGCTCCGCTGCCGCCGTTTCAGCTCGCGGAACGGTGGCGACTCCTCGACCTGGATGTAGTCGATGCCGCCGGGCGCGGCATCGGTGCGCTGATCCGACATGTGGCCTCCTTGCCTCATGGGTGCGGAGCATCCGTGCTCCCGGGGGGCCGGGGCGGCGAGATGCCCCGGTGATAAGGTCGACGCTACGAAGACGGCGAAGAGGCCGTCCACCCCCGGAAGTAGGTAGTTCGTGGGCACTGCAGCGATGACGACTCCGGCCGCCGATCCGGTGTCTCACGCGGTCGGCGAGCTCGTCCGGCGCACCCGCTTCCCCGTCGCCTTCGGCGGCCTGGAGCACGACGGCGCGATCCACGTGTCGGCGATCGCGGGAGCCCGGACGCGCCACCTCGAAGGGCTCGTCGTGCAGCGCCATCGGGGACTCGGCGGCCGCGCGCTCGTCGAGGGGCGGCCTCGCGTCACGCTCGACTACCGCACGTCGCGCACCATCACGCACGACTACGACCGCGTGATCCTCGGCGAGGGCATCGCGACGCTGTTCGCGGTACCGGTCGTCGTCACCGGCACCCCGCGGGGCGTGCTGTACTGCGGATCGTGGGGCCAGTCCCCCATCGGCGACGGCGCCGCACGACCCGCGTTCCGCGTCGCCGAGGAGCTCGCCGTCGAGCTGCGCGTGCGCGACGAGGTGCAGCGGCGCCTGGCCGCGATGCCCGACCCGGCGCCGTCCGACGGGCTGCCCACCACGGCTCGGGAGGAGCTGCGCGAGAGCTACGCCGAGCTGCGGAGCCTCGCCGCCGGCGTGCAGGACGCCGCCATCCGCACGCGTCTGGAGCGGATCGAGCGGCGCCTGGCCGCCCTGTCGGGCCCCGGCGAGCACGCCGGCGAGCCGGAGGTGCGCCTTTCGCCGCGGGAGCACGACGTGCTCGCGTGCGCGGCGCTCGGCGCGACCAACGCCGAGATCGCCGCCCAGCTCGACCTGCGCGAGACGACCGTGAAGTCGTACCTCGCCGCGGCGATGTCGAAGCTCGACGCCTCCACGCGACACGCCGCGGTCACGCGGGCGCGTCGCCTCGGCATTCTCCCGTGATCGCGCGGATCCGACGGATATGGTGTGACCATGGCCCGCAGAATCGTGCATCAGCTCGTCGATGATCTGGATGGCAGCGTCCTGGAGGTCGGTGAGGGCGAGACGGTGCTGTTCTCCCTCGACGGCGTCGCGTACGAGATCGACCTGACCGACGCGAACGCCGCGGCGCTCCGCGAGGCTCTCGCGCCGTGGATCGACGCCGCCCGTCCGGTGTCGCGGTCGTCCGCCGCGAGCTCGGGGTCCTCCAGCCGCCCGCGTCGCCGCACCGGCCAGCAGGACTACACCGCCATCCGCGCCTGGGCGAAAGACAACGGCTACACCGTGTCGGAGCGCGGGCGCGTGCCCGCCTCGGTGCTCGAGGCGTACGAAGCCGCGCACTGACGCCTCCCTCCGTGGGAATCCCCTGGCAATGGCCGCCAGAGGTTGAGTCGCGCCCGCATTCTCGGAATCGTGGCTGGCTCCAGTCCGCAACGGAAGGAGAGCATCCGATGCTCACGCTCACCGAGCAGGCCACGACCGCCGTCAAGACCATCACCGCGCAGTTCCCCGAGGTGACCACCGGCGGCATCCGCATCCAGGGCGCCGGGTCGCCCGAGTCGCAGTTTCAGCTCATCGTCGTGCCGGCGCCCCAGCCGACCGACGCCGTCGTCGAGAAGGACGGAGCCCGCGTCTTCCTCGATCTCGAAGCCGCCGTCGTCCTCGACGACCGCGTGCTCGACGCACAGGAGGACGGGCAGGGCGGCGTGCAGTTCGCCGTCAGCGCGGCGTAACCGCAGAGCTTCAGACACGGCGATGTCCCGCGGCCGAGGGCCCGGGGCATCGCCGTTTCTCTTGCCCGCGGCATGGCCGAGCCGCCACACTCGTCGCATGA
This sequence comes from Microbacterium sp. 10M-3C3, assembly GCF_003931875.1. NCBI lineage: Bacteria > Bacillati > Actinomycetota > Actinomycetes > Micrococcales > Microbacteriaceae > Microbacterium > Microbacterium sp. 10M-3C3. The sequence continues at coordinate 1,212,988 of NZ_CP034245.1, read as the reverse complement.
CGTCTCGCTCGTCGCTCGTCGCCGCGACCGCCGCCCTCATCGTGCTTCTCCCCCTCAGCGCGTGCTCCGGCGGCAGCACCCCCGCACCGGCGGACGACGGCGGCGCAGCACCGTCGGCGAGCGCACCCGAGGCCGCCGCACCGGACGAGCCGGCGGAGACGTACGGCTGCACCCCCGAGCTGCTCGCCTACGCCCAGCAATACGGCTACCCCGCCGCGAAGCCGCTCGATCCGGCGTCGCTCGAGATCCCCGACGTCACGTTCGCTCAGGGTCCCACGTGCTACCTCACCGACGAGGACACGGGCGCGGTGCGCTACGCCGCCTTCTGGGCCGAGGATCCGCAGGGCGTGCTCACGGCGCTCGGCGCCGCGCTCGATGAGGCGGGGTACCAGCAGTCCGACGACTACGGGCCGCTCATCTGGTGGAAGGGCGGCGACGAGCCGACCTCGGCCGAGCACGCCGTGGGCGCGGCGCCGCAGCCCGTCGACGGCGTGGACGTGCTGTACGTCACTTGGTGACGTCGTCGCCCGAGCGCACGCGCGTGATGTAGGCGTGCACCGCGGCGGCCGAGGCGACGAGGAAGCCGCCGCCCCAGAGCACGCCGCCCACCACCTGCCACACCGCATCGTCGGCCCCGAGTGTCAGTCCCATGCCGACGACCCACGCCGCGATCCCCGCGCCGGCGAGCGCGTCGTGGTAGGGCATCGGCGGGGCCATGCGCCCATTGCACCCTGACCCTCGGCGGCAGCAGCCGGGGGTTGGCGCCGCTGTCGCGCGGCGCGTATTCTTCGCCGCCAGCCGCTGAGGCGCGCGAGCCGACCGGCGTAGCCTTCCGCCATGACGGAGCAGCAGCCGTACGACGTCGTGCGCGAGCGCGACGGGTGGGAGGTGCGCCGCTATCCGGCGCACGTCGTCGTCGAAACCGACGTCCGTGACGCGTCTTTCGAGGTTGCCGGCAACCGCGCCTTCCGCGCCCTCGCCGGGTACATCGGGGGCGAGAACCGACGGCGCGAGAAGATCGCGATGACGGCGCCCGTCGTTCAGCAGTCGCAGAAGATCGCCATGACCGCGCCCGTCGTCCAGTCCGGCGCGGGTGACGGCTTCGTCGTCGCCTTCGTGCTCCCGTCGGGCATGACCGAGGCGGATGCGCCGATCCCGAACCGCCCCGACGTACGCCTGCGCACGGTTCCCGAGCGTCTCGTCGCCGCGACGCGCTTCTCCGGCCGGTGGGCGCAGGCGTCGTGGGAGAAGCACCGTGAAGAGCTGCTGTCCGCTCTTCGCGGGGCCGGTTTGAGCGCCGTCGGCGAGCCGCGGTTTGCGCGCTTCGATCCGCCCTTCACGCCGTGGTTCCTGCGGCACAACGAGGTGCAGGTCGACATCGAGAACACGTGACGGCCGGACGGTCAGCCTGCCGGCCTCCGATAAACTCGGGACCGCCGGCCTCTGTAGCTCAATGGAAGAGCAGCTCCGTCCTAAGGAGAGGGTTGGGGGTTCGAGTCCCTCCAGGGGCCTTGAGCAGGACCGCCAGCTCAGACGGCGGCAGCTTGCAGCACGCCGTCCAAGGGAGCAGGGATTCGGTCGAGCGGGACGGTAGCCGCAAGGAGCCTCGCGTAGCGAGGCTTGTTGCCGCCGCGGCCGCCGAAGAATTTGGGCAGGTGAGCCTCGACGGGCCGCCCGCGCTGCGCCGGCTGATGCTGGAGCCGGCGGAACGATGCGCCCTCGCCCTCCGCCTCGATGATCCCGATGACCGCGTCGATGCCGAGTGCCCGGACAAGCTCGCCCTCCAGATCGGGCGTGCAGACGAACAGGCGCGTGACGAAGCCGGACATCTGCTCGCGTTCGGCTGCGTCCACGAGCCCTACGGTCGGCTCGCCACCGAGTGACGCGACGGCACGTCGCGCTCCGCCCGCTCCCCCGGTCACCACCACCGTCGGGAGCCGGATGCCGCGGCGCTCCGCGAGCACCTCGAGCGCGACCCGGTCGCTCTCCCCCTCCACGAGCACCACGGTCATGAGGAGCCGGGATTCAGGTCAGCTCGGCGGGATGCCAGAAGACGACCGGGACCTCGACCCCGAGCATCAGGATGAGAACGATCGCAGCGCCGACGACGCATACGTTGATCCCGGCGATGGGCGGCAGCAGACGCCACCACCCGCGCGAAGCCATCACTGCGGTGCCGCCGACGGCGGCGAGGAAGACGAGCGCGTCGAAGATGACGAACACCGCCATCGCGAGCATCGCGCGCTGATCTCCGCACGCGAAGAAGGGGCAGCCCCTCAGCCACTCGTCGCTGTAGACCACGACGAAGGCGACGGCTGTCGCGACGGCGAAGTACACCGCGAACAGGCCCAGCACCGCCCACTCCTGGGCTTCGTTGTGCTTCGACGGCCGCCGAGCCACGGTGCCACCATGTTCGTCCCCCTCCCCCGCACACGGGATCGTTCGAAGCGTATCGGTGCGCGCCTCCGTCGGCGTACGGTGAGGCGACGACGAGGAGGCACGGATGAGCGACAGCCCTACGGACGACTCGATCACCGCCGCGGAGTTCCACAACGCTCCCGGAGTGTCGGCGTGGCGCATCACCGGCCACGGAACGGATGCGGTCTACCGCGCACGCTCGCTCGCGCACGCGGCGTCGCTCGTCGACGCCGTGGTCACGGCTGCGGATGCAGCGAGGCTAACCGTCGACATCGACGTGCGGCCCGACGCGATCCGCGTGTCGATCCCGTGGCTCGGCGGCGAGGGTGTGCCGGCCGCTGCATCCGGGTTCGCCGCGGAGGTGTCGCGGGCGGCCTCCGAGCGCGGGCTGACCGAGAATCCCGCGGCCGTGCAGTCGATCGGCATCTACGTCGCGCAGCAGTCGGGCGCCGACGTGCGGCCGTTCTTCCTCGCCGCGCTCGGCTACGACCCGCTCGGCGAGGGCGACGCGGTCGACCCGCTGCGGCGCGGGCCGGGGCTCGCGTTCAACCCCATCACCGGTGACGCGGCCGGCCGCGGGCGCACGCACGTCGATGTGTACGTGCCGGCCGATCAGGCGCAGGCGCGTGTCGACGCCGCCCTCGCGGCCGGCGGACGGCTCGTCGACGACACGAACGCGCCGGCGTTCTGGTCGCTGGCCTCCCCCGAGAACCACGGCGTCGACATCGCGGCGTGGCCCGACGGCGGCGCGTGAGGCTCAGTCGTCCTCGACGACGGAGAGGTCGCTGATCTCGAGCTCCTCGTCGAGCTGGACGAGGATCTGCGCCGACGGGAACTGCCGCGCGGCGGTGAAGCGCACGAGGCTCGCCTCGGCGAACACGGTGAGCGACGTGAGCGTCAGCTCCGTGCGCAGGTCGGTCGTCTCCTTCGCGCCGCCCTGCTGCTCGACGGCCTCCTCGATCTCGGTCGCGACGTCGTCGACGATCTCGACCCACCGCTGCGCCCCGGCATTCAGCACCGCCTCGGTCGCGGCGACGAGCGCGTCGACGTCGGGGTCGTCGACATCCTCGATCTCCGGGTCGACGGTCAAGGCCACCTCGGTGTCGAGACCCTCGAGCCACGCGCGCCCACGGACGACGTCGCCGTCGACGGCGAGGTCGGTGAGCAGGTCGTGGGACGAGAGACGGCGCACCAGCTGGGTCAGGATGTCGGAAGGCATTCGTCCATTCTCCCCGCTCACCCCCTCGCAGCGGAGAGGCGTTGCGCGACGGTGGCGAAGCCGTCGCGCAGCTCGGTCGGCTCGATGTCGGACAGGGGCGCGTCGAAGCGCGCGAACAGGACGGCGAGCGCGACCCACGACCACGCGCCGAGCGTCACGCGCTGACGATCGGGCGCGACCTGCTCGAGCGCGCCGTCGTCGATGTAGGGTGCGACCGCGCGCACCGGCGCGTGGATCGTCGCCGTGCCGCACGGGCCACGCGTCGACGCCGCCCTCCGACCCCTTGAACTGCGCCGCCAGGAACGCGGCCGGATCGCCGCCCGGAACGACGCGCGGGGTGAACTCCGCGCCGTCGTGCGAGCGCAGCACCATCCGGTCGACGCGATACGTGCGCCACGCCTCGCGCTCGGGCGTCCAGCCGATCACGTACCACCGTCCGTCGTGCAGCAGCACGTGGTGCGGCTGCGTGCGCAGCGGCGCGCCGGGCGGCTCGTCGTCGCGTCCCGCCGGGAGGTAGCCGAACCGCAGCTCGCGCCGCGCGCGCACGGCCTCGCCGATCCGCACCAGCACGGCCGGGTCGACGGCGACCTCGGATGCTGCGGCCGTCACCGCACGCAGGGCATCGACGCGGTGCGCCAGCCGCGAGGGCAGCATCCGCTCGACGGTGACGAGCGCGCGGGCCGCGTCGTCTTCGAGCTGCGCGCCGCGCGCCGCGGCGGTGCGCAGGGCCAGGGCGACCGCGACGGCCTGGCCGTCGTCGAAGAGCAGCGGCGGCAGGTCGGCGCCGGCCGTGAGCCGGTACCCGCCGATCGGGCCGCGCGTGGACTCGATCGCGTAGTCGAGTTCGCGCAGGCGCTCGACGTCGCGCCGGATCGTGCGTTCGCTGACGCCCAGGCGCTCGGCGAGCGCGGGCGCCGGCCACTCGCGCGGCGTCTGCAGCAGGGTGAGCAGCGCGAGCAGGCGCCGGGACGCGCCCGGGGCGGTCGAAGCGGGCATGCTCCTGACACTGCCACGGATAGCGGACATTCCCTGACCGGATCATGCGAGAGCCTGGTTGCACGCCGATCGACGGCGTCACGAAGGAGACATCATGTCCGCCACCCCCACCGCCCACCTCAACTTCGCCGGCACCGCGCGGGCCGCGCTCGAGTTCTACGCGGCCGCGTTCTCCGGCTCCGCGATCATCCGCACCTACGCCGAGTTCGGCATGCCGGCCGAGCTCCCCGGCGCCGACCGCGTCGTCTACGGGCAGGTCTTCGGCGTCGACGGCTTCACGGTGATGGCGTACGACATCCCCGGCGCCGACGCCCCGCGGCTCCCCGGCGCGACCCATCGCGAGAACGGTACGACCGTCACCGACCAGTCGTTCTTCCTCGCGCTGTCGGGCGCCAGTCTCGAGGAGGTGCAGACGTGGTGGGACGCCCTCGCGGCGGACGCCACCGTCGTGGAGCCGCTCGCGGCGTCGGCATGGTCGCCGGGCTTCGGCATGCTGACCGACCGGTTCGGCGTGACGTGGACCTTCAGCGTGGTCGCACCGCACGCGTGACGGACCGCAGCGGCCGGAGGCGTTCCGCGCCCCGGCCGCTCGCCGGTCTGCGGGCCGTAGGCTCGGTGCAACAGGAGGTGGCGCGGTGGACGCTGGATACGACGCGTGGACACGCAACATCATCGAGACGTTCCGCTCGAACAACGGACACGTGCCGCAGTTCGGGCGACACCTCGTGCTGCTGCATCACATCGGCGCGCGTACGGGCACCGAGCGCATCGCCCCGGTCCGCGCGTTCCCGACAGACGCCGGGTGGCTGATCGTCGCATCGAAGGGCGGCGCGCCGCAGCATCCGGCGTGGTACCACAACCTGCGCGCACACCCGGAGGTCACGATCGAGACGCCCGACGACGGCACGGTGGAGGTGACGGCGCGCGAGCTGTCGCCTGACGAGCGCGCCGCCGCGTGGCAGCGCATCGTCGCCGAGGCGCCCGGCTTCGCCGATTACGAGCAGCGCACGACGCGGACCATTCCGGTGCTGGAGCTCGAGCGCCGCTGACGCGTCAGCGCAGCGACGGCAGGAACTGCACGTCGTCGGGCGCGCTCGACCACTCGGGGTCGCGACCGCCGATCGCCAGGAGTCGCGGCACGCCCGCCTGCGCGGCCTCGGCGCTCTCCCACCGTCCGACGGCGACGAGGTCTCCCGTGCGCGGGTCTTCGTAGGACTCGAGCGAGACGAGCCCCGGCGTTCCCGCCATGCCGTCTTCGATGCGGCCCAAGAACGCGCGGAAGGCGTCGGCGTGCGCGGGGCGCACGTGGTGGCTGGCGATCGTGGCGCACATGTGAACCCTTCCATGTCAGAGAGCGGCGATGAGGGCGTGGATGCGGCGGGCGCGCGTCGCGGCGGTCGCGGCGGCGTCGATCGTCGCGAGGCGTCGACGGCGGTCGGCGGGTGTCAGCATCTCCCAGCGCTCGGTCGCACCCGCGTCAGCCAGCAACTGCGTGACGTCGGCAGGAACGAGGACCGCCGCATCGTCGACGGGCGCGAGCTCGCCGCTCACGGGGTCGCCGACATCCAGCCGCAGGCGGCGCAGGAGCGACGCCCCTGCCCACACGAACACGTCGGGAAGGACCGGCGCGCGGTTCAGCGCGAGGTTGACCTCGACGTCTTCCAGGCGACCGGCCACGCGCCGCGTGCCGCCCTCCGCGGCCGCCGACACGAGCTCCTCGGGCACGCGGAGCACGGTGTAGGTCGCCTTGCCCCACGGCATCGGCTCGACGAGTCCCGCGATCGCGCAGGAGGGTCCGACGATCGGCCACGCGTACGCCATGACGGCACCGTAGCGCGCACGCGACGTTCACGCGATCTACACGTGCGCGTCATCGATTCCGCGGGCCGCGTCGTTCAGCATGGCCTTTCCCCCGTCGAGAGGTGCGCAATGTCACACCCGCTCCGAGTGCTCTCCCTGTACGAAGGCTTCTTCGCGGGCGGCGCCCGCATCCTGCATACCGACGTGGTCGCGGGCCTCCACGGTGCCGACCAGCATCACCGCGTGCTCTCACTCGCGTCGCACGCCCGGCGCGAGGGCACGGTGCAGTCGATGACCGACGACGCCCGCTACCGCCGGCTCATCGATGCGGGCGTCGAGGTGATGACGCTCGGCCGCGAGGCAGGAGCCGACCCGCTCGACCCGTCGGTCTTCACGCCGGCCGACCTGTGGGCGGCGGCGAGCGCGATCGCCGATGCCGACGTCGTCCTCACGCTCAAGGAGCAGCCGCTCGGCCTCCTCCTCGCTCTCGAGCGCGCCGGCATGATGCCGCGTGTGCCCGTGGCCACATGCCTGCACCGCTCCGACCCGACCCACGCCGGCCCCGCGCTCGGCTGGCTCGCGGATGCGGCGCGGTCGGGACTCGTGACGGCGACGATCTCGTGCGCCGCGTCGACGAGCGACGCCTACGCGCGCGCCGGAATCGACGGCGTCATGCGGGACGTGGTGCCCAACGGCGTCGACCTCGACCGGTTCCGGCCGGGCACCGCCGCGGAGATCGCCGACGGCAAGCACGCTCTCGGCATCCCCGAGGACGCGCCGGTCGTGCTCTACGCCGCACGCTTCGACGCGATGAAAGACCCGGGTCTGCTGCTCGCGGCGGTCGCGGCGCACCGCGCCGCCGGCGGACGCGCGCACTACGTCCTGTGCGGCGCGGGCATGACCGCCGACAACCCGCTCCTGCGCGACATGGCACGCGACGCCGGACTCCATCTCGACGCCCGCGTGCACCTTCTCGGGCTCCGCGACGACATGCCGATGCTCCACCGCATCGCCGACATCGTCGCCCTCACGAGCGCGTTCGGCGAGGCGTCGCCGCTGTGCCTGCTCGAAGGCGCCGCGAGCGGTGCCACGCCGGTGACGACGGCGGTCGGGGATGCCGCGGCATCCGTCGCCGGCATCGGTCGCGTCACCCGGCACGACGCCTCCGACATCGCGCGTACGTGGGACGAGGTGCTGCGGGAGCGACCGGCCCTGCGCCGCGCGGCGATCCACGCCCGCCCGCGCCTGGGTCGCGATCGGATGATCGCGGACTACCGCGTGGCGATCGAGGCGTGCGTGCGCGCCGGCGCGCTGGCGGCCTGACCGCTCACCACAGCAGGTAGAGCGCGCCGACGACGGTGAGCACGATGACGATCCGCTCGAACACGCGCTGCGACATGCGCGACGCGAGGAACCGGCCGGTGAACGCACCGACGAGCACCGCCGGCAGCAGGAGCAGGTCGATCCACAGGCCCGACACGGAGAAGAGGCCGAGACCGGCGGCGAACGGGATCTTGCTGACGTTCACGACGGCGAAGAACCACGCCGCGGTGCCGAGGAACGCGTGCACCGGGAAGCGCGCGGCGAGGAAGTACATCGACATGACGGGGCCCGCCGCGTTCGCGACCATCGTCGTGAACCCGCCGAGCGTGCCGTAGACGGCGGCGGCGACCGGTCCGCTCGGCACATCCGCCTCGCGGTGCCGGGCGCGCCACCGTCGCCACAGCGTGACGGCGACGACGAGGAGCAGCAGCACGCCGATGCCGCGCCGCACCCACGCGTCGCTCGCGAACGCGAGGAACAGCACGCCGAGCACGATGCCGGCGAGAACCGCGGGTACGAGGCGCAGCAGCGCCGACCACACCGCGTGGCGGCGATACGCCCACAGCGCGAACATGTCGCCGACGATCAGGAGCAGCAGGAGCGTGGCCGTGGACTCCTTCGCCGGGAGCACGGCGGCGAACATCGCGACGGCGAGCGTGCCGGCGCCCGGGACCGCGGTCTTCGACACCCCGACGATGAGGGCCGCGACCGCGAGGAGGGTCCAGGAGAGCGGGCCGAGCGTCGCGATGTCGATGCCCGTGCTCACTCCCCCACGCTACCCGTGCCGAAGCGGAGACGAACGAGCGGGGCGGCTCCCGGAGGAACCGCCCCGCTCTTGTCAGTGCGTCACTGCTCGATCGGCGTCGGCGCGTCGGTCTCGTGCGCGCGGATCGTCGAGGCGTCCGACTCCGTCGTCACCTCGATACGCCGCGGCTTGGCCTTCTCGCTCACCGGGATCGTCACCGACAGCACGCCGTTGCCGTACGACGCGCTGATGCGGTCGGTGTCGATGCCCTGGCCGAGGTTCAGCTGCCGCACGAACGACGCCGCCTCGCGCTCGCGGGTGATCCACTTGACGCCCTCGCCCGTCGTGAGCGTGCGCTCGGCGCGGATCGTCAGCAGCTGGCCGTCGACGTCGATGTCGACCGAGCCCGGGTCGATGCCCGGGAGGTCGGCGGTCAGCACATAGTGGTCGCCGTCGCGGTACAGGTCCATCGGCATCCGCCGAGGTCCGCGCCGGCCCTCGACCAGCGCCGAAGCGAGCCGGTCGAACTCACGGAAAGGGTCGTAGCCTGCCATGTCTCCTCCTTCGACTCGCCGAAGCGGATGCTCCGGCATCCCATGTTCTGGACTTGAGTTGACTCGACTCAAGTGATGTCAGATTAGCACTCTCCACCCGAGAGTGCCAGCGTTGTGCGGCGCGTTCGCCGACGGCGAGCGCGCTAGCGTGGACGGGTCGGGAAGGGGATCACCGTGGATGTCGCACTCGCCGTCGATCTGGGCGGAACGAAGGTCGAAGCCGCGCTGGTCGACGCCTCCGGCACGGTGCTCCCGGGGTCGCGCTCGCGGGCCGCCACCGGAGCGGAAGCCGACGCCGCGGGCCTGCGCGCCGCGGTGGCCGAGGTCGTCACACGCGCCACGGCCGCGCTGCCGGGCGGAGCGACGGTGCGCGGCGCGGGCATCGGCAGCGCCGGCCCGGTCGACGCCGACGCGGGCACGATCTCACCGCTGAACCTCCCCGGCGCCGCCCGCTTCGACATCGTCGACGCCGTGCGCGCGGCCCTGCCCACAGCCTGGACGGACGGGCCGGTGCGCCTCGCCCTCGACGGACAGTGCATCGCGCTCTCTGAGACGCGCCGCGGCGCCGGACGCGGCGGCCGGGTCGTCCTGGGCATGGTCGTGTCCACCGGCATCGGCGGCGGCGTCGTGATCGACGGCCGACCCGTGCGCGGCGCGAGCGGCAACGCCGGCCACATCGGCCAGGTCGCGGTCGCGGGCTTCACGGCGGAGGGCGGACTCGCCGCGACCGTCGAACGCGTCGCGAGCGGCCCCAACGCCGTGCGCTGGGCGCGCGACCAGGGCTGGTCGGGAGACACAGGCGAGGAGCTGGCCCGCGGATGCGCCACCGGTGACGCGCTCGCCATCGCGGCCGTCGAGCGCAGTGCCGCGGCGGTGGGAGCGGCGCTCGTCTCCGCGGCGGCGCTCCTCGACCTCGACGTCGTCGTGATCGGCGGCGGGTTCTCGCGGGTGACCGACGACTACGTCGCGCGCGTGGCCGCGGCCCGCGACGCCGCCGCGCCGTTCCCGTTCCTCGCCCGTGCGCGCATCGTGCCCGCGGCGCTCGGCGACGAGAGCCCCCTCGTCGGGGCCGCCGAACTCGTGCTCGGAGACTGATCCGCGAGGAGGCGCGACCGGGTCAGGCCCGCTCGTCGCGCGCGCGGGCCAGGAGCACGCGGCGCCAGTCGCCGGGCACGCGTCCCTCGGGGCCGGGCGACGGCTGAGACTCGGGGCGGCTCGTCGGCGGCGCGAGCTCGGGGCCCTCGACCATCGCCTGCTCCTGGTAGTCCCACCACCAGTCCTCACCCGGCTCGAAGCTCTGGATGTAGCGGTGCCCCGTCTCCTGCCAGTGCGCGGTGGCGTGTCGGGCGAGGGAGTCGTCGCAGCATCCGATGTGCCCGCACGCGGCGCAGCGGCGGAGGTGCACCCACCACCCGCCGAGCGCGTCGCAGTCGGTGCATCCGCTCGCCCACGGCTTCGCGCTCGTGTCGATCTGCTCGGTGTCCATGTCGGGTTCTCCTCCGGGGGTCAGAGCGTCGTGGAGTACTGCTCGATGTAGGGCACCATCACCGTGAAGACGAAGTTCATCAGGTACGCCGCGAACACCACGCCCGCGATGACGCTCGCGACCGTGAGGGCGATCCACGCCCACACCGGGCCGAGACCGCTGCCGGTCTGACGGCGCAGCACGATGCCGCGCCCGATGACGTACACGCCGTTGCTGACGACGAACGTGAAGAAGCTCCACGCCCAGTGGAACGGCTTCACGATGCCGCGCGCCTTCAGCGCCCGCCAGTCGAGCCACGCGAACAGCACCTGCAGCCCCGCCACGACGTACTGGAAGACGCTGAACCCGAGCAGTCCGGCCTCGAAGGGGGTGGCGGCGAACGGGCTGACGCCCTGCGGATCCTGCGCCGCCTGCACGATCACGTCGCGCAGGTACCCCTCCCAGTCGAAGAAGAACAGCGGCAGCACGGTGACGACCGGGGCGAAGATGACGAGCCAGATCCACACCGTGCCCGTCGGGATGTCGCGCCGCGCGACCTGCTCCCCCGATGCGGCCGGGGCGCTCGGGTATGCGGGGTAGGCCGGGTACCCGGGGTATGCGGGCGTTGCGGCAGGCGCCGTCGGCGCCGCGAATCCGGATGCCGCGCCACCGCGGCGATCGTCGGTCCACGCGAGGCCGTTCCACCAGCGCTCCCCGCCGGGGCGCTCCGTGTCGGGGTACCAGCCGGGCGGGGTCGAGGAGGGAGAGGTCATAACCGTCCTTGGGTCGCGGGCGTCCAGCCGCAGTCTATCGACGGCGGTCGCGGGCATCCGGTTCAGCGGAAGTCGCGCGACGAGTGCGAGACACCCACACGCAGATCCTCGAACGCGTCGGCGACGAGGTTCGTCACGCCCTCCACCGACCGCTCCAGGATGCCGCGCACGATGAGCGCGGGCGAATCCCGCACGATGCGGCGATACCTGTTCCACACGCCGACGGAGCAGATGACGTTGACGAGCCCGTGCTCGTCCTCGAGGTTGAGGAACGTGATGCCGGATGCGGTCGCCGGACGCTGCCGGTGGGTCACGAGCCCCGCCACCTCCACGCGCCGGCCGTTCTCGTGTCGACGAAGCTCGCTCGAGGTGAGCACGCCGCGGGCATCCAGCGCCGACCGGTAGTGCGTCATCGGATGGTCGTCGGTGGAGACCCCCGTCGCCCACAGGTCGGCGGCGAGGATGTCGTAGCTGGTCTGGTCGGCGAACAGCGGCGGCTGCACCGACAGCATCGAGTCGGGCAGGAACTCCGCCCGGTCCTGGGCGGCCGATCCGGCGAGCCAGATGCCCGCGCGGCGGCTGATGCCGAGGCTCTCGAACGCGCCCGCCGTCGAGAGCGCCTCCAGCTGCGCGGCGGTGAGCCCGGTGCGCCGCACGAGATCGCGCAGATCGCGGTAGGGCCCGGATGCCTCGCGCTCGGCCACGATGCGCTCGGCCGCCTTCACGCCGATGCCCGTGACCGCGGCGAGCCCCAGCCGCACCGCGAAGGCGCCGTCGCGCCGGTGCGCCGCCGTCTCGTCGGGTGCGGCGGGGTCGAACTCGCCGACCGGCGGCTGATCCTGATGCGTGCACGTGTCGAGCCCGGTCGGGCCCTGCGCTCGCGCGGCGTCGGCGACCGGCTCGAGCGTCGCCTGCACGCCGGAGCGGTGCAGGTCGGGCCGGCGCACCTCCACGCCGTGCCGCCGGGCGTCGGCGGTGAGCGTCGCCGGGGAGTAGAAGCCCATCGGCTGCGCGCGCAGCAGCCCCGCGAGGAACGCCGCCGGATAGTGCAGCTTGATCCACGAGCTCGCGTACACGAGCAGCCCGAACGACAGCGCGTGCGACTCGGCGAACCCGAAGTTCGCGAACGCCTGGATCTTGGCGTAGATCGCGTCGGCCTCCTGCTGCGAGAGCCCGTTGACCTCGATCATGCCGCGGAACAGCTGCTCGCGGATCGACTCGATCCGCTCGATACCCCGCTTGGAGCCCATCGCGCGGCGGAGGACGTCCGCATCCGCCGCCGAGCACTCGCCGATCGCGACGGCCATGCCCATGAGCTGCTCCTGGAACACCGGCACGCCCTTGGTGCGCTCGAGCACGGGTCGCAGCTTCTCGTGCACGTACGTCACCTCCTCCTGCCCGAGCTTGCGGCGGACGAACGGATGCACCGCGCCGCCCTGGATCGGGCCGGGACGCACGAGCGCGATCTGGATGACGAGGTCGTAGAACTCCCGCGGCTGCAGACGCGGGAGGAGCCCCATCTGCGCGCGCGACTCCACCTGGAACACGCCGATCGAATCCGCCCGGCACAGCATGTCGTACACGGCCTTCTCGTCCTTGGGCAGGGTCTCCAGGCGCCACTCCTCCCCCGTCGCCTCCCGGATGAGGTCGAAGCAGTACTGCAGCGCCGCGAGCATCCCGAGCCCCAGCAGGTCGAACTTCACCAGTCCCATCCACGCCGCGTCGTCCTTGTCCCACTGGATGACGGTGCGGTTGTCCATGCGCGCGTGCTCGATGGGCACGACCTCGCCCACCGGCCGATCGGTGAGCACCATGCCGCCGGAGTGGATGCCGAGGTGCCGCGGGGCACGCAGCAGCTCCGAGGCGAACTCGATGACCTGGTCGGGGATGTCGTGGTCGGCCGACTCGAGCGTCGCCCCCCAGCGCTCGACCTGCTTCGACCACGCGTCCTGCTGCCCGGGCGAGTGCCCGAGCGCCTTGGCCATGTCGCGCACGGCGTTCTTCGGCCGGTACTGGATGACGTTGGCCACCTGCGCGGCCCGCTCGCGGCCGTACTTGCCGTAGACCCACTGGATGATTTCCTCGCGCCGGTCGGAGTCGAAGTCGACGTCGATGTCGGGCTCCTCGTCGCGCAGGTGCGAGAGGAACCGCTCGAACGGCAGGTTGTAGTGGATCGCGTCGACGGCGGTGATGTCCAGCAGGTAGCACACCGCACTCGACGCGGCCGATCCGCGGCCCTGGCACAGGATGCCGCGGCGGCGCGCCTCCTGCACGATGCTCCACACGATGAGGAAGTAGCCGGGGAAGTCCTTCGACTCGATGACGTCGAGCTCGCCCTCGATGCGGCGGCGCTGCTCTTCGGTGAGCCGCGGATACTTGCGGGGCACCGCATCCCACACCAGCGTGCGCAGGTACGACATCGGCGTGTGCCCGTCGGGCACGTGCTGCTTGGGCAGCGCCGGCTTGGCCTTGCGCAGCGGGAAGGCCAGCTCGTCGGCGAGGGTCACCGTCCGCGCGACCGCGCCCGGGTAGCGCGCGAAGCGCCGCGCCATCTCCGCCCCCGACCGCAGGTGGGCGCCGGCGTGCGCGGGCAGCCAGCCGTCGAGCTCGTCGAGGCCGCGGTTCGCGCGCACGGCCGCGACCGCGGCGGCCAGCAGCTCGCGCTCGGGCACCGCGTAGTGCACGTTGTTCGTCGCGAGCACCGGGAGCCCGCGCTCGGCGGCGAGCGCGGCCAGCACGTCGTTGTCGCGCGTGTCGGTGGGGTTGCCGTGGTCGATCAGCTCGACGTTGACCGCGTCGCGGCCGAACAGCGCGACGAGGTCCTCGAGGGCGGATGCGGCGGCCGCCGGCCCGCCCGCGGCGAGCGCGCGACGCACGGTGCCCTTGCGGCATCCGGTCAGCACCGCCCAGTGCGGGTCGCGCGGCCCGCCGGCGTGCTCGGCGAGCGCCGCCAGGTCGTAGCGCGGCCGCCCCTTCTCGGCGCCGGCGAGCTGGGCCTGCGTGATGGCGGCGGCGAGGCGGTGGTAGCCCTCCTCGCCGCGCGCGAGCACGAGAAGGTGCGCTCCGACGGGGTCGGGCTCGCCGTTCTGCGGCTTCGGCAGCTGCAGTGACAGCTCGGCGCCGAACACGGTCTTCACGTTCAGCGCCTCCGCCGCCTCGGCGAAGCGGACGATGCCGTAGAAGCCGTCGTGGTCGGTCACGGCCAGCGCGTGCAGCCCGAGGCGCTCGGCCTCTTCGGCGAGCTCCTCGGGCGAGGAGGCGCCGTCGAGGAACGAGTACGACGAGTGGGCGTGCAGCTCGGCGTACGGCACCGCGTCGGCGGGCCGCTCGATCGAGGGCGCGACGTACTTGCCGCGCTTGCGCGACCACGCAGGGCTGTCGCCGCCGTCGCCGTTGGCGGGCACGTCGCGCGGGCGTCGGGTGTCGCTGAGCGTGCGCTCGAGCTCCGACCACTTCACGGGCGGGTTGTGGAAGCCCATCAGCGCCCTCCGCCCCGACGCGGCTTCATCGAAGTGGCCTCAGTCATAGCGCCCCTCCGCCCGCCACTCGCCCTCTTCCCACACGAGCAGCCACGCGATGCCGTCGGCGTCGACGACCTGGAAGCGGTGCGCCCGACGGCGGCGGAGCGCATCCCAGCCGCGCTCGCTGATCGGCCACGGCCCCGCCCACGCCGTGATCGCCCGGCGGTACCCGCCCGCCTCGAGCATCGCGGGCGCGCCGCTGAGCGCCTCCCGCTCGCCGACGGCGACCGCGCGCCCGGCGGCGTCGGTCACCTCCACCAGGCGCGGCTCGGGGTACACCGTCGCCGGCAGCGGGTCAGGCAGGCTCCCCGGCCACGGCCGTGCGCGATCCTTCGTCACGACCGCCCGGTCGCCCCACGGCACGTTCACCTGCCGCTCGGCGAGCCAGCGCCCGCCGCCGATCACGGGCGTCACGACACCGCGGTGCCCGAGCATCGCCTGCACGCGCGACAGCGCGTGGTGCACGCGCTCGTCCGACCCGGCGCCGAACAGTCCGATCGCGTGGTGGGCCGCCGCATCCACCGCCTCCGGCGCGATGTGCACCGCCGCGACCCCGCTGCCGAACACCTTCGACCCGGGCGCCTGCGACTCGTGCAGCGCCGCCAGCTGCCATCGCACGCGGTCGACCACCGCGGCCGCGTCGAACGATCCCGGATGCAGCCACACCCGCTCGCTGCGCTCGCCCCGCTCCCCCGTCAGCACGACGCGCAGCTCGGTGCACACGAGGTCGTGCGCGCCGAGCCGCGCGATGAACTCCTCCGCGGCCACGCGCACGCCGAACGCGACCTGGTCGGCGAGCTCGAGGGGCGGCTCGAACGCCACGTCGCGGTGCAGCTCGGGCGGCGGCACGCGCGGCTCGACGGGGCGCGAGTCGGCGCCGGCGGCCAGCGCGTGCCGGCGCTCGCCGGGGCCGCCGAACCGCTCGCGCACGCGTTCGACGGGCATCGCGGCGAACTGGCCGAGGGTGTGCACGCCCAGGCGTGCGAGGATGCCCGCCAGCTCGTCGTCCTCGAGCGCGGTCACCGGCAGCGGCGCGAGGAACGCCGCCGACTCCCCCGGCTCGACGATCCGCACCGGCGCGTCGGGGCGCGTGCCCGCGCGCGCGGCCTGCTCGGCCGTGAACGGGCCGTCGGCGACGCCGGCGCGCACGTCGGGCACGCCGTCGGCGGCGAGCGCGTCGCACAGCGCCCGCGCCGCCTCGGCCTCGCCGCCGTAGTAGCGCGCGGGCCCGCGGGCGCGCAGCACGCACAGTCCCGCCCGCACGATCTGCACCCCCGGCGCCTGCTCCTCGATGCGCGCGACGACGGGCGCGAACTCGCGGTGGTCGCGCGCGAGGTCGGCGGCGACCACCTGCAGCCCGGGGCATCGCGCCTGCGCGTCGCGCCGGCGCTGGCCGCGGCGCACGCCCTGCGCGCGGGCCGCGCCGTTGCACGCGACCACGAGGTTCCGCTCGAACACCGCGACGGGCGTGCCGGCGCGCGGCGGGCTCACCGCCTCGCGCACGAGGGCGGTCACGGGCCAGTCGGGGAACCACAGCACGAGGCTGCGCACCGGCGCGGGCACGTCACCCCACCGCCCGCACCGGTTCCCGCGCGAACGCCGGACGCTCGCGCGGCTGGAGGCGCTCGGCAGGAGCGCCCACGACGGTGACCCCGCCGTCGGCGGCGGGAAGCAGCATCCGCACGCGCCGCGCCCCCGGCGAGCGCTTGCTCGTGACCGACACCGTCAGCTCGCGCCCGGCCAGGTACCCGTGGCCGGCGCCGAGCCCCGACCACCGCGGGTCGGCGACCTCGATGACGGCCTCGGCCTGCGGCCACGCCCCCTGCACGAGCAGCACCGCGCCGCGGTCGCGCAGCCGCGAGGCCAGTCGCGCCACCTCCCCGTCGGACACGCGCGTGGGCGGACGCACCGCCACGACCGGCAGCACCTCGGCGATCGTCGCGGTGACCGCGAGCCACCGCGAGCCCGGGTCGGGCACGAACACGAGCCGGTCGAGGTCGAGACCGTAGCGCTCGGCGGCCTCGGCGCCGAGATCGGGCATGCCCACGACGCCGCACCACGTACCGTCCTGGGAGGGGCGCGCCATGAGCGCGAGCAGCAGCGACGCCGACGGCGCGAGCGAATACGCCGCGCCGGGCTTGAGGCCGCCACCGGGCAGCAGCCCCGCGAAGGCGGGGTGGGTGGGCAGGACCGGGGCGCCGAGTCGGCGCCCCTGCATACGCTCGAGCTGGGCGCGCAGGGCGTGGATGTCCGGCACCGCGTGCGCCTGGTCCCGCATGATCGCCCTCACTCCCACAGGTTAGAACATGCGTTCTACACCTTCAATCCCGTGGTTCGAAGATAGAGACGACCTCTGACACCGTTCAGAATTCAGGCTCAGCCGACCGCTCGGGGCGCGGAGCCCGGCCAGACGCCGGCTCAGCCTGAATTCTGCGCGCGCGCACGGCACGGCGGCCTCGGCCGGATCGGACGGCGAGGCGCCGATCGGCCGCGCGGCGACCTCCGACACCGTTCAGAATTCAGGCTCAGCCGACCGCTCGGGGCGCGGAGCCCGGCCAGACGCCGGCTCAGCCTGAATTCTGCGCGCGCGGCACGGCACGGCGGCCTCGGCCGGATCGGACGGCCGAGGCGCCGATCGGTCGCGCGGCCGACCTCCGACACCGTTCAGAATTCAGGCTCAGCCGACCGCTCGGGGCGCGGAGCCCGGCCAGACGCCGGCTCAGCCTGAATTCTGCGCGCGCGCACGGCACGGCGGCCTCGGCCGGATCGGACGGCGAGGCGCCGATCGGCCGCGGCTCAGGCGGCGAGGGCGAGGTAGGGCTCCCACCGCGGGTCGGCGCGGTCGGTGCCGCGCACCGTCCATTGCGAGCCGCGCGGTGCGCCGGGCACCAGCCGCAGCTCCCACGACATCTCCTGCGGCGTGCGGTCGCCCTTGACGTTGTTGCAGCGCAGGCAGCACGCCACGAGGTTCTCCCACGTGTCCTTGCCGCCGCGCGAACGCGGCAGCACGTGGTCGATCGTGGCGGCGGCCTTGCCGCAGTACGCGCAGCGGTGGCCGTCGCGGCGGAGCACACCCCGGCGCGTGACCGGCACGCGTCTGCCGCCGGGCACCCGCACATACCGGGTGAGGATGATCACCGCGGGGCGATCGACGCTGCCGCCGGTCCCCCACACCGGATCACCCTCGACGCGTTCGACGACGGTGGCCTTCTCGTTCATCACGAGCACGATGGCCCGCTTGAACGACACGACGGCGAGCGGTTCGTAGCCCGCATTCAGCACCAGAGTGCGCATTCCGCTTCCTCTCGAATGGCCGGGACGGCTTCTCGGATATTCGACTCGCGACGGATCGGTCGGCGCAGGGCATGAAAAAAGGCGCTGTCACATGGACAGCGCCTCGGGCGCCACGGTGAGGCCGTGGCATCCGTGCACATGATGCCGAAGGACGAGCAGCCCGAGCGCATCCATGGTGCGGATGCGTGGTGTGCGGTCCATCGGCTTCCCCCGCTTCTCTCAGCGTCGAGGAAAGGCTAACCCACCGCGACACGCCCGGGGGTCGGCGCGGGCGAACGCGAAGGGGCGTGTCGGAGAACACTCCCTGACACGCCCCTTCGGCACGGACGAGAGGATCAGCCGGCGTTCTGCTCCAGCCACGCCCACGGGTCGACGACCGACCCGTTGATGCGCACCTCGAAGTGGGTGTGGCACGCCGTCGAGCTGCCCGTGCTGCCGATGAGGCCGATGAGCTGGCCCGCGGCGACCGTCTCGCCCGACTGCACGACGCGGCTGCCGTAGGTCATGTGGCCGTACAGCGTGCTGACGCGCTGACCGTTGATGACGTGGTCGATCGTGATGGCGACGCCGTAGCCGCCGAAGCTCTCCTGCGAGACACGCACGACGCCCGCGGCGGCGGCGTAGACGGGCTGGCCGCACGCGAGGAGCAGGTCGACGCCCTGGTGGTAGCCGGAGTCGCCGAGGCCGCGGCCCTTCTTGAAGCCGACGACCGGCCAGCGGACCTCGCCCGAGCCGGGCGAGACCATCGACAGGTCGACGGACGACAGCGAGACCGACTGCGCGGCGCGCTGGCGGGCGCGCTCGGCGGCGGCCTCCGCGGCCTTCTTCTTCGCGATCTCCTCGGACGTCGTGGCCGAGTAGCTGCTGCGGTCGAGCTGGGCGGCGGATGCCTCGGACGCGACGACCATCGACTGCGCATCGCCGGCCGACGCCTGCTGCAGCGTCTTGGCCTCGGCCGTGGGCTGCCACGCCGCATACGCCGGGATGGCGACGGTCGCGACGAGCCCCGCGACGATCGAGAGGATCGCGACGCTGCGAACGGGCTTGGCGACGCCGCGCTTCGGGCGGTCGGCGCGCGGCGGACGCGTGGCGACCGCGGTGTTGCGGGGGGTGACGGGTCGGGACGAGGGTCGGGCGACGCGCGCTCGGGAGCGCCGCGTCATTCCGGTCGGCTCCTGCTCGGGTGCGTCGCCGACCGACGGGGTGTTCTCAGCCAAATTTCCTCCGGCGCCTCTGCGCCCCGGGCGGGCGCTGGCTCGTCGGCACTCGGTGTGTGGCACGGTGTGCGGGCTTCACCCACCGCAGACGACGAGCCGGAGAGGCAATCTGCGTGGGGTCCGACGGCGGGCTTCTCGCCTGTGGACAGACCGAGGCTACCCGAAGGTAACGAATAAGTCACGTTCAGCCCGCGGGCTGTGGACAGCCGTGCGGCGGATCGGGGTGGGGAGGATCAGCGCTCGTCGACGAGGAAGATGTGCGACGCGACCTCGACGGGAAGCTCGAGCCCCTCCTCATCGCCGTCCATCTGGACGAGCACGTAGCCCTCGTTGAAGCGATAGTCGCCGCGCGCGCCGGGGACCACACCGGCCGCCTTCAGCTGCTGCAGGAGCTCGGGATCGACCTGCGCCGGCTCGGCCAGGCGCCGGACCGTGCCGGTGATCGGGCCGCCGACGTCGTTGAGCTTGCGCACGAGCCCCACCACGCCCTGCTCGAACGTGTTCGAGGGGACGTCACCCAGCTGGTCGAGGCCCGGGATCGGGTTGCCGTAGGGCGACTCGGTGGGGTGGCCGAGGAGCTCGACGAGGCGGCGCTCGACCTGCTCGCTCATGACGTGCTCCCAGCGGCACGCCTCTTCGTGGACGAACGCCCAGTCCAGGCCGATGACGTCGCTGAGCAGGCGCTCGGCGAGACGGTGCTTGCGCATGACGTCGACGGCCTTCTGCCGCCCGGCGTCGGTCAGCTCGAGCCGGCGGTCGTCCGAGACGACGACGAGGCCGTCGCGCTCCATCCGCCCGACCGTCTGCGACACCGTGGGACCGGAGTGCCCGAGACGCTCGGAGATGCGTGCGCGCAGCGGCACGATGTTCTCCTCCTCGAGTTCGAGGATCGTCCGCAGATACATCTCCGTGGTGTCGATGAGATCGGTCATGGGGGCTTCCTCAGCGCTCGTTCGGGTAGACCTCCAGCCTATCCAACGCCGCGGACACGGGGATCGGCGCCGAGGGCCGTCGTCACACGGCCGGGGCGGCCGTGGGCCGCGCCCTAGACTCGTCGCATGCCGCACGTGGACCTGCCTCGCGACCTGCTGCCCGCCGACGGACGCTTCGGATGCGGACCCTCGAAGGTGCGCGGAGCGCAGCTGGAGGCACTCGTCACACGCGGGGCCACGATCCTCGGCACCTCGCACCGGCAGAAGCCCGTGAAGGCGCTCGTGGGAAGCGTGCGCGAGCGTCTCGGCGCGCTGCTGCGCCTCCCCGACGGCTACGAGATCATCGCCGGCGACGGCGGATCGACGGCGTTCTGGGACGCCGCGGCCTTCGGCCTCATCGACTCCCGCGCGCAGAACCTCGTCTTCGGCGAGTTCGGCGGCAAGTTCGCCGCCGCCGCAGGCGCGCCATGGCTCGAGGCGCCCGACGTGCGCAAGGCCGATCCCGGCACGCGCGCCGTCGCGGAGCCCGTGGCGGGCGTCGACGTCTACGCGTGGCCGCACAACGAGACCTCCACGGGTGTGGCGACCCCCATCGAGCGCGTGCACGGCGACGAGGGCGCGCTGACCGTCATCGACGGCACGAGCGCGGCCGGCGGCATCGACTTCGACATGTCCCAGGCCGACGTCTACTACTTCGCGCCGCAGAAGAACCTCGGCTCCGACGGCGGCCTGTGGTTCGCGGCCGTGTCGCCCGCGGCGATCGAGCGGATCGAGCGGATCGCCGCATCCGGCCGGTACATCCCCGAATTCCTGAGCCTGAAGAACGCGCTGGACAACTCGCGCCTGGAGCAGACGCTCAACACCCCGGCCCTCGCGACGCTGCTGCTGCTCGACGACCAGCTCGAGTGGATCCTCGACAACGGCGGGCTGTCGTGGGCGCACGCGCGCACGAGCGAGTCGTCCGGCGAGCTGTACGCGTGGGCGGAGGCGTCCGAACTCGTGACGCCCTTCGTCGCCGACCCGGCCGACCGGTCGCCCGTGGTCGTGACGATCGACTTCGCAGAGACGGTGGATGCGGCGGCGGTCGCTGCGAGCCTGCGCGCCAACGGCATCGTCGACACCGAGCCGTACCGCAAGCTCGGACGCAACCAGCTGCGCATCGCGACGTTCGTCTCGATCGAGCCCGACGACGTGCGTCAGCTCATCCGCTGCATCGACTACACCCTCGAGCGCCTCTGACTCCGGAGGTGACGCCCGCCGCGCACGCCCCCGTCGTCATCCGCACGCCGTCGGCGGACGACGCCGACGCGATCGCGCGCGTGCACGTCGAGAGCTGGCGCGAGACGTACGGCGCCCTACTGCCCGAGCGCTTCTTCGGCGACGAGGCCCTCACGGCGCGGCAGCGGATGTGGCGCAGCATCCTGTCGCGTGATCCCGCGCCTGAGCGCGTCGCCGTCGCCGAGCGCGGGCGCAGCATCGTCGGCTTCGCGCAGGCCGGCGCGGCCGCGGGGCCAGACGCCGAGAAGGGCTTCCCGCCCGCGCGGCCGCTGCACCTGTACACGATCTATGTCTAGCGCAACGGCTTCCGCGCCGACGGCACGGAGTTCGCCGAGCCCGGCATCGACGGTCTCGTCGAGGTGCGGATGGTGCGCTGCTCAGGCACGGCGCGCCCTGACCACGTCGTCGTCGGACTCGTCCTCGTCGGAGTCGTCGTCCGGCTCGTCGTCGGAGTCGTCGGACTCGTCCTCGTCGGAGTCGTCCGCGTCGTCGGACTCGTCGGAGTCGTCGTCCGGCTCGTCGTCGTCGGAGTCGTCGGAGTCGTCCGAATCGTCGTCCGCGTCCGCGTCCTCGTCGTCGTCGTCGGGCTCGTCGGGGTCGAGCTCGTCGATGTCGACGCCGTCGAGGTCGCCCGCGTGGAGGATCGGCGAGCCGTCCGAGTCGAGCTCGTCGTCGTCCTCGTCGAGGTCGTCCTCGTCGTCGAGCTCGTCGTCCTCGAGCTCGTCACCGTCCAGATCGTCGTCGTCCGCGTCGTCGGACTCATCCTCGGCGATCGCGGCTTCGGCCTGCGCCGCCGCCTGCGCCGCCTGGTACTCCGCCAGCCGCGTCGCCCACGGCACCCACTCGGGTGCGAGCAGCGCGTCGTCGCCGGGCAGCAGCTCGACCTCGAGCACCGTCGGCTCGGAGCCCTCGACGACCGCGACGCTCACCGTCCAGAACCATCCGGGGTATCCAGCGAGGCGGTTCGCGAAGCGCAGCGACACGACGCCCTCATCCTCGAGCGTGTAGCCCGCGGGGTCACCGACGGTGGCCGCGGGGGTCACCTCGTGCAGCGCCGCGCGGGCGAGATCGTGCGCGGCGAGCAGGCGCTCGTCGACGGCGTCAGGCTTCGAGGTCATCGGCGACCTTGCGGAGGACCGCGGCGACCTTCTTGCCGTGCGAGCCGCTGGGGTATCGACCGCGGCGGAGGTCCGCGCCGATGCCGTCGAGGAGCTTCACGAGGTCCTCGACGATGATCGCCATGTCGTCGGCCGACTTGCGCGAGCGCTTCGCGAGGCTCGGCGGCGCCTGCAGCACGCGCACCGAGAGCGCCTGGAGGCCGCGCTTGCCGTCGGCCACCCCGAACTCCAGCCGCGTGCCGGCCTTGGGCGCGGGCGTGCCGGCGGGCAGGGCCGTGGCGTGCAGGAAGACGTCCTGGCCGTCATCGGTGGTGATGAAGCCGAACCCCTTCTCCTCGTCGTAGAACCTGACCTTGCCGGTGGGCATGACAAAACCTCGCTGAAACCGAGTCCGCGGACGGACGGACATGATGAACGGCCGACCGGCCGCCCGTCTAGCGTACGCCACACCCCGAACCGCTAGGCTGAGGCGGATGAGCACGCGAACGCCCGGCGGCGACCTTCCGGTCCGCCGCATCGATCGGATCCTGGCGTTCATGTCGCTGGGCCTGCTGGTGCTGTCGATCGCGTGCTTCTTCGCGATCATCCTCGGCTCGGCGGCGAAGGTCGACTTCGCGTCGGGGCTGTGGCCCACGGTCGGCGTCGTCGTCTACATCGCGCCGATCCTCGCCTTCGCGATGCTGATCACGGTGCTCATCATGAGCTTCGTGCGGAGGGCTCGGGCCAACCGGGGCGAGTGACGTGCCGGCGACCTCCGACGAGCGCGCGCTCGCCCTCGCACTGGCCGAACGCGACGACGCGGACCTGGCCGACCTCCTCGCCGCGCGCGCGGTGTCGGCATCCGCCGCGTGGCGCGACTTCTTCGACGCGGCCGAGGCGCTGCTCGATCCGGCGTCGATCGCGCGGGGCCTCGCCGTCCTGCCCCTCGACGACGCCGTCGCGCTCGACGAGGCCGTGCGCGCCGAGGGCACGGTCGCACCGGAATCGCGTCCCCGGCTCGCGAGCGCCGGACTGACGGATGCGGCGGGCCGGCCCTTCAGCGCGGTCGCCGTCGCCGTCGGCGATCGCGAGTCCCCCGCGCGTGTGACCGCGGGCGCACGCACGGCGAGCGCGGACGAGGATGCCGCCGCGGCCGAGCGCGCCTTCACGTCGGCCGCATCGCTCGCCGACATCCTGCTCCACGCCCTGCGGCACCCGCTCACGCGGATCGGCTCGGGCGCCCTCGGCGCCGCCGACCGGCGCGGCCTCGTCGACGCCGGGGCGGCCGCCGACGCCGACGCGGCCGACCTGCTCGTGAGCCTTGCCGAGCGCACCGGGCTGCTGCGCGCCGACGAGCGCGCGTGGCTCGTGACGGAGTCGGGACGCGCGTGGGTCTCGAGCCCGACGTCGGAGCGGTGGGCGCTGGCCGCGCGGCGGCTCCGCGACGCCATGCCCGCGGCGCTGCGCACCGCCGACGGCGGCTGGATCGCGCCGACGACGTGGCACGCCGCGTACCCGTACGACACGGCCTGGCCGAGCGTCGCGGGGCTGTGGCGCGCGTACGGCGTGGCGTGGGGGCTCCTCGCGCCGGGAGGCGGCGAGCCGCCGTGGGCGCGGCCGATGGCGGCTGGCGGCGATCCCGACCTCGCCGCGCTCGGCGCCTACCTCCCGTCGGAGGTCGACCGCATCTATCTGCAGAACGACCTCACGGCGATCGCGCCGGGGCCGCTGCCGCCGGCGCTGGATGTGCGGCTGCGGTCGATGGCCGTCCGGGAGTCGCGCGCGCAGGCCTCGACGTACCGCTTCAGCGCGGAATCGCTCGCGGCCGCGATCACCGCCGGCGAGACGGCGGACTCGGTGCGCGCGTTCCTGCGGGAGATCTCGCTCACGGGCATCCCGCAGCCGCTCGAATACCTCATCGCGCGCAACGCCGACCGGCACGGCCTGCTGCGCGTCGGCGCTGACGACGACGGCCGCACGCGCGTGCTGAGCGACGACCCCGCGACCCTCGAGACGGTCGCCGTCGACCAGGCGCTGCGCCCGCTCGGCCTCGTGCGCGACGGCGCGTCGCTTGCCACGCGCGTATCGGCCGGCACCGTGCTGTGGGCCCTGGCCGACGCGCGCTACCCGGTCGTGGCCGTCGACGAGGACGGCGCGCCGCAGCCGGTCGACCGCCTGCGCGTCGCCGCCGACGTCGAGCCCGTGCGCGCCGCCGACCGCTACGCCGACCTGCTCGCGCGCCTGCGCGCGGGCAGCGCCGGCGACGACACGGATGCGGCGTGGCTCGAGCGCGAGCTCGACCAGGCCGTGCGGGCCCGCGCCGTCATCGACGTCGTCGTCCGCCTCCCCGACGGCAGCTCCCGCACGTTCCGACTCGAGGCGAGCGGTCTCGGCGGCGGGCGGCTGCGCGGGCGCGACCGCGGCGCCGACGTCGAGCGGACGCTGCCGCTCGCGAGCATCGCGAGCGTGCACCCCGTCGCGTGATCCGCGAGAGTGCACCCGCGCGGCGAGAGTGCACGCCCGGCGGAGCGGTCTCGCCGCGACCGTGCACGCTCGGGGCTCCGGCGCGGCGGTAGAATGGGAGGCTATGTCTGACGGCCCCCTCATCGTGCAGAGCGATCGCACCGTGCTGCTCGAGGTCGCGCACCCGGATGCGGAGAGCGCGCGCCACGAGCTCGCAGTCTTCGCCGAGCTCGAGCGCGCACCCGAGCACATCCACACTTACCGGATCACGCGGCTCGGCCTGTGGAACGCGCGCGCCGCAGGCCACGACGCCGAGGACATGCTCGCGACCCTCGACCGCTGGTCGCGCTTCCCCGTGCCCGCGTCGGTGTCGATCGACATCCGCGAGACGGTCGGCCGCTACGGCCGGCTCGTCATCGAGCGCGACGACGAGGGTGCGCTCGTGCTGCGCTCGACCGACCCGGCCGTGCTCGCCGAGGTCGCCCGCAACAAGCGCATCCAGCCGCTGCTGATCGGCCACCCCTCCCCCGACGCGTACGTCGTCGACGCGTGGGCGCGCGGGCACATCAAGCAGGAGCTGCTGAAGATCGGCTGGCCGGCCGAAGACCTCGCCGGCTACACACCGGGCACGCCGCATCCGATCGACCTCGCCGAAGACGGCTGGCACCTGCGCCCGTACCAGGAGCAGGCGGTCGAGGCCTTCGCCGAGGGCGGTTCGGGCGTCGTCGTGCTGCCGTGCGGCGCCGGCAAGACGCTGGTCGGGGCGGGCGCCATGGCCGGCACGAAGACGACGACGCTCATCCTCGTGACCAACACCGTGAGCGCGCGGCAGTGGCGCGACGAGCTGCTGCGGCGCACGTCGCTGACGCCCGAGGAGATCGGCGAGTACTCCGGCCAGGTCAAGGAGATCAAGCCCGTCACGATCGCGACCTACCAGATCCTCACCGCCAAGCGCGGGGGGCAGTACGCGCACCTCGCGCTGCTTGATGCGCTGGACTGGGGCCTCATCGTCTACGACGAGGTCCACCTGCTGCCCGCGCCCGTGTTCAAGCTCACCGCCGACCTGCAGGCGCGCCGCCGCCTCGGCCTCACCGCGACGCTCGTGCGCGAAGACGGCCGCGAGGGCGACGTGTTCAGCCTCATCGGCCCCAAGCGCTTCGACGCGCCGTGGAAGGAGATCGAGGCGCAGGGCTTCATCTCCCCCGCCGCGTGCTACGAGGTGCGCATCGACCTCCCCGCCGGCGACCGCCTCGAGTACGCCGCCGCGGCGGACGACGAGCGCTACCGCCTCGCCGCCACCGCGCCGGCGAAGATCGACGTCGTGCGCGGGCTCGTGCGCCGTCACGCCGGCGAGCGCATCCTCGTCATCGGGCAGTACCTCGACCAGATCGACGTGCTCGCCGAGGCTCTGGATGCGCCGCAGATCACGGGCTCGACTCCCGTCGCCGAGCGCGAAGAGCTGTTCCAGGCGTTCCGCGAGGGCGAGATCTCGCTGCTCGTGGTGTCGAAGGTCGCGAACTTCTCGGTCGACCTGCCCGAGGCCTCCGTCGCCATCCAGGTGTCGGGGTCGTTCGGTTCGCGCCAGGAGGAGGCCCAGCGCCTCGGACGCCTGCTGCGCCCCAAGCAATCCGGCCACACCGCGAGCTTCTACACGCTCATCTCCCGCGACACGGTCGACCAGGACTTCGCGCAGAACCGTCAGCGCTTCCTCGCCGAGCAGGGCTACGCCTACACGATCCTCGACGCGGACGAGCTGATCGCCGCGTAACGGCGCCGCGCCGCGGCATCCGGAGTCCGCCCATCGCGAACACGGAGCCGGAAACGGCCGGTGGCGCGCCCGAAACGGCCGACATCCAGCACTTCCCTCGATCCAGTCGGGATAATGACCCCATGACCGCCGCACGCATCCTCGTCGTCGACGATGAACCGAACATCCGCGATCTGCTGATCACGAGCCTCCGCTTCGCCGGGTTCCAGGTGCGGGCCGTGGGCAACGGCGCGCAGACGATCTCCGCCGTGCTCGAGGAGGAGCCCGACCTGATCGTGCTCGACGTGATGCTCCCCGACATGAACGGCTTCAGCGTCACCAAGCGCCTGCGCGGCGCCGGGTACACCGCCCCGATCCTCTTCCTCACCGCCAAGGACGACACCGAGGACAAGATCACGGGCCTGAACGCCGGCGGCGACGACTACGTCACGAAGCCCTTCAGCCTCGACGAGATCGTCGCGCGCATCCAGGCGATCCTGCGCCGCACGATGCAGGCCGACGAGGAGTCGGTCATCCGCGCCGGCGAGCTCACGATGGACCAGGACACGCACGACGTCACCGTCGGCGACGTCTCGATCGACCTCAGCCCCACCGAGTTCAAGCTGCTGCGCTACCTGATGCTCAACCCCAACCGCGTGCTCAGCAAGGCGCAGATCCTCGACCACGTGTGGGAGTACGACTTCAACGGCGATGCGGGCATCGTCGAGAGCTACATCTCGTACCTGCGCCGCAAGATCGACCCGCACTCGAGCGAGCCGCTCATCCAGACCAAGCGCGGGTTCGGCTACATGCTGAAGGCCGGCAAGTCCGCCTGACGCGGCCGCCGTACCCCTCCGGAGACTCCCCTGGCCGATAAACACGATGCGGTGACCCGCTGGTGGCGCGGGCTCAGCCTGCGCGCGAAGGTCACGGGCGTCACCGTCGGCCTGCTCGCGATCGGATTGGCCGTCGCGGGCTTCGGCACGATGGCGTTCCTGCGCACGACGCTCGTGGGCAGCGTCGACGCGACCGTCGAGCAGCTCGCGGGGAGCGACATCGCCAATCAGCTCATCCGCGTCGTCGACGACGGCGGAACGCAGACCTTCCGCCCCAACGAGTCCGGCAGCAAGCCCGACTACTTCGTGGCGCTGTACGGGCCGCCCGACGACGGGCTGCGCATCCTCGTCGGGCCCGACGACCCGGCCGCGACGCCGCAGGTGCCCTCGAGCTACAGCGTGCAGAAGGCGTACCAGGACGGCACCGCCCCCTTCGACCTCGTCGACCCGCGCACCGGCGCGGTGTTCCGCGCGAGCGTCGCGCCGGCCGAGATCCCCGGGTCCACCGGGTCGGGCGAGTTCTACACGCAGCTCGTCGCGGTGCCGCTGGCCCCGACCGAGCGGGTCGTCGCGACCTACATCGGCATCTACGGGGTGCTCGCGCTGCTCATCCTCGTCGCGAGCGCGCTGCTCACGCGCTACATCGTGACCCTGACGTTCCGCGGTCTCGGCCAGGTCGAGGCGACGGCCATCTCGATCGCGACGGGCGACTTCAGCCAGCGCATGACCGACGTGATCCCCGGCACCGAGGTCGGGCGGCTGAAGGCGGCGATCAACGCGATGCTCAGCCGCGTGGATGCGGCGATCCGTCAGCGCGACGCGACGGTCGGCCAGATGCGCCGGTTCATCGGCGACGCGAGCCACGAGCTGCGCACACCCCTGGTCACCGTCCGCGGGTACGCCGAGCTGTACCGCATGGGCGCGATCCGCGACGAGGCCGACATCGCCCAGGCGATGGAGCGCATCGAGAAGGAGGCGAAGCGCATGGGCGTGCTCGTGGAGGACCTCCTCGCGCTCGCACGCCTCGACGAGCGCCGCGACGTCGTCTTCGAGCCGGTGGACCTCCGGCCACTCGCGCGCGACGCGGCGATGGACCTGCGGGCCGCCTCCCCCGCACGCGAGATCACCGTCGAAGACACGACGCTCCCGAACGGACCGCACGTGACCATGTCGATCGTGGTCGACCCCCCGCTGACCCCGGCGCCGGGCGCCGAGAGCGCCGGCGACGAGCCGCGGCGGCGGCCCGGGGCGACCTCGGCGATCGCGCTCGCCGGCGCGCGCCTGTCACGGCTGCGGCGCCGCCCACGCGGCGTGGGGGAGCCGACGACGGATGCGGTGGAGCCGCTGCGGCCCGCGCGCTCGGAGCCGATCGTCCTGGGCGATGAGAACCGCATCCGCCAGGTGATCGCCAACCTGCTCGGCAACGCTCGCCGGTTCACGGCCGAGGACTCCCCCATCGGGCTCCGGGTCGGCGTGGAACCCGCCGCCGACGGCGGCACGGGCTTCGGCTGGATCGAGGTCATCGACCACGGCGAGGGCATCCCGCCGCAGATCCGTGAGCAGATCTTCCAGCGCTTCTGGCGCGCGGACACGTCGCGTGCGCGCGAGACGGGCGGTTCGGGGCTCGGCCTGTCGATCGTGGCCTCGATCGTCGAGGCCCTGCACGGCACGGTGCGCGTGGACGACACCCCGGGCGGCGGGGCGACGTTCCGCGTGTCCATTCCGCTCGCCCCGCCCGCCGAGATCGACGCCGCGGCCGACACGCGCCCCCTGCCGCGCCTGCGCGACTGAGGACCCGTCCTCCCCACCCGCACGTTCCCCGCGACAGCGCACGGGCTCCGGGCCCCTCGCCGCGGGCGCGGCCGGCCCGGACGTAGCGTGACGGCCATCCCTCGAGAACAGGAGCATCCCATGGCCGTCTTCTCCGTCGACAGCGACGCCGTCCTCGCCGCCTCCGGCACGATCCGCTCGACCGTCGATCGACTCGAGACCGAATCGGCGTCGCTGCTGTCGCAGCTCACCGCCCTGCAGGGGTCGTGGACCGGCGCGGCGTCCGCCGCGTTCTCAGGCGTCGTCGAGCAGTGGCGCGGCACGCAGCGGCAGGTCGCGGCGGCGCTCGCCGAGATCGATCGCGCCCTCACGCTCGCCGCGCGCCAGTACGCCGAGGTCGAGCAGGCCAGCACGAGCCTGTTCCGCTGACCCGCTGCGCTCCCGCGCCGGGGTTCGGGTGTCAGTTGTGGCCTCTTGGGCACGCTCCGGGCGGC
The DNA here is from genome assembly GCF_003931875.1 of Microbacterium sp. 10M-3C3. Taxonomy (NCBI): domain Bacteria; kingdom Bacillati; phylum Actinomycetota; class Actinomycetes; order Micrococcales; family Microbacteriaceae; genus Microbacterium; species Microbacterium sp. 10M-3C3. The sequence goes on along the minus strand of NZ_CP034245.1, from coordinate 1,183,046 downwards.
CGCACCTCCCACCTGAAGCCCGCCTCGCACCGAAGCACGCTGCACGCTGCACGCACGAGAAGGGCCCCCTCCCGAGGGAAGGGGCCCTTCTTGCGTGTCAGCGGTGGATCAGAAGTCCATGCCGCCGGTCGGGTCGGCCGGAGCCGCCGCAGCCTTCTCGGGCTTGTCGGCGACGACGGCCTCCGTGGTGAGGAACAGACCCGCGATCGACGCGGCGTTCTGCAGCGCCGAGCGCGTCACCTTCGCCGGGTCGATGATGCCCTGCGCGAAGAGGTCGCCGTACTCGCCGGACGCGGCGTTCAGACCGTGGCCGGCCGGAAGCTCCGCGACCTTGTTCGCCACGACGCCGGGCTCGAGGCCCGCGTTGAGGGCGATCTGCTTCAGCGGCGCCTCGATGGCGACCTTGACGATGTTGGCACCGGTGGCCTCGTCGCCCGTGAGCGACAGGCCCTCGAACGCGCTCTTGCCGGCCTGGATGAGCGCGACGCCACCACCGGGGACGATGCCCTCCTCGACGGCCGCCTTCGCGTTGCGGACGGCGTCCTCGATGCGGTGCTTGCGCTCCTTGAGCTCGACCTCGGTGGCCGCGCCCGCCTTGATGACGGCGACACCGCCGGCGAGCTTGGCGAGGCGCTCCTGGAGCTTCTCGCGGTCGTAGTCGGAGTCGGTGTTCTCGATCTCGCGACGGATCTGGGTCACGCGACCCTCGATCTGCGCGGAGTCGCCGGCACCCTCGACGATCGTCGTCTCGTCCTTGGTGATGATGACCTTGCGGGCGCGGCCGAGCAGGTCGAGCGTCGCGTTCTCGAGCTTGAGGCCCACCTCTTCGGTGATGACCTGGCCGCCGGTGAGGATCGCGATGTCCTGCAGCTGCGCCTTGCGGCGGTCGCCGAAGCCGGGCGCCTTGACGGCGGCCGACTTGAAGATGCCGCGGATCTTGTTCAGCACCAGGGTCGCGAGCGCCTCGCCCTCGACGTCCTCGGCGATGATCAGGAGCTCCTTGCCGTCCTGGATCACCTTGTCGACGATCGGCAGCAGGTCCTTGATGTTCGAGATCTTCTGGTTGGCGATCAGGATGTAGGGGTCCTCGAAGACCGCCTCCTGACGCTCCGGGTCGGTCACGAAGTAGGGGTTGATGTAGCCCTTGTCGAAGCGCATGCCCTCGGTGAGCTCGAGCTCGGTGCCGAACGTGTTCGACTCCTCGACGGTGACGACGCCCTCCTTGCCGACCTTGTCGATCGCCTCGGCGATGAGCTCGCCGATGGCCGGGTCGGCGGCGGAGATCGACGCGGTCGCGGCGATCTGCTCCTTGGACTCGACCTCCTTGGCGCCCGAGAGCAGCTCGTCGGTGATGGCCTTCACGGCCTTCTCGATGCCGCGCTTGAGCGAGATGGGGTCGGCGCCGGCCGCGACGTTGCGCAGGCCCTCGCGCACGAGCGCCTGGGCGAGCACGGTCGCCGTGGTGGTTCCGTCACCGGCGACGTCGTCGGTCTTCTTCGCGACCTCCTTGACCAGCTCGGCGCCGATCTTCTCGTAGGGGTCGTCGAGCTCGATCTCCTTGGCGATCGAGACACCGTCGTTGGTGATCGTGGGGGCGCCCCACTTCTTCTCCAGAACGACGTTGCGACCGCGGGGGCCCAGGGTCACCTTGACGGCGTCGGCCAGCGTGTTCAGGCCACGCTCGAGGCCACGGCGGGCCTCTTCGTCGAAAGCGATGATCTTTGCCATAAGTGTGTCGTCCCTCCCGGACGGTGGCTGTCAGTCTTTAGCACTCAACAATCGTGAGTGCTAAGCCATTCTGGCACTCGCCCCTGGGGAGTGCAAGCCGCCCGGACATGCGTCGTCCCCGCATCCGACACGGGATGCGGGGACGAAGATCGCGGGCGTCAGACGACGCGGACCGACTCGGCCTGCGGGCCCTTCTGGCCGGTGCCGACGGTGAACTCCACGAGCTGGCCCTCTTCCAGGACGCGGAAGCCGGTCATGTCGATGTTCGAGTAGTGGACGAAGACGTCCTGCCCGTCGCCCGAGGTGATGAAGCCGTAACCCTTCTCGGCGTTGAACCATTTGACGGTGCCCTGGGCCATGCTGTTCTCCTGCTGTTGCGGTGGGACGTTCGTCATCGTACCCACGCGCAACAGGCCGATCCGCGCGTCTGCGGCAACTGTTGCACGGCCGCATCGAACTGTTTACCGCGCGGAAACACGCCGCCCCGAAGCGGCCCCGGAGAGCCCGCTCAGGGAGTGGAGGTGGGGTCGGGCGCGCCGCCTTCGGTGCGGTCGAGGCCCAGCACGGCGGTGAGCTGCTTGCTGTCGCCGTTCGAGTCGGGCGGCAGGTACTGGTCGCTCTGGGCGACCTGCGCGCCGCCGATCACGTCGGCGAGGCCGCGCGCGGCCGCCTCGTCGGCCTCGGCGACGTAGAAGATCGTCGTCGTGGGGAAATCGGTGCTGCCCGCGCCGCCCGCGTTGACCTGATCGGCGGCCCAGCCCGCATTGATGATGGTCTCGCGCACCTGGGTCGCCAGCCCCTCCTGCGGCGTGGCATTGAGGACGAGCACGGGGTACGACGTGTCGACCACGGGCGTGACCTCGGGTTCGGGCGCCGCGGTGGGTGCCGCCTCCGGCGGGCCGAACGACACGCGGCCCGACACGACGAGCGCGCCGAAGATGCCGGCCACCGTCAGGACGACGGCGGCGGCCGCCGCCCACAGGAACACGACGCCGCCCCGGATGCGGGGGTTCTCGGCACGATGGGCGCCGACCCGGGCCACGTCGTGCGGGATCTCGTCGAAGCGGTCGCGCGGGTACGTCGTTCGTGCCACCCGACCGATGTTATCGGTCGGGCCCGGAAGCGCCGGGAGCCGGGTCAGCGCGCGCCGGTGCGCGCGGCGCGCTCGACGGCACGCGCGTCGCGCAGGCGACGCAGGCGCCGCACCAGCAGCGGGTCGTGCGCGAGGGCGTCGGCGGTGTCGATCAGCCGGCCGAGCAGCTGGTAGTACCGCGCGGGCGGCATGTCGAACTCGGCGCGGATCGCCTCCTCCTTCGCGCCGCCGTGACGACGCCACTCGGCCTCGAAGGCGAGGATCGCGCGGTCGCGGTCGGAGAGGGGCACGTCCGCGACGTTACGCGCGCGACCGGCCGTCGTCGGGGAGCCACGCCACGGATGCGCCGAGCGGATCGACGGCCGCGAGCGCCACGCCGTCGCTCGCGAGGACGAAGCCGCCCGGCCACGGGTCGGGAAGCGCGCGCCACGCGTCGTGCAGCCCGGGAGCGTCGATCGTGATCCAGGTCCCGGCGGCGCGGGCGGCCGCGATGACCGCCGCCCGCCGCGCCCGCGGCACGTGGGCGAGGACGCCCGGTGTCGTGACGACGAGCGTCGCGCCGCGGGGCGCGCGGGCCGCGAGCGCGGGGAGCGCATCGGCGCCATCACCGGCGACGAGGACGGGCGGGTCGGCCGCGGCGATGTCGAGGGCGGCCGACACCCGCTCGACGCGCCCGGACTCGCCCGGCCACACGAGACCCGTGATCCACGCCCGATCGCCGGGGTCGCGCGCGTCGCGCGGCTCGAGGTCGATGCCCGCGCGCCACACGATCTCCGGCATCCGCAGCGGCGGATCCCCCTCGAGCCGGCTGTGCAGTACGACGGCGCTGGGGCCGTCGTGCGGATCGAGCCTCCGCTCCCCCGCCGAGGTCTCGTACCGATACGAGTAGCGATCGGGGTAGAGGCACAGGCCCGCACTCGCGCCCACCTCCAGCAGCGCGATCGGACCGTCGATGCGCGCGAGCGCCGGCAGCAGCGCCGCGCACCGCAGCGGCTCGTTCGTCTGGATGCTGCGGCGCGAGCTCTCCGCGACGAGCGCGGCGCCGTTCGTCCGGACCCACGCCGCCCACAGCGGATACGCGCGCTCGGGGGCACCCAGCATCCGGGACACCGCGAAGACGAGCGGCGGCTGCCGGTGCGTCTCGGGGATGCGGGCGAGCACGCCGGCGACGTCGGGGTCGTCGGCGACGCCCTGCGCCCACTCCGCATACAGCGGCGAGCGCGACGGCGCCTCGTCGCGGGCGAATCGGGCGTAGCGTTCGCGCACCGCGTCGGCGTCCATGACCTCGATTATCGCGGCGGCCTCGGCGCCGCCGGATTCGGGTTGAATGGAGGGCGGAAAGGACGCCAGATGACGTATGCGGTGAACAAGTCCGAGGACGAGTGGCGCGAGCAGCTCACGGCCGAGCAGTACGCGGTGCTGCGCCAGGCGGGCACCGAGCGCGCGTGGACCGGTGAGCTGCTGGACGAGAGCCGCGCCGGCCTGTACACGTGCGCGGCGTGCGGCGCCGAGCTCTTCCAGAGCGGCACGAAGTTCGACTCGCACTGCGGGTGGCCGAGCTTCTACGAGTCGGTGCGCCCCGAGGCCGTCGAGCTCATCGAGGACCGCTCGCACGGCATGGTGCGCACCGAGGTGCGCTGCGCGACGTGCGGATCGCACCTCGGCCACGTCTTCCCCGACGGGTTCGGCACGCCCACCGGCGACCGCTACTGCATGAACTCGCTGTCGCTTAACTTCTCGCCCGAGTCCGAGGCGTGACCGCGCGCGAGGCGATGCTCGCGCGCCGGTCGTGGTCGCGCGTGACCGACGACGCCCCGACGACCGCCGAGCTCGAGGAACTTGTCGCCGCGGCCGGCCGCGTGGCCGACCACTCGTCGCTGAGGCCGTGGCGGCTCATCGAGCTGCGCGGAGACGACCGGGTGCGTCTGGGCCGCGCGATCAACAAGGCGCTGGGCGACAAGGGCACCTCGTCCAAGCCGCTACGGGCGCCGCTGCTCATCGCGGTCGTCGCCACGTATCGCGACAAGGGCGACAAGGTGCCGCGGTGGGAGCAGGAGGCCGTGGCCTCCGGTGTCGCCCACGCGCTGAGCCTGCTGCTGGACGAGGCCGGATGGGGCGTCATCTGGCGCACCGGCCACTACACGCGCAGCAAGCCGGTCGCCAAGCTCCACGGTCTCGGCAAGAACGAGGAGCTCCTCGGCTGGCTCTACGTCGGCGGCAAGCCGCAGGGCTCGCGCGGCGGGCACCGGAAGCCGATCGACGCGCGGCGTCACCTCTCCCCCCTCCCCGCCGACCGCGCCACCGCCAAGGCGCGGAAGAAGGCGGCGAAGGCCACGGCGACGCGCGCGCTCTGAGCGCCGCATCCGCTCAGCGCCGCCGCCACGGCACGACGACGACCGCGACTCCGGCGAGGGCGATCGCCGCCGCCGCGACCGCGATCGGCAGCACGGGCGCCGACGGGGTGGGCCGGATCGCGTCGAGCACGATCGAGGTCGCCAGCAGCCCGACGACCGACCCCAGTCCGAGCAGCAGCACGCCGGTGACGCGCACGATCGCCGCCGACAGCGCGATGTAGGCGACCCCGACCGCACCACCCAGGTACAGCCACGGGTCGGCGCGCAGCGTCGCGGGCGCACCGGCGACCGCGATGTGCGCCGCCCCGACGATCGCGAGCACGAGCGTGCCGCCGGCGAAGTTCACGAGCGTGGCCGCGAGCGGATCGCCGATGCGGCCGCGCAGGCGCCCGTTCGTGGCCTGCTGCCACGAGATGCCCGCGCCCGCCAGCACGGGGAGGACGAGCAGCGCCCAGACACCCGTGGCGGCGCCCGCCGCGCACAGCGCCGCGCCGCCGAGGGCGAGGGCCGCGCCCACCACGCGGGGAATCGTGACCGCGACGACGCCGGCCGGTCCGTAGCCGACGCGGTCGAGCACGAGTCCGCCGAGCGTCTGCCCCGCGACGACGCCGACGGTGAACAGCGCAACGCCGGTCGTGCCGATCGTGACGCCTTGGGCGACGACGGTGAACGCCCCCGCCGCACCGCCCGCCAGCAGCCACGGCGCGAGGTCGCGCGCGCGGGCGAGCTCGGCGAGGCGCCGGAGCGCGGCCCGTGTCGCCGGCACGAACGGCGCGATGAACGCGACGACGACCAGGCCCGACGCGAACGAGATGAGCCCGGCGATCCAGCCGTCGCCGATCGCCGTGCCGAGCGAACCGTTCAGCCGCGCCTGCACGGCCGTCAGGGCGCCCACCAGCACGGCGCCGGCGAGGGCGAGTCGCAGCGGCACCGGACGTGCGGACATCGACGCCTCCCCTCGGGCAACCTGACGATCCTACGATCGCCCCGGCGCCCGGATGTCCGCGGCCTCAGGCGCGGCGCAACTCGCCGCGCACGATGGAATCGCCGGAGTGACCCGGGTCGCCGTCGTCGGGCTCGACCGACACGTCCACCAGGACGAATCGGTCGAGGTCGACATCGTCGGGCACGCGGAAGTCGCCCCGATCACCGTCGAGCGTGCCGAGGCTGACCAGATCGGTCGCATCCGCCGTGATGAGCCAGACCTCGCGCCGCTCGCCGGCCTGCGCGTCGTCGGCCAGCGACACCGTGAGGGTGCGGTGTCCGTCGACCTCCTCCACCTCCGCGGTGCCGCGCGCGCCGGGATGCTCGGGGAACGCGTCGAGCGCGGCGGCCGCGAGGACGACCGGTGTGCCGGGACGCACCAGCAGACCGATGCCGACGAGGACGAGCAGCACGGCCACGCTCGCGACGAGGGTGAACAGCGACCGGCGCGCGGGGCGGCGGGATGCGGTGCGCGGCGTCGACGGCGGATCGGCGCGCGGCACCGACGCGGGTGCGGCGACCTCGGCACGAATCCGCTCCCATACGCTCTCCGGCGGTGTCTCGAGCTCGCCCACGTCGAGCGTCGCGCGCCCGACCAGCACCGCGGCGGACAGCGCGGCGACATCGTCGGTGCACGTCGGACACGCGGCGATGTGCGCGCGCTCATCCGACTCTATCTGCTCGCCGAGCGCGAAGAGGGCGAGCCGGTCGGGGTCAGGATGCGACACGATCATCGACCTCCAATCGGCGACGCATGCGGGTGAGACTTCGGCGGATGTGGCTCTTGACGGTGCCGAGCGGCATGTCCAGACGTCGGGCGATCTGGTCATGCGTCAGGTCATCGTAGAACGCGAGCCGGATGACCCGTTGCGCGTCGGGTTCGAGACGCGCGAGCTCATCGGCGAGCAGCAGGCGATCGCCCAGATCGACCTCGCCCGTCACGAGCGCGTGCGGATCGAGCAGCCGCTGCAGCTGCTCGTGCACCGCCGCGACCTTCGCCCGCGCCTCGCGCACGTCGGCGATGCGCCGTCGGGCGATCGCGACCAGCCACGTGGAGATCGCAGCACGCTCGGGATCGTACGACTCGCGCGAACTCCACGCCGAGACGAACGTGCGCTGCGTGACGTCCTCGGCGTCGGCCCGGTCGCCCAGCGCCCGCAGCGCCATCGTGAACACCAGCGGCGACCACCGCCGGTACAGCGCCTCCAGCGCCCGCTCCTCTCCCGCGCCGAACCGCGCCAGGAGGTCGGTGTCGTCGTCCGTCACGCACGCCCTCGTCTCGAGCCGGAACATGGCGTCACCGGATCGGCGTCGCCACGACGACCACGTTATCCTCGTACCGCCCGATCGTGGGGTCGAACGGTCCGCCGCACGTGATGAGGACCAGCTCCGCCGGTCCGGTGCGCGCGAAGATCTCCTGTACGGGCAGCGCGGTCTTGCGGTAGTTCGTGACCGACTGCACCGCGTAGCGGTGCGTCGCGCCCTGCGCGTCGGCGACCACCACCTCGGTGCCGGCTGCCACGTCGCGCAGGCGACTGAACGGGCCGATCGGGTACGCCGGGGCGTCCACGTGTGCGGAGATCACCGTGCGTCCTTCCGAGCTCGACGGGTCGGAGCCGTACTTGTACCAGCCCGCGACCGCCGGGTCCTCGGGCAGCTCCATGAAGTCCTGGCCGTCGACGCCGACCTCCACGACCGGCACCTCGATGCCGGCGGCGGCCACCGTGACCGTCACGGGCGGAACGGCCGTGCGAACGGGTGCGGCCGTGGCGGGGGCGACCGGTACGGAGACGGACGGGGTGGGCGCCGGCGGCGGCGGCGTGGGGGTCGCCGTCGCCGCCGGCGCGGATGGCATCGCCGCGGGCGCCGGAGCGCACGCGGCGAGCCCGAGGGCGATCGCGGCGGCGCCGGCCGCCGCGATCGCCCGAGCGGGGGTGCGGATCATCGACGCGCGCCGTGGGCGCGGACCGCGCGGACGGTGCCGACGGCGACAAGCGCCGCCACCAGCGCGCCACCGCCGACGAGCAGGGTCTGCGCGATCGCGTCCTGCTGGGCGAGCTGACCGCCGGTGCCCGACGGCACGCCGCCGGGGGCCGAGTGCAGGCCCGAGATGGTCTGCGTCGCGAGGGCGAGGTTGCCGTCTTCGAGGCTGCCCCACGCGTACACGATCGTCAGCGTGCCCTCCTGCACGGCGACGTCGGCGGGGCCGATCACCGGGTCGGTGGTCCCGGCCGCGGCCACACTCGCCGAGATGGTCCCGGCGGGCAGGTTGAGCGTGCGCTCGTTGGGGTTGGTCAGATCCTCGATGACGGGAGTGCCGCCGGCCAGGACGTCCACGGCGGGCGCGGCAGCGGTGTGGCGCACGGTCAGTCGGCCTTCACCTGCCGCCGTCGACGACGTGTCGTTGACGAACGGCGTGAGGGTCGGCGACCCGCTCTCGCTCAAGTGGGCGACCGCGGTGTAGTTGGCGCCCGCCTCGAGCGTCACGGCGGCGGGTCCCAGGATCGGGGCGCTGGCGTCCGCCGCATCCGGGGCGGTGAGGGCGACCTGGTAGCTGCCCGCCGGCAGGCTCAGCGGACCGGCGAGCGTGCCCGGCTGGAAGTCGTCGAGCGTGAGCTCGCCGTTGACGTAGACGTCCACCGGGGTGTCGGGGATGGCGTGGAGCACCGACAGCTGGGCGTTGCCCGTCGCGGCGGATGCCGGCAGGGCGAGGCCGAGGGCGGCGACAGCGCCGGCGACGACGCCGACGGTCAGGATCTTGCGCACGAGAGTTCTCCTCTGGTCGGGGCGGCCGGTCGACCGCCGTCGCAGATGTCTTCCCGGGAAGGGCGCGATCCGGATGCACCTGAATGGAACATTTTCGAGACCCCGCAGGCGAGCGCGGACGCCGGCGTTCGGGCGCGCGCGGGGGCGTCAACCCCTTCCGCACCCGAATCGTCCCCGCCTACCGTGGAGCGTCCGCTCACCGAAGGCACTCATGTTCGAGCTCTACATGAACGGCAGCCGGCTGGTCACCACCGACGACGTCGGCGCTGCCGTCCTCGCCCATTCCCGCACCCTCACCTCGCTCGGTCGCTCGGCGATCATCGAGTTCCCCGTCCTGGCCGGCGGGCAGCCCGCGTTCGCCTCCGCGACGTCGGGCTACGACGCACCGATCACGGCGGTGCACATCCCCGACGACCCCAACATCCCCTTCATCCTCGAGGGTTCCAGCGAGGCGACGCGCGCCATCCGGCGCGCCGCCCTCGGCGCGGACTCTCCGACCTGACGCTCAACGGTCTTGGAGCCGCGCGGGTTCGAGGTCGCGGCGCTCCCCTGTAAGCGGTGCATGACCGTATTGCACCCCGCGGCACATGGCTACGGGTGCCCGACGTGCAAGAACGTCGTCGTCGGCGTGTGGGCCAAGGTGCGGGCTCCGGGGCGGCGGCACCCACGCCCGGAGCCCGCCCGCCCCGGCCAGAACGCCTCGGGCGGCACGGGACGCAAGTGTGGGGGGCACTCGCGACCCTGGGTGCTGGGGACACCCGATCAACGGATAGCGGGGCCCGGTTGCGGCGCCGTTACGACCTCATCACCGCGAGTCGCCCATCTTGCACAGTCGTCTCGCGAGGTGTCAGCAGACGCAGGGAGGCCGACACCCCCGGCCGGAGAAAGGATTCTCGGGCCTGAGTGTTCAGCCGCGCGTGGTGAGCGAGCAGGCGGTCCTCGAAATCACCCCTGATCGAGTTCTCGAGTGCGAATCGCCCCCGCGCTACGACCTGTCGGTGTGACGCGACGCGTGGAGGGTATCGGACGGGTTCTCGCCGTACTCTGCGCGATAGGTGGCAGCGAACCGCGATGGGTGTGTGAAGCCGGCCGACCGAGCGATCCCCGACACCGAGTCGCCCGCTTCGGGATGGGCGCTGAGCAGAGCCGCGCGGGCCCGGGCGACCCGGACGCGCCGCAGATAATCCGTCGGCGACATCTGAAACGCGCGCTGGAACGCGAGTTGCACGCCGCGCACGCTCATCCGCGCCGCGCCGGCGATGTCGGCCAACATGATCGGAAGGTGGGCGTGGTCGTCGATGTAGGTGCGCGCGCGTTGAGCGGCTGCCGGCGGGAGTGGGACACGTTCCACAGGAAGGTCGTCCCACGTGTTGGGGAAGCAGGCCGCGCTCGCGGAGACCGCGAGATCCAGCAGTCCGCTCGCGACGTAGGGCTCGTCGACGACACCCGTGCTGACCGCACGCGCCACGGTCAGCATGACGGCATCCCAGTAACTGCCGTGCTCGGGCGTGCGTGGTGCGGCCGAGGTGAAGGAGAACCCGACCGATCGCGGGTTGATGCGTTCGCCGAGTCGGGCGAGGAACGCGCTCGCGTCGAGTGTGAGCGTCTGCGCATGCGCGAAGGTGTATTCGCTGCGCAGGCCGGGCTGCACCACGTAGGGATGCGCCGCGTCGACCGTCGTGCGCTTCACAGCCATGTCCCCGTCCATTCGGACGGCTCGCGCGAACAAGAAACCCGCCGTGTCCTCGACCTGCGTCACGAGTGGGCGACCGCCGATCGTGAAATCGAGGAAAGTCGCCCCTCCTCCGATGCCGGTCACGGAGAGCGAGAAGTGCAGGCGCGTGCCACGGTCGGGGCCGACGCGAACCCCGGGGAAGTACGCGTCTAGTGCGGCGACCGCGGCGTCAGCATTGTCCGCGCCGGTCTTCATCGTGGGCATATCCACGCTCCTTCGACATCGCCGTTGAATGAAGCTACTCCTCGATCCGAATCACGCACGACCCCTGTCCACATGACCCGACGCCGCGTCCGGCTCCGGCAGCGGCCCGTTAGCCTCAGCGAGTGGACGGAAACAACGGCATCCCGGTGATCACGGAACTGACATATGCCGGGACGCCCTACCGCGTCATGGGGAAATCCGTCACCGAGGTGCAGCAGGAGATCGACGACATCCTCCTGCGACGCACGGCCGGGTGGCTCGATGTCGTCGACGAGCACGGAACACTCGCGCCCAACCGGATTCTCATCACCGCCGGGGTCGCGGTGAGCATCACCGCACTGCCCACAGAATCGGCGAATAGCCGGTTCTGCCGTGCCAGTGCGCTACTCGCCTTCCGACCCCCGGACAACGCCTGGCGTGGTGGAGCAGGACCGAGATCAACATGGGCAAGCTGATCATGGACAACGGCATCAAGGTCGACTTCGAGGACCGGCTGCTCGCGCACCTGCAGCACGTCATCACCGCCAAGCTCCGACGCAATGAGGCCTTCCTCTTCACCTGGAAGGAAGACCTCAGCGTGGGCGGCGGCCGCACCTCGGTCTGGATCCACCCGAACGCGAACCTGGTCTACAAGTTCCACGGCGGCCGCACGCCGACACTGAATCCCGCATGGCTGCACGCCCTCGCGTACACCGCTGCTGGGCCGCACGGGCTCTACGTCGTTCCCGAGCCGGACGCGCACGCTGTCGATCGGACGATGCGGCAGCAGCCGGCGATGAAGTTCGCGATCGTCGAAGAGCAGTACGCCGAAGCGCGTTGACGTGCGGGGCCGTTCCTCATGCCGATCCGGCGTGCGTGTGCCGGCTACAGGACTTGAACCTGCAACCCCCGTATTACAAGTACGGTGCGCTACCAATTGCGCCAAGCCGGCGGAGCGCCCAGTCTATCGGGGCGTCGATGCCGTCACGGGGCGGGAGTGGGCGTCGCGGTGCTCGCAGAGGGGGTGGGCGAGGGGGTGCGGTAGTACGCATCGCTCGCGACCGTGAGCACGAACTGCGCGAACTCCTTCGGGTCGTCGAGCGCCCCCACGTACTGCGTACCGTTGACGAGGATCATCGGCGTGCCCGTCAGCGCGACATCGGTGCCCGGGATGCCCTCGAGGGCACGGTCGGTCGCCGCGCGCGCCCACGACGCGTACTCGCCGTCCTCGATGCACGAGCGCACGACCTTCGGCGAGGACACGCCCTTGGCCTGCGCAAGGTCGGCCAGCTGATCGTCCGTCAGCCCGTCAGAGTCGGCGGCCGGCTGCTGGCGCAGCAGCTCGTCGTTGAACGCGAAGAAGGTGCCAGGCGAGTACGTGGCCACGCACGCGGCCGCGCCGGCGGCGCGCAGCGAGTACTTCGTGCCGTTGGACTTCGAGGTGAGCATCGCGACCGGGTAGTAGGTGAGGGTCGCCGCATCCTGCGACACCCACTTGCCCAGCTGCTCGGCGTTGGCGACCTGGAACTCGCGGGCCTGCGTCGAGAGGTAGTCGACGTACACGCGGATGTCGACCGTGCGCGACGCGGTGGTCGAAGGCGTGGGGGTCGGGGTCGGGGTCTCGGCCTGCAGCTGTGCGGTGCTGTCGTCGACCGTCGGGTCCTGCGCCTCGGGGATGCCGCTGACATCGGACACCAGGAACCCGTCGTCGTTCGCGTTGGCGGGCTGGACGAGGGGCTTCGGACCCATCTCGGTGAGGGCGTAGACGACGGCCGCGGTGGCGACGCCGACGACGGCGAGACCCGCGACTCCGACGAGGATCCGGCGCAGCACCCGCAGCCGGGACTGCTTCACGTGCACCTGCTGCGCCTTCTCGCGCACCGCCTTGCGTCGGTCGCGCGGAGCAGGCACGTGCGGTGTCTCGTCGTTCGACATGAAACCTCTGAAACGGATGACAGCGGCCGGGAATCCGGCGGGGTCGCGCGGGTGGGCGACCGAGAGTCGATGCTAGCCAGGCAGGCTGAGAAAAACCCAGACGCAGGGGCCGCATGCCATACTGAGGACGCGCCCGAAGGAGGGCGTGCGGGATAGCCCCCGCCATCCATCACTACGGATCGTCCGGCACGTACCTGCCGGTGAAGGAGAAAGAACATGGCATCCGTCACGTTTGACAACGCAACGCGCCTGTACCCGGGGGGCACGCGCCCCGCGGTCGACAAGCTCAACCTCGAAGTGGGCGACGGCGAGTTCCTCGTCCTGGTCGGCCCCTCCGGCTGCGGCAAGTCCACGTCGCTGCGCATGCTCGCCGGCCTCGAAGAGGTCAACTCGGGCCGCATCCTCATCGGCGACCGCGACGTCACCGACGTGCCGCCGAAGGACCGCGACATCGCGATGGTCTTCCAGAACTACGCGCTGTACCCGCACATGACCGTCGCCGAGAACATGGGCTTCGCCCTGAAGATCGCGGGCGTCGGCAAGGAGGAGCGTGCCGCGCGCGTCCTCGAGGCCGCGAAGCTCCTCGACCTCGAGCAGTACCTCACGCGCAAGCCGAAGGCGCTCTCGGGCGGTCAGCGTCAGCGCGTCGCGATGGGCCGCGCCATCGTGCGTCAGCCCCAGGTGTTCCTCATGGACGAGCCGCTGTCGAACCTCGACGCGAAGCTGCGCGTGCAGACGCGCACGCAGATCGCGTCGCTGCAGCGCCGCCTGGGCGTCACCACGGTGTACGTCACGCACGACCAGACCGAGGCGCTCACGATGGGCGACCGCATCGCGGTGCTCAAGGACGGCCTGCTGCAGCAGGTCGGCACGCCCCGCGACCTGTACGAGAAGCCGCAGAACGTGTTCGTCGCCGGCTTCATCGGCTCGCCCGCGATGAACCTGTTCCAGGTCGACCTGGCCGAGGGGGGCGTGCGCTTCGGCGACCTCGTCGCGCCGGTCGAGGCCGACGTCATCGGCAAGGCGCACGGCTCGGTCGTCACGATCGGCGTCCGTCCCGAGGACATCCAGGTCGCCCCTGCCGACGGCCGCGGCCTGTCGGTCGTCGTCGATCTCGTCGAGGAGCTCGGCGCCGACGGCTACCTGTACGGCCACACGGAGATCAACGGCAAGCGCACCGACCTGGTCGCGCGCGTCGACGGCCGCCGTCACCCCAACGCGGGTGAGACCGTCGTGCTGGCCCCGGTCCCCGGACACGTGCACGTGTTCGACGCCGAGTCCGGCGAGCGCCTGACCGACAAGGCGATCGCCTCCGCCTGATCCCACCGCGCGCGGCGCGGGCTCCGGTTCCTGAGATCATCGAAGGGCCGGCGCCCGCGCCGCGTTCGTCATTCCCGGGAGGTTTCCGTGGCCGAGTCCCTCAGCATCACCGCCAGCTCCGTCGATCCCGGGCTGCTGTCGCTGCCGTGGTCGACGACCCTCGCCGACTGGCCGAGCAGCGCGATCGTCTACCTGCCGAAGGGCATCTCGCGTCATCTCGTCCGCTTCGCGAACCTGTCGGGGCGGGTCGTGGCGATCAAGGAGACGACCGAGCAGATGGCGCGCCGCGAGTACGACATGCTGGGCAACCTGCACCGGCTGCAGGCGCCCTGCGTCGAGCGCGTGGCCGTGATCGCCGGTCGCACGGATGCCGCCGGCGAGCCGCTGCCCGCGGCCCTGGTCACGGCGCATCTGAAGTTCTCGCTCCCCTACCGGGCCCTCTTCACGCAGATGCTGCGGCCGCACACGGCGACCCGGCTCGTGGACGCCCTCGCGGTGCTGCTCGTGCGCCTGCACAACGTCGGCTTCTTCTGGGGCGACGTGTCGCTGTCGAACACGCTGTTCCGACGCGACGCGGGCGAGTTCGCGGCCTACCTCGTCGACGCCGAGACCGGCGAGCTGCACGAGGGCGGACTGACCGACGGCCAGCGGGCCCACGACCTCGACATCGCCCGCACCAACATCGCGGGCGAGATCATGGACCTCGAAGCGGGCGGGCGGCTGGAGGGCGGCCTCGACGCCGTCCAGATCGCCGACGGCATCATGTCGTCCTACCACTCGCTGTGGGGTGCCCTCACCGACCGCGAGACCTTCGCGGTCGACGAGTCGTGGCGCATCACCGAGCGCGTGCAGCGCTTGAACGCGCTCGGCTTCGACATCGGCGAGATGTCGATGCAGACGACGCCCGATGGCACGCGGGTCTCGATCCAGCCGAAGGTCGTCGACGCCGGACACCACCAGCGACGACTCCTGCGCCTGACCGGTCTCGACGTCGAGGAGAACCAGGCCCGTCGCCTCCTCAACGACCTCGACGAG
The DNA here is from genome assembly GCF_003931875.1 of Microbacterium sp. 10M-3C3. Taxonomy (NCBI): domain Bacteria; kingdom Bacillati; phylum Actinomycetota; class Actinomycetes; order Micrococcales; family Microbacteriaceae; genus Microbacterium; species Microbacterium sp. 10M-3C3. The sequence continues at coordinate 1,167,913 of NZ_CP034245.1, read as the reverse complement.
TTCCGCGCGCGCGTCTCCCGCCTCGGCTCGGACGAGGAGATGGTCGCCCACGAATGGCTGACGCGCGTGTTCGAGCCGATCGTCATGGCGATCCCGTTCGACCTGCGCGCGAAGCTCGAACCGGCCGAGGTGTTCCACCAGGTGCTCGAGCACCGGTGGTACATGTCGCAGGCGCGCGGCCGGTCGGTGCCGATCGCCGAAGTGCTCACGTCCTACATCGACGACGTGCTGCGGCATCGCCGCGACGAGGCGACCGTGATGGGACCGCCCACCGACACGATGGCCGTCCCCGTCCTCACCGGCGCGATCTCGGTCGCGGACGACGAGGACGAGGACGAGACGGTCGACTGGCGCGACCTCGTCTGAGGCTCAGTAGCCGACGGTGAACCGGCGACCCGTGTGCTTCGGGTCTTCGATCTCGTCGACGACGGCCACCGCGAGGTCGGGGCCGGAGATGAACGACTCGCCCGACTGGTCGACGACGAGCACCTCGCCGCCGTCGCGGTACTCGCCGGTGCGCTCCCCCGGCGCCCACGCGCCGAAGCCGCCCGCGGGGTGGACGTAGAACCACTCGCGACCACCGGTGCCCGACTGGAGGTCCTCGAGCACGCCGATCGCCTCGAGCGCCTCGGGCTTGTACTCATCCGCGAAGCCGTCGGTGTCGATCAGGCGCGGACCGCCGGGCGCGACGAGGCTCCCCCCGGCGCCGCCGATCACGCCGACGCGGACGTTCTCGGGAAGCGCGGCGAAGAGCTCGGCGAGCGCCGGCCGCACCTTGCCGAGCATGTCGCCGCGCGGCGCGACCGCCGACACGACGACCTCGACCCCCTCGAGCTTCTGCACGAGGTCGACCGTGTCGAGGATGCTGCCCTCGAGGTATGTCGCGCCGGCCAGGCGCTCGGCGGGCACGGAGCGCGCGACCGAGACGACGGTGTGACCGCGGTCGACGGCCTCCCGGACGATGTGGCTGCCGGCGTAGCCGGTTCCTCCGATGACGGCGATGCGGGTCATGCGCTTTCCTTTCGTCGAGGGATGCGTGCTATTCGCGCGTCGCGCGCAGTGTCGCGACCTGGTACAGCGCCACGGACGCGGCGATGCCGGCGTTCAGCGACTCGGTCGCCGCGGAGATCGGGATCGACACGATCTGGTCGCACGTCTCGGTGACCAGGCGCGAGAGACCCTTGCCCTCGGAGCCGACCACGATGACCACCGGGCGATCCGCGAGCTCGAGCGCCGGCAGCGGCACGTCACCGCCGCCGTCGAGACCGAGGACGAACACGCCCTGCTTCTTGAACTCCTTGAGCGTCGAGGTGAGGTTCGCCGCGATCGCCACGGGCGTGCGCGCGGCAGCGCCGGCGCTCGTCTTCCACGCGGCGGCGTTGACCCCGGCCGACCGGCGCTGCGGGATGATCACGCCCTGGCCGCCGAAGGCGGCGGCCGACCGGATGATCGCACCGAGGTTCCGCGGGTCGGTGATGCCGTCGAGGGCGACGAGCAGCGGCAGCTCGCCGGTCGCCGTGACGTTCTCGAGCAGGTCCTGGGGGTGCGCGTACTCGTACGGCGGAACCTTGAGCGCCACGCCCTGATGCACGCCGTCGAACCCGGCCATACGGTCGAGCTCGGGCCGCGTCACCTCGAGCACCGGGATCTCGCGGTGAGTCGCGATCGAGAGCATCTCCTTGACGCGGTCGTCCATCTCGACACGCTGCGCGACGTACATCGCGGTGGCGGGGATGCGGGCGCGCAGCGCCTCGAGCACGGAGTTGCGCCCCGTGACGATCTCGGTGTCATCGCTCTGCTTCGGGCGTCCGCCGCGGTTGGCGGGCGCCGACGGGCGCTGGCCGAGGCGTCCCTTGCCGCCCGCGGCCGCATACCGCTCGGCCGCGGCCTTGCGCTTGCCCGCGGGGTGCCACGCGCGATCCTCCGCCTTCGGGGTCGGGCCCTTGCCTTCCAGCGCGCGTCGGTTCTTGCCGCCGGAGCCCTTCGTCGGCCCCTTCTTGCCGCGACCGGCCGAGGGGTTTCCTGGCTTAGCCATCGTTCAGACTCCAATGCGTTCCGTCGGGGGTGTCTTCGAGGGCGACGCCGGCCGCCGCGATCGCGTCGCGGATGCGGTCGGCCGCAGCCCAGTCCTTCTCGGCGCGCGCCCGTGCACGCTGGTCGATCAGCTCGCGCAGCAGGCCGTCGAGCGCCGTTCCGGCTGCATCCGCGCCGGCCGCCGTCGCGGGCACCGACCCGTCGAGGCCCAGGAGCTCGAGCATCGCCGCCACCGCACGGGAGGCCTCGACGGCACCGGCACGGTCTGCCGCGTCGACCGCGGCGTTCCCCGCCCGCACGGTGTCGTGCAGCACGGCGAGCGCCTGCGGGACGCCGAGGTCGTCGTCCATCGCGGCGACGAAGGCGTCGGGAAGGCGGGAGGGCGCCAGAGCGGCGGGATCGGCCCCGGTCGCCCGCAGCACGCGCTGACGGAAGGTCGCGATGCGCTCGAGCGCGGCCTTCGCCTCGGCGTAGGACTCGGGCGTCAGGTCGAGCGTCGATCGGTAGTGGGCCGCGGCGAGCGCGTAGCGCACGACCAGCGGGTCGTGCTCGGCGAGCACGTCTGCGGCGAGCACGAAGTTGCCGAGGGACTTCGACATCTTCTGCCCGCCGACGGTCACGAGGCCGTTGTGCACCCAGTACTGCGCGAACGCGTCGCCCGCCGCGGTGGACTGGGCGAGCTCGTTCTCGTGGTGCGGGAAGCGCAGGTCGAGGCCCCCGCCGTGGATGTCGAAGGAGGGCCCGAGGTAGCGCCGCGACATCGCGGAGCATTCGATGTGCCAGCCCGGGCGTCCGGCGCCCCACGGCGACTCCCACGTCGCATCCGCCGGCTCGCCGGGCTTCGTACCCTTCCACAGTGCGAAATCGTGCGGGTCGCGCTTGCCGCGCGGGTCGGCGTCGGCCGCCGGCTCCATCGCGTCCAGCGACTGGCGCGTGAGGGCGCCGTACGAGGGCCACGAGCGCACGTCGAAGTACACGTCGCCCGCCGCATCCGGGCTGTCGGCCGCATACGCGTGCCCGGCGTCGATGAGCCGGCCGATGAGCTCCTGCATCTGCGGGATGGACGCGGTCGCGCGCGGCTCGTACGTCGGCGGCAGGATGCCGACAGCGGCATACGCCCGCGCGAACTCCTGCTCCATGCGATACGCGAGCGCCCACCACGGCTCGTCGGCGGTCGCATACGCGAGCACTTTGTCGTCGATGTCGGTCACGTTGCGCACGAACGTGACCCGACCGAACCGGTACGCGAGCCAGCGGCGGAGGAGGTCGAAGCTGAGTGCGGCACGGACGTGGCCGATGTGCGGGCCCGACTGCACGGTCGGGCCGCACACGTAGACCGTCACGTTGCCGGGGTCGGCGGGGACGAAGTCGCGCAGCGCCTGCGCCTTCGTGTCGTAGATCCGGACGGTCACCGCTCCAGCCTACCGGCGCCGTGCCGCGACGCCCCGGGAAGCCGCGGTCATGACCGGGGCCGCAGGCACGCTAGAAAAGAGACATGCTGCCGCTGCTCGCCGTCGTCGCGGCGGCCGTGCTCTTCGGGACGACCGGCACGTCGCAGGCGCTCGGCCCCGGCGACACGACGCCGCTCGCGGTGGGCGCGATGCGCCTCCTCATCGGCGGCACCGCCCTGGGCATCGTCGGCTGGGCGCTGGGCCGGCGCGCACGGCGGAGGATGGGAGCACCGCGCGCCGACGCACGCGCCATCGCGCTGATGACGGTGACGGGTGTCGCACTCGCGGTGTACCAGCCGCTGTTCTTCCTCGGCACCGCGCGCAACGGCGTCGCCGTCGGGACGGTCGCCGCCCTCGGCTCGGCGCCGGTGATCGCCGGCGTCATCGAATGGGCCCTCACGCGTCGGCGCCCGCACGCGACGTGGATGGCTGCGACCGCACTGGCCCTGGTGGGTGTGGCGGTGCTCGCGTTCGCCGCCGGCGGTCCGGCGGGCGCCGATCCGCTCGGGTTCGTCGGCTCGGTCGGCGCCGGCGCGAGCTTCGCCGTGTTCGCGAATGCGCAGCGGCGCCTCCTGACGGGCGGCTGGGATCCGTTCTCGGTGGCGGGCGCCATGGGCGCGGGCTCGGCGATCGTCGCGCTCGCCTTCGTCCCGTTCGTGGACCTGTCGTGGGTCGTCGCCGCATCGGACTCGGCGCTGTCGGGGCTCGCCATGTCGTTGTGGCTCGGGCTCGCGACGATCACCCTCGCGTACACGCTCTTCACGTGGGGGCTCCAGCGCCTGACGGCGGCGACCGCCGCGACGCTGACGCTCGCCGAGCCCCTGACCGCGGCCGTGCTCGGCATCGCCGTGCTGGGCGAACGCCTGTCGCCCGCCGAGATCGGCGGACTTGTCGTGCTCGGCGCCGGCCTGCTCGTCCTCGCGTGGGGGTCACGGGCGCCGCGCGACCCGCAGCCGTTCGCGGTGGAGGGCTGATGCTCGCGATCGCCCGGGAGGACCCGACACGCGCCGACGTCACGGCTCTCATCGCCCGGCATCTCGCCGGCATGCACGAGAACACCCCGGCCGAAAGCGTGCACGCCCTCGACCTGTCGGCGCTGCAGCATCCGGATGTCGCGTTCTGGACCGCGCGCGTCGGCGGCCGCCTCGCGGGGATCGCGGCCACCGCGCGCCTGGACGACGCGAACGCGGAGCTGAAGTCGATGCGCGTCGACGACGCGTTCCTCGGCCGCGGGGTCGGCCGCGCGCTCGTGCGCCGGATCGTCGCGGACGCGCGCGAGCGCGGTGTCGCCGCGTTGTGGCTGGAGACCGGCAGCGGCGACGACTTCGTCGCGGCGCGGCGCCTATACGCGAGCGAGGGCTTCGTCGAGTGCCCCCCGTTCGGCTCCTACCGCCCCGACCCGAACTCGACCTTCATGACGCTGGGCCTGCAGCCGTCGGCGTAGCGCGTCGGCGTCAGGCCGGGACGACGAGGGCGACGGCGTACGCCGCGACGCCCTCCCCGCGCCCGGTGAACCCGAGGCCGTCGGTCGTGGTCGCGCTCACCGACACCGGGGCGCCACCGAGCGCGTCCGAGAGCGCCGCCTCGGCTTCCGCGCGCCGTGCGGCGAAGCGCGGGCGCACGGCCTGCACCTGCACCGAGACATTGCCGACCCGCCAGCCGGCTTCGCCGAGCAGCGCGAGAGTGCGCTCGAGGAAGCGGTCCGCGTGCGCGCCGGCGTACTCGGGCCGGTCGGTGCCGAAATGCGTGCCGATGTCGCCGAGGCCCGCGGCGGCGAGCAGCGCATCCACGATCGCGTGCGAGACCGCGTCGCCGTCGGAATGGCCCGACAGCGCGGGCTCCCCGGGCCACGACAGACCCGCGAGCCACAGGTCGCCCTCTCCGCCGAACGCGTGCACGTCGGTGCCGACGCCGACGCGCGGCAGCGGATGCGGCTGCTCGATCGCGACCCGCGTGTGCGCCTCCGGCGCCAGGAGGGCACGCGCGCGCTCGAGGTCGTCGGGCGTCGTGATCTTGAACGCCGCGCGGTCGCCGGGTACGACCACGACCGCATGCCCCGCGTCGGCCATCAGCGCGGCGTCGTCGGTGAACTCCTCCGACGCCGCGGCGTACGCGGCCTCGAGGTCGACGCGCGAGAACCCCTGCGGCGTCTGGGCCGCCGCGAGCTCGGAGCGGTCGACGGCCGCGAGTGCGACATGCCCGTCGACGCGCTTGAGGGTGTCGACGACCGGCACGACCGGCACGACCGCCGGGTTGTCCGCCTCGAGCGCCTCGATGACCCGCGCGAACACGGCCGGCGGGGTGAGGGCGCGCGCGGCGTCGTGGACGAGCACGTAACGCACATCCGCCCACACCGCGGCCAATCCCGCCGCGACCGAGGCCTGCCGCGTGTCGCCGCCCACGACGACCGACACGAGGTCGCGCGCGTCGCCGGCGGCGGCATAGGCCTCGGTGAGCGCGTCGCCCTCGCGGCCCGCAGGCGCGACGACGACGACCTGCGCGAGCGGTCCGGCGAACACGCCGTCGAGCGCGTGCCGCAGCACGGTGTGCTCATCGATGCCGACGAACGCCTTCGGCCCGCCCGCTCCCAAGCGGGTGCCGGACCCGGCGGCGACGACGATGACAGCGGTGCGCGGAACGGGCGTGATGCTCACGCCCCCACGCTAGCGAGTCGCGCGCGAGCTCAGGACGCGAGGACCTCGTCGAGGACGACGCTCGCGCGCTCCTCGTCGGTCTTCTCGGCCAGCGCCAGCTCGGAGACGAGGATCTGGCGGGCCTTCGCGAGCATCCGCTTCTCGCCGGCGGACAGACCGCGGTCCTGATCGCGACGCCATAGGTCGCGCACGACCTCGCTGACCTTGATCACATCGCCGGACGCGAGCTTCTCGAGGTTCGCCTTGTAGCGACGCGACCAGTTGGTCGGCTCCTCCGTGAACGGCGCGCGCAGCACCTCGAACACCCGGTCGAGACCTTCCTTGCCGATCACGTCACGGACGCCGACGAGGTCGACGTTCTCGGCGGGAACCTCGATGATGAGGTCGCCCTGGGTGACGTTGAGCTTCAGGTACTTCTTGGTCTCGCCCTTGATGATGCGATCCTTGACCTCGATGATCGTGGCCGCTCCGTGGTGCGGATAGACGACGGTCTCGCCAACCTCAAAAAGCATGCAGTTATGTCCTTTCGGCAACGTCTAGGATACCACAGCCCGCGATGCGCTAAGGTTCTCCGCCGCCCCCGGCAGCCGGCTCGGCGGTCCCGGGAAGAGCCTCCCGACCCCATAGAATGCTGGGGAAGCACAGCCCACCGGGAGGATCCGTGAACTCGCGTCTCGTCGCGTCCGTCGCTCTGGGCGCCGCCGTCCTTCTCGGGGCGACCGGTTGCGCCTTCATCACCCCCCAGTCGACGGAGATCCAGTACTCCGCGAGCGACGGTGTGAACATCCCGAACTCCGGGCCGCTCAAGGTCCGCAACGTGCTCATCGTGTCGGAGGAGGAGGGCGGCCCGGGCGCGCTCATCGCCGCCGTCGTCAACGAGACCGGCGAGGACCACACGCTCAACCTCGAGATCGGCGAGGGCGCCGACGCGCAGAAGGCGACGATCCGCGTGCCCGCGAACTCGTCCGTCAGCCTCGGCGATCCCGAGGAGGAGACCCCGGCGCTCACCGTCGACGCCGTGCCCGTCGCGCCCGGCGCGAACGTGCCCGTCTACTTCCAGTCCGGCGACGCCGAGGGCGTGCTGTACCAGGTGCCGGTGCTCGATGGCGCGCTCCCCTACTACGGCGAGCTGCTGCCCACGCCCGCCGCATCCACGAGCTCGCCGACGCCCTCGTCCACGCCGTCGCCGTCCGCCTCGAACTGACCGCGGCCCGACACCGCTCCGGCTGACACGTCCCCGCCCGCGTCGAGCCGACCGGCGGCCGCGCCCTGGACGGGCCCCGCGCGTACGAACTCAGGCAGCGGCGCGGCTTCCCCGCGGGCGCCGCATCCGCGCACCCGACACGAACTCAGGCTGCGGCGCGGCCCGCCCGCGGCGCCGCATCCGCGCACCCGACACGAACTCAGGCAGAGATGCCGCCGACGGCGGGATACACGGCGTGTCGACGGGTGGACTCGGCGCTCAGCCTGAATTCGTGCCGGACACACCGAATGACGGCATCGCCGGCAGCCTGAATACGTGACGGGCGCACGGTAGGACCCCGTCCGCCGTCAGCCTGAATACGTGATACGCGCACCGGACGACGGCATGGCCGTCAGCCCTCGAAGCGGTAGCCGAGGCCCCGGACGGTGACGAGCATCGCCGGCTCGCTCGGGTTCTGCTCGATGCGAGAGCGGATGCGCTTGATGTGCACGTCGAGCGTCTTGGTGTCGCCGAAGTAGTCGGTGCCCCATACGCGATCGATGAGCTGCCCGCGCGTGAGCACGCGGCCCGCGTTGCGCATCAGCACCTCGAGGAGCTCGAACTCCTTCAGCGGCATGTTGATCTCGCCGCCGTCGACCGCGACGGTGTGCCGGTCGATGTCGAGCGTCACACGACCGCCGGTGAGGATCCGCTCGTCGAGATCCGCGTCCGCCTGCGCGTACCGGCGCAGCACCGCCCGCATCCGCGCGAGCAGCTCCCGCGCCGAGTAGGGCTTCGTGACGTAGTCGTCGGCGCCCAGCTCGAGACCCACCACGATGTCGACCTCGGAGTCCTTGGCGGTGAGCATGATCACCGGCACCGACGACGTCGCACGCAGCTCGCGGCACACCTCGGTGCCGTTCATGCCGGGGAGCATCAGATCCAGCAGCACGATGTCCGCACCGCGCTCGCGGAACGCCGCCAGGGCCGACGGGCCGTCGGGCGCGATCTCGGCCTCGTAGCCCTCGCGACGCAGAAGGTAGGCCAGCGGCTCGGCGAGATCGGGCTCGTCCTCCACGATCAGCACACGGGTCATATGGTGTCCCCCTTCACGGGTTCGGAGCGGGTCGCGGCATCCGCCTTCTTGCGGGCCTTGCGACGGTTCTTGGGCTTGACGGGCTCGTGATCGGGCGGAGTCGACAGCGGCAGGCGGATGGTGAAGGTCGAGCCACGTCCGACGCGCGACCACAGTCGCACCTCGCCGCCATGACGCTGCACCGCGTGCTTGACGATCGACAGCCCGAGGCCGGTGCCGCCGGTGCTGCGCGAACGGGCCTGGTCGGCGCGGTAGAAGCGCTCGAACACGCGCTGCTGGTCGCTCTCGGGGATGCCGATGCCGCGGTCGGTCACGGCGATCTCCAACACCCCGTCGGTCGCCTTCACGCCGATCCCGACGCTCGAGCCGGCCGGCGAATACGCGATCGCATTGGCGACGAGGTTGCCCACCGCCTCGGTGAGCACCTGCGCATCACCCCGCACGTACAGCCCGCGCGTGCCGCCGCGCACCACCGTGACGGCGGCCGAGTCGGCCTGCAGCGCGTGCGCCTCGACGGCGGAGGTGACGACCTCGTCGATCGACACGTCGCGCACCTCCTTGAGCTCGTCCGAGGCCTGCAGCCGCGACAGGCTCATGATGCGCGACGTGAGGGCGCCGAGCCGGCTCGCCTCAGCCGTCAGGCGCGACGCGAACGCGCGCACCTGCGCCGGATCGTCCGCGGCCATCTCGATCGCCTCGGCGAGCAGGCTGACCGCGCCGACGGGCGTCTTCAGCTCGTGGCTCGTGTTCGCGACGAAGTCCCGGCGCATCTCCTCGACGCGCTCGCGCTCGGTGATGTCGCGCAGCACCACGAGCGTGAGCCGCGGGGTCATGCTCGTCGCACGCACCGCGACCAGGCGGGGCTCCGCCGGTGCGGCGCCGCGTCGCAGGCGCAGATTCTCGACGACGCTCCCCCGGCGCTCGCGCGCGGCCCGCACCACACGACGCAGGTCGTCGTCGGGGATCGTGTCGCCGACGCGCATCGCGAAGATCTCGGCGGGGGCGGATGCGGCGAGCACCGTGCCCGACGTGTCGCACACGAAGGCGGGGTCGTCCATCGCCTCGAGCACGTCCGCGACACCGTCCGGCAGGTCGGTCGACACCTCGGCGCGCTGCCGGTCGCGCGCGCGGAGCGCGACGAACACGAGGAGGACGACGGAGCCCCCGATGGCGACTCCGAGCAGGAGCGCCAGCAGCGCGAGCTGCGTCTGACCCATGCCTCCAGCGTACGGTCACGCGCCCGGCGGCTCTGGCCACGACAGGGCTGCCGGGGCCAGCGGGAGGCTACTATTCACTTCCGAGGCACCGTCCGTTCACCGGCGAGGTAAACAATCGCCAGGGTCGCGGCAGGTGCGCCGCGCGCTCACCCAGGAGGTCACACCGGATGCGCGAAGTCTTCCACCAGTCGCTCGAGGACGTGCAGGGGCGTCTCGTCGAGATCGCCGATCTCGTCACCGTCGCCATCGACCGTGCGACCCGCGCGTTCTCGTCGAGCGACGTCGGGCTCGCCGAAGAGGTGATCGAGGCCGACCGCATCATCGACGAGAAGGCCGTCGCGCTGGACGAGCTCGCGATCGAGATCCTCGCGCGCCAGCAGCCCGTCGCACGCGACCTGCGCATCGTCGTCACCGCCCTGCGCGTGAGCGCCTCGCTCGAGCGGATGGGCGACATGGCGGAGCACATCGCGCAGCTCGCGCGCTCGCGCTTCCCCGAGCGCGCGATCCCCAAGGGCCTCAAGCACACGTTCCTGCGGATGGGCCAGCTCGACGTGTCGGTCTCGCAGAAGCTGTCGGAGCTGCTGCGCACCGAGAACCTCGCCCTTGCGGAGGAGATCCGCAACGACGACGACGCGATCGACGAGCTGCACATCAGCGTGTTCGAGAAGGTGCTCGGCGAGAACTGGAAGGGCGAGGCGATGGCCACGGTCGACGCGACGCTCGCCAGCCGCTACCACGAGCGCTTCGCCGACCACGCCGTCTCGGTCGCCAAGAAGGTCGTCTACCTCGCGACGGGCGACTGGGCCGCCGACCCGACCGTCGTCGCCGCCCACGCCGAGTAGATCTCGACACGACGAAGGGGCGGATGCTGCAGCATCCGCCCCTTCGTCGTTCCCGGCGTGGTCGCCCCGTCCGTCCCGGCCCCGACCCGACCCGAGCCGAAAGACTGCCCGTTCGGCCGAATCGCCGGGGCCGGGTCCGGAGATGCCGGCGTGCCCGCCGTCCGAGCGGTGTTTCGGGCACACCGGAGTCGTCCGGCGTGCCGCCGCGGCGAGCAGCCTTTGGACGAAGGCGGGACCGCTGTTACTTGCGGCCCTGCGCAGCGACCGCGGCGACACCGGCCGCAGCGGCCTCGGGGTCGAGGTAGGCGCCCGGGCCGAGCGGCTTGAGGTTGCCGTCGAGCTTGTAGACGAGCGGGATGCCGGTGGGGATGTTCAGCGCCGCGATGTCTTCGTCGCTGATGCCCTCCAGGTGCTTGACCAGCCCGCGCAGCGAGTTGCCGTGCGCCGTGACGAGCACGGTCTTCCCCGCGGTGAGATCGGGCACGATGTGCGAGTCCCAGTACGGCAGGAGGCGGTCGATCACGAGCTTGAGCGACTCGGTGTGCGGCACCTCGCCGTCGATGCCGGCGTAGCGGGCGTCGCCCACCTGGCTGTACTCGTCGTCGGCGGGGAGGGGCGGCGGCGGCACGTCGAACGAGCGGCGCCACAGCTGGAACTGCTCGGGTCCGAACTCCTCGAGGGTCTGCGCCTTGTCCTTCCCCTGCAGCGCGCCGTAGTGACGCTCGTTGAGGCGCCACGAGCGCTTGACCGGGATCCACAGCCGGTCGGCGGCGTCGAGGGCGATGTTCGCGGTCTGGATCGCCCGCGAGAGCACCGAGGTGTGCAGCACGTCGGGCAGGAGCCCCGACTCGGCGAGCAGCTCGCCGCCGCGCTGGGCCTCGGCCTTGCCCTGGTCGGTGAGCCGGACGTCGACCCATCCGGTGAAGAGGTTCAGCTCATTCCACTCGCTCTGGCCGTGGCGCAGGAGGATCAACGTGTAGGGCGCGGTCATGCCGCCATCCTATCGATCGCGGGCCGTCGGCTCCGGCCCCGCCTGGGGCATCATGGGGGCATGCGGACGCCGGTGGGACAGGTCACGCGCGGCACGACGGGCACCAACCGGCTGCGCCGCGTCGACCGGTGGATCGCGCGCCTGCCCGTCCTGCGCCGCGCCGCCCATCCGCTCGTGGCCGACCTCGGCTTCGGGGCGAGCGCCGTGACGACCCTCGAGCTGCGGGCGCGGCTGGCGGCGGTCCGCCCCGACGTGCGCGTGGTCGGCGTCGAGATCGACCCCGACCGAGTCGCGCGGGCGCGCGCCCAGCTCGAGCGGCAGGATGCGGCGGTGCGCGCGTCGGTCGCGTTCGTGCGCGGCGGGTTCGAGCTGCCCCTTCCCCCGGGCGGCGACGTTCCCGTCCGCGCGGACGTCATCCGCGCGATGAACGTCCTCCGCCAGTACGAGGAGGCCGACGTCGCGCCCGCGTGGGAGCGGCTGTGCGCGCGGCTCTCGCCCGACGGCCTGCTCGTCGAGGGCACGTGCGACGAACTCGGCCGGATCGCGACGTGGGTCGCCGTGGGGGCGGATGCGGCGCCCCGCACGCTCACGATCTCGTTGCGCCTCGCGGGCCTGGAGGCCCCGTCCATCGCCGCGGAGCGACTTCCGAAGGCGCTCATCCACCGCAACGTTCCGGGCGAGCGCGTGCACGAGATGCTCGCCGACCTCGACGCGGAGTGGCGCCGAGCCGCCTCGGTCGCGCCGTTCGGGCCCGTGCACCGGTGGCGCACGACGCTCGAGGCGATGACGGCGCGGGGCTGGCCGCTGCTCGGCCGCGCCCGCTGGCGGCTCGGCGAGGTCGGCGTGCCGTGGTCGGCCGTCGCCCCAGGCTGAGTCGCGGCGCAGGGCCGGCGGCCGGTCAGACCCGCGGCACCATCCGGCGGGCCTGCTCGAACGGCATCCCGGTCGCGGTGAGCAGGTCCACGGCGAGCGGCCGCATCGCCGTCACGATGTTCTGATCGGTGACGCCGGCGCCGGGAAGCACGGCGGCCGGGTCCAGGCGTGCCGCGACCGCCCGCAGCGTCTCGCGCGCGGCCGGCTCGGCGCTGATGTCGGCGAGCCCGTCGCCGATCACCCGCGCCCCCCGCGCGAGGTCGGCGAGGAGCTCTGCGGCGACCGGGCGGGGCGCGCCGTCCTCGGTCGCGTAGGCGGCGCTGCGCGCGATGACGCGGAGGTTCCGCACCGCGAGATCCATCGCCCGCCGCACGCGCTCGTGGCGCTCGAGCTCGGCGCGCTGGCGCCGCAGCACCGGCGAGATGCGCGCGACGGACAGTCCCGACTCGAGCGAGGACTGCCACTGCTCGAGCGGCATGTCGAGCGCCCGCGCCTTCTCCAGCCCTCGCTCGGCACGGCGTCGGTCGCCGCGGCGGAGGCCCTGGACCACGGCCGCGGCCGCGTCGTCGTAGGCCGCGAACAGCGCCGCCCCGTCGCGGAGCTCGGCGCGCACCGCGCTGCGCGGGAGGAGGGCGGTGACGGCGAGCGCCATCACTCCCCCGACGACCCCGTCCAGCAGCCGGGAGAACGGCGCGCCCCCGGGGAGGATGAGCACGATGAGCGCCTGGATCGCGGCGGCGATCGCGAAGCCCGGCTGCGGCGACACCCCACGCGCGACGACGAGGGTGACCGCGAGCGCGACGGCCAGCTGCCACCACCCGCCGCCGAGGACGAGCACGATGACCTCGGCGAGGAGAATGCCCAGCAGCATCCCCGCCACCGTCTCGGCGACCTGGCGCGGCCGCGCGTCGCGCACGAGCCCGAGGCTCGAGAGCGTCACCGTCGCCGCGAGGAGCGGCATCGCGTGGCCGAGCCCGAAGTGCGCGATCGCGTACGCGGCCGTGGCGGCAACGACGATCTGGACGATCGCGACCCACGACTCCCGGATGCGGCGCCAGCCGTTGCGCGGATGCACGCGCGAGCGCCATCGCGCGTCGACGGCCGTCGTGGTGGTCGGCGGCTCGGCCTCGGTCATCCCGCCGTGGTGCGCCGGCCGAGCCGCGGCAGACGCGGCACCGACGCGGTCGCGCCGGCATCGGAGGGGACGACGACCTGCTGTGCGGCGGCGACGGGCCCCTCGGCCGTGTCGACGACGAGGTCGGCGTCCTGCGGGGCGGTGCGCTTGACGACGGCGAGCGCGATCGGGCCGTCCTCGTGGTGCCACGCCGCCGAGGTCACCGCGCCGACGACGTCATCGCCCACCCGCACAGCGTCGCCGCGGGCGGGCAGCACGCTGTCGCTGCCGTCCAGGTGGAGGGCGACGAGCCGCCGCGGCGGGCGCCCGAGGTTGTGCACCTTCGCGACGGTCTCCTGGCCGCGGTAGCAGCCCTTGCTCAGATGCACCGCGGTGCGCAGCCAGTCCAGCTCGTGCGGCAGCACGCGCTCGTCGGCGTCGACGGAGATCCGCGGCCGCCACGCCGCGATCCGCAGCGCCTCGGCGGCGTCGAGCCCCGCGAGCGAGCGCGTGCCCGCGATCGCCTCGTCCGCGAGCCGCGCGACGGCGTCGGCGGGCACGATCGCCTCGGCCCAGTCGCGATCGACGCCGGGGTGCTCGGCGACGACGCCGTACGCCCAGCCGCCCGGCGAGACCGCGGGCCACGGGTCGCGCCACAGTGCGAGCCGCTCGTCGGCGGCCACGGCCGCGTCGACGGCTTCGGCCGTGCCGCCGACCACCGCGAGGTCGTCGCGGAGGGCGATCTCCACGCGCAGCCGGAAGCGCATCTTCTGCAGCCACGCGAGCAGGCCGGGGGCATCCGGAGCATCCGCGATGAGCCATGTCGTCGCGCCGTCGTCGACGACGGATGCGGCGTGCTCGACGTGCCCCTGCGGGTCGAGGATCAGCAGCTCGGTGCTGACGCCGGCCGGAAGGGCCGCGAGCGCCTGCGACGACAGCGAGTCGAGCCACGTGAGCCGGTCTTCGCCGCCGACGGTGACGACCAGGCGGTCGCCGAGCGGGACCGCCGCGCGACCCGCGGCGAGCGCGCGCTGCTCGCTCAGCGGCGAGCCGAGATGACGCAGTCCGCGCTCGTCGACGACGGCGCCGGGGATCTCGCGCAGCTCGGCCATGGTCACTCCACCCGTGCGAGTCGTGCGGACGCGTGCGAGGCGAGCTCGCCGCCGAGCGCGGCGATGTCCCACGCCCACAGCAGGTGGTTCTCGACGAGGCCGTACATGCGGGTGGCGGCGGCGTAGGTCTTCGCGCTCGCGGTGCGCACCACGGCGTCGGTCGCGATGTCGATGCGCGGGCCGCGCACCTGCCCGAGGTAGAGCTCGCTGACGCCGTCGGCGTGCACGAGGGACACCTCGATGTCGAAGCCGCCGTCGTCGTTGCGGAGCGCCTCGACGTCGTCGACCGTTCGCGCGGCGCCCGTCGCGACGGCGGGGAGGAGACCCGGCCCGGCGTCGGTGTCGGCGGCGGCGCGGCTCAGGCGCCAGTAGCCCATCTCGGCGACGAGCGGACGACGCTCCTCGCCGTCGAGCAGCCACGCGCCGGCGGTGTAGTTCAGGTAGTCGCCGCCGTCGTGGCTGAAGCTCACGCGGTGGGCGAACTCACCGGAGAAGTGCGTGCCGGCGGCCTCGTAGTCGAGCACCCCGGTGCCCTCCCACACGCCGACCAGCCACGAGAGCGGAACGAGGTCGGCCGGCAGGTCGGTCGGCAGTTCGCGCACGATGCGACCCGCCGTCAGCGCTGGCCGCGGTACAGGTTCTTCACGACGACGGCCGACACGAACACGATCGCGAGGGAGGCGAGGCCGAGAAGTCCCACGAAGAACACTTCGAGCGCGAGCAGATCCATGCGCCCACTCTATCCCGGAACGATCGCGGCCAGCCCGAACCCCGCGCTGATGACGGCGAGGACCAGCAGCGCCCCGAGCGAGCTCGCGGCGACGCGCACGATGAACTCCTGCGACCGGCCGTACCACAGCTGCACCCCGAAGGAGAGGATGACGCTGCCGCTGAGGGCGACCACGAGCCATGCCGCGCGCCACGCCTCGGGGACGAAGATGCCGACGGCCGTCCCCGCGACGGCGGCGACGAGCCACACCGCAACGATCCCCCACACCGTGCGCCGCGGCGCCAGCTCCGGAACGGACATGCCGTCATTCTCGCGCACACGAGGGGGCCGCCGCATCCGCGCGTCGGGCGCGCTCCCAGCGGACCGTAAGATGTGGGGGTGATGCGCCGCGGCGCGTCGGGGAGGTCCGGTTGGCACAGCTTCTCGTCTTGAGCTCCGCCCACGGCGGCGGCTCACCCCTGCCTGCCCTCGAGCTGCTGAGCCACCGCGTGCGGCAGATCCCCGCCGAGCCGGCGCAGCTGGTCAACGCGCCCAGCGCCGACGTCATCTTCATCGACGCGCGGATCGACCTCGTCGGCGCGAAGTCGCTGTGCAAGATCCTCAACACGACAGGCCTCGACGCTCCGCTCGTGCTCATCGTCACCGAGGGCGGCCTGACGGCCGTCTCGACCGACTGGGGTGTCGACGACGTGATCCTCGTCACCGCCGGCCCCGCCGAGGTGGATGCCCGCGTGCGGCTCGCGATCGGGCGGATGACGAAGGAGCAGGTCTCCACCCGCATCCAGACCTCGGGCATCTCGATCGACGAGTCGTCGTACTCCGCGAAGGTGCACGGCAAGCCGCTCGACCTGACCTACAAGGAGTTCCAGCTCCTGCACTTCTTCGCCACGCACCCCTCCCGCGTCTTCACGCGCGAGCAGCTGCTCAGCGAGGTGTGGGGTTACGACTACTTCGGCGGCACGCGCACGGTCGACGTGCACGTGCGACGCCTGCGCGCGAAGCTCGGCGACCTCGAGCAGCTCATCGGCACGGTGCGCAACGTCGGCTACCGCTTCAACGTCTACGAGGACGACCAGCTGCCCGCACCGTCCAGGTCGTCGTCCTGACCGACGGCAACCCTTCACGCGGACGACACCTTCCCCTGCAATGATGTGGGGATGATCGAACACGACGTTCTCGACGCCGGTCTCGGTGACGCCGACGACGACGATTTCGACGAGGCCGTCGAGGCGGCCGACGCCACCCTCCCCGAGAACCGCTACCTCGACCGCGAGATCAGCTGGCTCGCCTTCAATCAGCGCGTGCTCGAGCTGGCCGAAGACCCCACCCTGCCGACGCTCGAGCGCGCGAACTTCCTCGCGATCTTCGCGAGCAACCTCGACGAGTTCTTCATGGTGCGCGTCGCGGGCCTGAAGCGCCGCATCCTGACGGGCCTGGCCGTGCCCACGAACGTCGGCCGCTCGCCGCAGGACGTGCTCGGCGACATCTCCGCCGAGGCTCACCGCCTGCAGCTGCGGCACGCGGCCGTGTGGACCGGCGAGGTGCGCCCCGCCCTGGCCGCCGCCGGCATCGAGGTCGTGTCGTGGGACACGCTCGACGAAGACGCGCGCGAGCGGTTGTCGGACTACTTCCAGGCGCAGGTCTTCCCCGTGCTCATGCCGCTCGCGGTCGACCCCGCCCACCCTTTCCCGTACATCTCGGGCCTGTCGCTGAACCTCGCGATCCGCGTGCGCAACGCCCGCACCGGCCGGCAGGAGTTCGCCCGGCTGAAGGTGCCGCCGATGCTCCCCCGGTTCGTGCAGATCCCGGGCGACACGGATGCGGTGCGCTACCTGCCGCTCGAAGACCTCATCGCCAACCACCTCGGCGACCTGTTCCCGGGGATGGAGGTGCTCGACCACCACGCCTTCCGCCTCACCCGCAACGAGGACGTGACGATCGAGGAGGACGAGACCGAGAACCTCATCCAGGCCCTCGAGGCCGAGCTCCTGCGACGCCGGTTCGGTCCCCCGATCCGTCTCGAGATCACCGACGACATGGACGATCTCACGCTCGACCTGCTGCTGAACGAGCTCGACATCACCGAGCAGGAGGTCTACCGTCTCCCCGGCCCGCTGGATCTCCGCGGCCTGTTCGACCTGTCGCGCATCGACCGGCCCGACCTGCACTACCCCCCGTACGTGCCGAAGACGGCGGTCGCCTTCCAGCCGCCCGAGCAGAACGGCCGCGCCGACGTGTTCGCGGCCATCCGCAAGGGCGACGTGCTCGTGCACCACCCGTACGAGTCGTTCGCGACGAGCGTGCAGGCGTTCCTGGAGCAGGCGGCGAAAGACCCGCACGTGCTCGCCATCAAGCAGACCCTGTACCGCACGTCGGGCGACAGCCCGATCGTGCAGGCCCTCATCGACGCGGCCGAGGCGGGCAAGCAGGTGCTCGCGCTCGTCGAGGTGAAGGCCCGCTTCGACGAGGCGAACAACATCGTGTGGGCGCGCAAGCTCGAGAAGGCCGGCGTGCACGTCGTGTACGGGCTCGTCGGACTGAAGACGCACTGCAAGCTCGCGCTCGTCATCCGCGAGGAAGACGGCGTGCTGCGGCACTACAGCCACGTCGGCACCGGCAACTACAACCCCAAGACGAGCCGGCTGTACGAGGACTTCGGCCTGTTCACCGTCGACAACGAGGTCGGTCGCGACCTCACGCGCCTGTTCAACGAGCTGAGCGGCTACGCGATCGAGAAGAAGTTCAAGCGCCTCCTCGTCGCGCCCCTCCACCTGCGCAAGGGCCTCATCCGCCTCATCGACAAGGAGCGCCGCAACGCCGAGGCGGGCAAGCCCGCGCGCGTGCGCATCAAGGTCAACTCGATGGTCGACGAGCAGATCATCGACGCGCTGTACCGTGCGAGCCAGGCGGGCGTGCCGATCGACGTGTGGGTGCGCGGCATCTGCTCGCTCAAGCCCGGCGTGCCCGGCCTGAGCGAGAACATCACGGTCCGCAGCATCCTGGGCCGCTACCTCGAGCACTCGCGCATCTTCGCGTTCGAGAACGACGGCAACCCGCAGGTCTACATCGGCAGCGCCGACATGATGCACCGCAACCTCGACCGCCGCGTCGAGGCGCTCGTGCGGGTCGTCGCGCCCGACGAGATCGACGAGCTGTCGCACCTGTTCGACCTCGCGATGAGCGACGGCACGAGCTCGTGGCACCTGCAGGGCGACGGCGAATGGGTGCGCCGCAGCGTCGACGCCGACGGCCAGCCGCTGGTCGACCTGCAGGACAAGACGATGGCGACAGTGCAGCGCAAGCGCCGCGCGCGGGCGGTGCGATGACCGCGACCGCCGTCTACGCAGCCGGCGGAGTGGTGTGGCGACTGGTCGAGGGCAAGGTGCGCGTGCTGATGGTGCACCGCACGAAGTACCGCGACATCACGCTGCCCAAGGGCAAGGTCGATCCGGGTGAGACGCTCGCCGAGACCGCCGTGCGCGAGATCCGCGAGGAGACGGGCATCCGCGTCGCCCTCGGCGCCCCGGTCGGTGTCTCCCGGTACCACCTCCCGAAGTCGCGCGAGAAGATCGTCCACTACTGGGCGGCCGAGGCGACGGATGCGGCGGTGCGGGCGTCATCCTTCGTGCCCAACCGCGAGATCGCGGGGCTGGAGTGGGCGAGCGTCAAGAAGGCGCGCAAGCGCCTGAGCTACCCGGTCGACGTCGAGATCCTCGACGCGTTCGCGGCGCTGCTGGACCAGGGTGTGCTGCGCACCTTCCCGCTGATCGTCCTGCGCCACGCGAAGGCCGTCTCGCGCGACGACTGGGGGGGGCCCGACGCCCAGCGCCCGCTGGCGCCGCGCGGCAAGAAGCAGTCCCAGGCGATCGTCGGACCGCTCCTCGCCTTCGGCGTGCGGCGGATCGTGTCCAGTCCCGCGGAGCGCTGCATCCGCACCGTCACGCCGCTGTCGGCGGCACTCGGCCGGCGCATCGACCAGACCGCGCTCATCAGCCAGGATGCATGGGAGGACGGCGCCTCCGACGCGCGCGCCGTCGTCGGCGAACGGGTGCGCGCGCGGCGCCCCGTCGTCCTCTGCAGCCACGGCCCCGTGCTGCCCGACATCCTCAGCGAACTCGCGATGGCGACCGGCACCCTTCCCGGCTCGTACCTCGGCAGCGCCTCCGCGCTCGAGACGGCTGCCTTCTCCGTCGCGCACCTCTCGGTCGACCACCCGGGATCGGGCATCGTGTCGATCGAGACGCACGAACCGCGGGTCTGACGTGTGCGGGCCCGCCGATGTGCGGCTGGGATGGGCAGCGGTGGGGGCTGCCGCGCCGCGCGAAGTCTCACGCGCGCTCATCGCACGCATGCTGCCCGGCGCCGAGGTCGTGTCGGTCTGCTCCCGATGCGGTGGTGATCATGGCCGACCAGTCCTTCGCGGCGGCGGACCGGCGCTGAGCATCGCGTACGCCGGAGGATACGCCGTCGTCGCGGTCGCTGCCGAGGCGTCGGCTGTCGGCATCGACGCCGAGCCGGAGCGCTCGGACGACCTGAACCTCGACCGCGTGCTGCGTGCCGGCGCCGGCCTGCGCGATTGGGTCCGCGTCGAGGCGGTGCTCAAGGCCGACGGGCGTGCACTGCGCATCGACCCCGGTGCCGTGCGGATCACCGAGGAGGAGGATCGTTGGTGCGCGCGTTTCCCCCGGCGTGCTGGTTCGATCACGGGGTGGGACGCGGCGGGCCCGCCGGGCATGCTCGTCTCGGTCGCGGTGATCCCGCGGTCACCTCGCGAGTGAGGGCAGTGCGGGGCGGTCGATCCACTCCGCGAGCAGCGGTCCTGCACCGGCGGCAGCCGCCGCGGCGCGGAAGTCGTCAGTCGTGACGAGGCGGTGGCGATGGGTCGTGGCCCAGTCGCGCACGAGCGCGAAGAAGGCGCCGTCACCGAGCCGTCCGCGCAAAGCCTGCAGGGCGAGCGCACCCCGCTTGTAGACCCGATCGTCGAACATCCGGTCGGCACCGGGGTCGGCGATGACGAGATCCTGCGGAGAGGCCGCGAGGCGCGCGTGATGGTGCGCGGCGAGTTCCGCCGCATCCGGACCCCCCGAGGCCTCCGACCACAGCCATTCGGCGTAGCAGGCGAATCCCTCGTTGAGCCAGATGTCGCTCCAGCGCGCGAGCCCGACGCTGTTGCCGAACCACTGGTGGGCGATCTCGTGCGCGACGAGGCGCTGCGCGGCCGGTGCGAGGTGGTTGACCCCGAACACGGCCATCCCCTGCGCTTCCAGCGGGATCTCCAGCTCGTCCTCGGTCACGACGAGCGCGCAGGCATCCTGCGGGTAGGGCCCGAACGCGGCCGTGAAGGCGCCGAGCATCGCGGGTACCGCTGCGAACGCCCGCGCGACCTCGGTGTCGCGCGAGCGCGGGGCCGACACCGTCACCGTAGCCGCCGGCGCGGCGATCTCGCGTGTGCGGTACCGCCCGATCTGCACGGCGGCCAGGTACGTGGCCGTCGGGACGTCGGTCGAGAACTCGGCGCGCACGCGGCCGCCGGAGCGGGTGACGGGGCCGGGGCGCCCGGTCCCGATCGCGGCGTACTCCCCGTCCGTCGTGATCGCGATGCGGTACGTCGCGCGGTCGGACAGCCGGTCGTTGCACGGGAACCACGTCGGCGCGCCGGAGGGCTGGCCGGCCACAAGGGCGCCGTCGGCGAGCTCCTCCCAGCCGATCGCCCCCCAGCGCGACGATCGGGGCGCCGGTACGCCCGCGTACGCCACCTCGACGGCGAAGCTCTCCCCCGCCGGGATCGGATCGTCCGGGGTGATCCGCAGCTTGCGCGGACCCTGCGAGAAGCGCGCCCGCACGTTCGCCCCGACGCGGACGCGTGTCGCGCGCAGGCCGACGAGGTCGAGGTTGAACGCGCGCAGCGGCTCGAAGGCGACGGCTACCAGGCGCGCGACGCCCTCGAGACGGTTCGTGCGCACCCGGTAGGACAGCTCGAGATCGTATGACGCGACCCCGAACGACGTCTCGCCGCTCTGCGGCAGATACGGGTCCGGTGCGATGACCGCGCTCACGAGGCCGACTGGTACGGACGCACCCGCACAGCGCGCCACGGCCCGATCGGGTTGCCGCTCCACCGCGAACCGACCGGCACGTGTTCTCCGCGCATGACCAGCGATGCCGGCCCGACGGTCGCATCCGCGCCGATGGCCGCGGCGGGCAGGATGACGCTGTGCGGACCGAGGGTCGCCCCCGGCTCGAGCTCCACGGTGTCCATGCTCATGATTCGATCATGGAACAGGTGCGTCTGCACGACGCACCCGCGGTTGACGGTGGACGCGTCTCCCAGGGTGACGAGGTCGGGCTCGGGCAGCCAGTAGCTGTCGCACCACACTCCACGACCGATCCGGGCGCCCAGAGTGCGCAGCCACACCGCGAGCGCGGGCGTGCCCGCCGCGCCCCGCGCGAACCACGGCGCGGCGACCATCTCGGTGAAGGTGTCCGACACCTCCGTGCGCCACACGAAGCTCGACCACAGCGGCTGCTCCCCCGCACCGATCGGGCCGACGATCGTCCACTTCGCCAGGGTCGTGACGGCGGCCGCTGCGGCTCCTGCCGCCAGCAGCACCGGACCGGATGCGAGGACCGTGGCGATCGGTCCGACCGCCTCCCACAGCGCGGCGAGGCCGAACAGGACGCCCAGGCCGATGCCGCACGTGACGACCACCGGAACGAAGCGGCCGAGCTCCCACGCGGCGCGCGCGGCGCGCAGCGCCGCAGACGGACGGTACGTGCGGCTCTGGTCACCCGCGGCGGGCTGGCGGCGCAGGCGCACCGCCGGTGAGCCGAGCCAGGACGAACCCGCCTTCGCCTTCGCGGGCGCGGATGAGAGCACGGCGACGAGTCCGTCGCGCGGCACGCGGTGACCCGGCGCAGCCATGCCCGAGTTCCCGAGGAAGGCGCGCTTACCGATGCGCACGGCGCCCAGGCGCAGCCACCCGGCATGCAGCTCGTACGACGCGACCATCGTGTCGTCGGCGAGGAAAGCGCCGTCTTCGACGCGTGTGAGCGACGGCAGCAGCAGCACGGTCGACGCCTCGACGTCGCGGCCGACCTCGGCACCCAGCATCCGCAGCCACACGGGCGTGAACAGCGATGAGTACAGCGGGAACAGCACCGTGCGAGCCAGGTCGAGCAGGCGCTCGATCGTCCATGCCTGCCACGCGACGCGGCTGCGCACGGGATGGGTGCCCTCGTCAAGCCTCACGGACAACAGGCGCACGAGCGCGACGACCGACGCGGCGAACACGATGCCGACCACGACGACCGCGGGCACGAGCCACGCGAAGGCGGCCAGCGCGGCAGAGAGCAGGTCGGCCGCGCCGCGAAGTCCCGCTGCGAGCACGAGCCCACCGGCTGCGAAGGCGATCAGCGGAAGGACCGCGAGCACGACCGCCGACGCGGCGTACGCCCACAGCCAGCGTCGCGGCGCCGGCGGGCGCTCTGAGGGCCACCCCTCGCCCGCGCCGCCCACGCGGACGGCCGGCGAGCCCGCCCACGCCTGATCAGCCTTCACGCGGCCGAACACCGCCGACCCCGGCGCGATCACCGCGCGCTGCCCGATCCTCGTCCCCGGCGCGAGCGTCGAGCGTGCACCGACCGCCGCATCCGCACCGATGCGGACAGCGCCCAGGCGCAGGAGGTCACCATCGATCCAGTACCCGGCGAGGTCGACCTCGGGCTCGATCGATGCGCCGTCGCCGATCTCCAGCATCCCCGTGACCGGCGGCAGCGTGTGCAGGTCGACGTTCCTGCCGATGCGCGCACCGAGGGCGCGCGCGTAATACACGACCCACGGCGCGCCTGCGAGCCCCGCGGCGTCGACCTGGTCGGCGATCTGCTCGGCGAGCCACAGCCGCAGGTGCACGCCGCCCCCGCGCGGATAGTCGCCGGGCTCGACGCCGGCCAGCAGAAGCCGTGCTGCGACGACCGCGATCGCCATCCGTCCGAACGGCGTCGCGAAGACCAGGAGCCCCACCACGAGAACCGGCCACGGCACCGACGGCAGCACCTCGAAACCGGGTACGAGCCGCAGCACGGCCGCGGCGGTCAGGAGGTATAGGACCCATCGGATTCCGGAGAGGACGAACAGGGGTGCCCCCAGCAGCGTCTGCGCCCACTGCGTGCGCCGCGGGGTCGGCGCCGGGCGTCGGTAGTCGCGGTCGGCATCATCATCCGGAAGGGCACCCAACGCCGTGGCCATCGCGGCCAGGCGCGGCACGTCGTAGATGTCCGCGACGGAGAACTCCGGCACGCGCTGGCGGATGCGCGAGACGAGCTGTGCCGCCGCGAGCGAGCCGCCGCCGAGGTCGAAGAAGTCGGCGTCCCGTCCGGGCACGGGCATGCCGAGCACCGCCTGCCACTGCTCCGCCAACCAGCTTTCGGCGGGGGTGAGATCAGACGCGGGCGGAGCCTCCACCCCGGGAAGCGGCCAGGGCAACGCGGCACGGTCTACTTTCCCGGACGTGCGGACGGGAAGGTCCGGGACGACCGCCAGCAGCGGCGCGATGCCCGCGGGCAGCCGCTCGGCGAGCGCCGCGCGCGCGGCAGCACGATCGAACGCATCCGGGTCGTCGGCGACGAGATAGCCGACGAGCAGCGGCACGCCGGCCTCGCTCGTGCGCACCGCGGCCGCCGCGGCCGTCACGCCCGGCAGGTCGTGCAGCGCGGCCTCGATCTCACCGAGCTCGACGCGGCGGCCGCCGACCTTGACCTGGTCGTCCGCACGGCCTTGGAAGACCAGCCCCGCGTGCTCGAAGCGCACGAGATCGCCGGAGCGGTACGCGCGCTGCCAGCCGAGCGTGGGCAGAGGCGCGTACTTCTCGGCATCCTTCGCAGGGTCCAGATAGCGCGCGAGGCCTACCCCGCCGATGATGAGCTCGCCGACGCCGCCCTCGGCCACCCTCTGTCCGTCTCTGTCGACGACGGCGAGCTCCCAGCCGTCCAGCGGCAGTCCGATGCGCACCGGCGTCGTCCCATCGAGGAGGGCGGCGCACGCCACGACCGTGGCCTCGGTGGGTCCGTACGTGTTCCACACCTCTCGGCCCTCATCCACCAGCCGCGCCGCCAGCTCCGGCGGGCAGGCCTCGCCGCCGAAGATCAGCAGCCGCACATTCTCGATCGCGTCGCTCGGCCACATCGCGGCGAGGGTGGGCACGGTCGACACGACGGAGATCGTCTGGCGCAGCAGCCACGGCGCGAGGTCTTCCCCCGATCGCACAAGCGAGCGCGGCGCGGGTACGAGACATGCCCCGTGCCGCCACGCGAGCCACATCTCCTCGCACGACGCATCGAAGGCGACGGACAGGCCCGCGAGCACGCGATCGCCCGGCCCCAGCGGCGCGTCCCGGAGGAACAGGCGGGCCTCGGCGTCGACGAAGGCGGCGGCGGAACGGTGGGTGACCGCCACTCCCTTGGGCACCCCGGTGGAGCCCGACGTGAAGATGATCCACGCGTCGTCGTCGGGCGTCGGCGGCGCCGCGGTGGCGACCGACGCCGTCCCCGGATGGGGCGTGTCCCCCGCGAAGAGCTCGGCGGGTGCGGGATCGTCCGCAGCATCCGCGGTCGCCGCATCCGTCGCCGCGACGAAGACCCCCTCGCCGCCGATGATGCCACGCACCCCGGCCTCGCCGAACACGAGCCGCGCGCGCTCGTCGGGGTCGTCCGCGTCCACCGGGACGTACGCCGCGCCGGCGAACAGCACGCCGAGGATGCTGATGTACAGCTCCTTCGACCCCGACGGCATCCGGATGCCGACGCGATCGCCGCTGTCCACGCCGGCCGCGCGCAGGCGCGCCGCGGTGCGCCGCACCCGTGCGAGAAGCTCGGCGTAGCTGAGAGCCCCCGATCCGTCGTCGATCGCGGACGCCTCCGGGTGCGCGGTTGTGGTCTGCACGAGCACGTCGACGAGCGTGCGCGCAGCGGCGACATCGGCGGAACGGTCGAGGACCCTCTGGTCGGACGCGGTCATGCGAACGCCTCCGCGGGTCCGGAGCCGGATTCGGGGTGCGGCATGCCCGCCACCGTACGGAGTCCGGGTGAACGCTTCGTGCCACAGAGGTCACGGGAAGAGTGGGGAAGGGCCTGGCGCCGTTCACCTCGCGTTCACCCGCACAGCGCTTCCGATTAAGCGCCGGTGTCTACCTTTCAGGACGAGCCCTGCACCGGGTTCGCACAGTTCCCGACATCCCGCAAAGGATCACCATCGTGAAGATCACCCGTTTCGCCAAGCTCGGCGCGGTCGCCGCCGTCGCGGCCCTCGCCCTCGCCGGCTGCGCCGCGAACGAAGGCAGCACCCCGAACGGCGACTCGTCGTCGGCTGCGTCCGACCTCTCCGGCGAGATCGCCGGCGGCGGTGCTACGTCGCAGGAGGTGGCGGTCCAGGCGTGGACCGCAGGCTTCCAGACCGCCAACCCCGACGTGACCATCTCGTACGATGCCGCCGGCTCCGGCGCCGGTCGTGAGTCGTTCCAGGCCGGCGCCTTCGCGTTCGCCGGCTCGGACCGTGCCTTCAAGTCCGATGAGATCGAAGCCGGCCCGTTCAGCGGCTGCGCGGAGGGCTCGGGCATCATCGAGCTGCCGACCTACATCTCGCCGATCGCGGTGATCTTCAACCTCGAGGGCGTCGACAAGCTCAACCTCGACGCCGCGACGGTCGCCGGGCTCTTCTCGGGCAAGATCGCCAAGTGGAACGACCCCGCGATCGCCGCGCTGAACGAGGGCGTGACGCTCCCCGACCTCGCCGTGACCCCGGTCCACCGTCAGGACGACTCGGGTACGACCGAGAACTTCACCGACTACCTCTTCCAGACTGCTCCCGACGTGTGGACGTCCGAGCCCGACGGCGTCTGGCCGCTGGACAGCGGTGAGGGTGCGAACGGCACCTCCGGCGTCGTGTCGGCGGTCGCCGGCGGAAACGGCACGATCGGCTACGCCGACGCGTCCCGTGCCAAGGAGGAGGGCCTCGCCACGGCCGCCATCAAGGTCGGCGACGAGTTCGTCGAGTACTCCCCCGAGGCTGCCGCCAAGATCGCGGACGAGTCGCCCTTCGAGGAGGGCCGCGCGGACGGTGACCTCGCCATCGCCCTCGAGCGCACCTCGACCACGGCCGGTGTGTACCCGATCGTCCTGATCAGCTACATGATCGCGTGCCAGGAGTACGCCGACGCGTCGGTCGCCCCGGTGGTCAAGGGCTTCCTGCAGTACGTCGCCAGCGAAGAGGGCCAGACCGCCGCGGCCGACGCCGCCGGCAGCGCGCCCATCAGCGACGCCCTGCGCGAGAAGGTGAACGCCGCGATCGATCTGATCGCCGCGGAGTAATACCGTGATACCCGGCCCGGCGTTCGCGCCGGGCCGGGTATCGCCTTGATCCCGAACCCGAGACAGGACATCATGACCTCGACCACGGCTCCGACCCGAGAGAAGCCGAAGCAGCGTCCCGGCGACCGGTGGTTCAGCGGAACCGCTTTGTTCGCCGGCAGCATGATCCTCGTGACCCTCGCCGCGGTCACGATCTTCCTCGTCGTCCAGTCCGTGCCCGGGCTCACGGCGACCAGTGAGAACGCCTCGATCCTTCCGGGGAACTTCTGGTCGTATGTGTGGCCGCTCGCGTTCGGAACCGTCTGGGCCTCCGTCCTCGCGCTCATCATGGCGGTCCCGCTGTCCGTGGCGGTCGCCCTCTTCATCTCCCACTACGCGCCGCGCCGGCTGGCTCAGGGCCTCGGCTACATCGTCGATCTGCTCGCAGCCGTGCCCTCTGTCGTCTTCGGCCTCTGGGGGATTCTGACGCTCGCTCCGGCCGCGCAGCCGGTGTACTCGTGGCTCACGACCAATGCGGGCTGGTTCCCGCTGTTCTCAGGCGATGCGTCCGCGACCGGCCGCACGATCTTCACCGCAGCGATCGTGCTGGCCGTCATGGTCACCCCGATCATCACCGCCATCTGCCGCGAGATCTTCCTCCAGACCCCCGTCCTGCATGAGGAGGCCGCGCTCGCCCTCGGCGCCACCCGGTGGGAGATGGTGCGCATGGCGGTGTTCCCGTTCGGGCGCAGCGGCATCGTCTCCGCGTCGATGCTCGGCCTGGGTCGCGCACTGGGCGAGACGATGGCCGTGGCCCTCGTGCTCTCGGCGACGGGCGTCGTGACGATCCAGCTGTTCACCTCGCAGAACCCCAGCACGATCCCTGCGAACATCGCGCTGACGTTCCCGGAGGCGTACGGCACGAACATCAACGTGCTGATCGCGACCGGTCTCATCCTGTTCGTCGTCACCTTCGCCGTGAACGCGCTGGCTCGCTACATCGTGAGCCGGCGCAAGGATTTCTCGGGAGCCAACTGACATGACCGCCACCACCGCCGCCGCCGCGACCCGTCACGCACCCGGTCCCGTCCGCGGTCAGGTCTCCCTCACCTCAGGTCGCCTTCCGGCGTGGGCGCCGTGGGCGCTGCTGGCCGGGAGCGCCGCGATCGTCGGCATCCTCTTCGGCATCATGGCCGCGGCCGAGGGCACGGGCTTCAACATCGCTGGATGGGTGGTGCTCACCGCGCTGGTGTACCTCGTGCTCATCACGATCGTGTCCACGCTCGTGGAGGGCAACCGCAAGGCCGTCGACCGACTCGTGACGGGTGTCGTCGTCACGGCGTTCGGCATCGCGATGGTCCCGCTCGTGTCGGTCGCCGTGACCGTCGTCGCCAACGGCGTGGCGGGTCTGAGCGGAACCTTCTTCACCAGCTCCATGCGCAACGTCGTGGGCGAAGGCGGTGGCGCGCTGCACGCGATCGTCGGCACGCTGCTGATCACACTGGCCGCGGCCGTCATCTCGATCCCGATCGGCATCTTCACCTCGATCTATCTCGTCGAGTACGGCGCCGGAAAGCGCCTCGCGCGGGGCATCACGTTCCTCGTCGACGTCATGACGGGCATCCCTTCGATCGTGGCGGGCCTGTTCGCGTACGCGCTGTTCGCGCTGTTCCTCGGACCCGGCGTGCGCATGGGCATCATGGGCGCCGTCGCGCTTTCGGTGCTCATGATCCCGGTCGTCGTGCGCTCGAGCGAGGAGATGCTGCGTCTCGTCCCCAACGAGCTTCGCGAGGCGTCGTATGCGCTCGGGGTGCCGAAGTGGCTCACGATCAGCAAGGTCGTGCTGCCGACCGCGGTGGCGGGTATCACGACGGGTGTCATGCTGTCGATCTCCCGAGTGATCGGCGAGACGGCCCCGCTCCTTCTCACCGCCGGCGTCGCGACATCGATGAACTACGACCTGTTCGACGGTCGCATGGCGACCCTCCCGGTGTTCGCCTACTCGCAGTACATGAACCAGGGCATCCCCGCCTCCGCGTACATCGACCGCGCGTGGGCGGCGGCGCTCGTGCTCATCGTGATCGTGATGGTGCTGAACCTCATCGCGCGGGTCGTCGCACGCATCTTCTCCCCCAAGCTGGGCCGCTGAGCCCTACCCGAAAGCGAAACCCGAGGAATCGTGTCCAAGAGCATCGAAGTCAACGACCTGAACGTCTACTACGGCGACTTCCTGGCGGTCGAGGGAGTCTCGCTCGACATCGAGCCGCGCACCGTGACCGCCTTCATCGGTCCGTCCGGATGCGGCAAATCCACATTCCTGCGCACCCTCAACCGCATGCACGAGGTCATCCCCGGCGCGCGCGTCGAGGGCGAGGTGCTGCTCGACGGCGACGACCTGTACGGCCCGGGTGTCGACCCCGTGCTCGTGCGTCGGCAGGTGGGCATGGTCTTCCAGCGGCCGAACCCCTTCCCGACGATGTCGATCCGCGAGAACGTCCTGGCCGGGGTGCGCCTGAACAACAAGCGCATCTCCAAGAGCGACGCGGACGCGCTCGTGGAGAAGTCGCTGCAGGGCGCCAACCTGTGGAACGAGGTCAAGGACCGCCTCGACCGTCCCGGCTCGGGCCTGTCGGGCGGCCAGCAGCAGCGTCTGTGCATCGCGCGCGCGATCGCTGTGTCGCCCGAGGTCATTCTCATGGACGAGCCGTGCTCCGCGCTCGACCCGATCTCCACGTACGCGATCGAGGAGCTGATCGGCGAGCTCAAGAACGACTACACCGTCGTGATCGTCACGCACAACATGCAGCAGGCCTCGCGCGTGTCCGACAAGACGGCGTTCT
Organism: Microbacterium sp. 10M-3C3; assembly: GCF_003931875.1. Taxonomy (NCBI): domain Bacteria; kingdom Bacillati; phylum Actinomycetota; class Actinomycetes; order Micrococcales; family Microbacteriaceae; genus Microbacterium; species Microbacterium sp. 10M-3C3. The sequence goes on along the minus strand of NZ_CP034245.1, from coordinate 1,138,436 downwards.
TCAACATCGCCGGCACCGGCAAGCCCGGCAAGCTCATCGAGTACAACGACACCGCGACGATCTTCACCACGCCGTCGGTGCAGGCGACCGAGGACTACGTCTCCGGCCGCTTCGGCTGAGCCGGCCCTGCGCCGCGCGGTGGCGTCGATGAACGCGATCTGCGCCGGGAAACGCTGCGATGCGGCGTTCCTCGGCGCAGGCCGCGTTTGTGCGCGCGGCGGGCGGGTGCTCAGTCGCGCGGCGACAGGAGGTACGCGTTCAGCTCCGCCGTGAAGGCCCGGTCCACCGCGAGCTCGCGGTCGTCGATGGCCGTGACGGGCGCGGCGAGGCGGACGCTCGAGACCAGCCACGCCGCATCCGCGTCGGCGAGGGCGGATGCGGGCACCGCCTCGTAGGCGGTCTCGAAGCCCTGCGCGGCCAGCCACGCGAAGATGCTCAGCTGCGTCGTGCCGTGCAGGATTCCCGCGCCCGGCTCGGGGGTGACGAACCGGTCGCCGAAGCGCAGCAGCACCGAGGACGTCGGGCCCTCCAGCACGTACCCGTCGCTCGAGACGAAGATCGCGTCGGACGCCCCGCGGCGCTTCGCCTCGCGGATGGCGGCCATGTTCACCGCATACGAGAGGGTCTTCGCTCCCAGCAGCAGCCACGGTGCGCGCGCCGGCGCGCCGCTGTCGAGGCCGCGATCGAGCACCACGACCCGGATACCGTCCTCGCGCGCACGCGAGTTGTCGGGAGCGGGCGCCAGAGTCACCCAGGCCGTCGGAGCCGGGCCGTGCTCGACGCCGCGGCTGAGGATGAGCTTGATGACGCTCTCCCCCGCATCGGCCTCCGCGGCGACTGCGTCGACGGCCTGCCGCCACTGCTGAAGGTGCGGCGCCGGCAGGTCGCACAGCTGCGCGGAGTGAGCCAGGCGCTCCAGGTGCGCCTGGGTCTCCTGCGCGTGCCCGTCGACGACGCCGATCGACTCGAAGATCCCGTCGCCGCGCTGCGTGGACAGCTCCCCGACGCTGAGCGCCGGCGCAGCCGGGTCGATCGGCGTGAAGGTGTCACGGAATTCCGTACGGGTGTCGTCCGCGGCCGCCGGGTCGAGGACGAGAGCGTAGCGCCAAGCCATGCTCCGAGACTAGGCCGGGAATAGCACCGCCGTGCGCTTGTTAGACTCCTGTAGCCGGGCCGCAGTAACCCCGGGCTCCATCTTCTGCCGCTATGAGCGGCCTTGCGCCGAGAGGCGTTCTGCGGCCCGGCACTTTCTTTGCCGGGGCGCGGAACGCCTCTCCCGCGCAGCGGCCACCGGCACCGGGCGTTCTGCGGCCCGGCACTTTCTTTGCCGGGGCGCGGAACGCCTCTCCCGCGCAGCGGCCACCGGCACCGGGCGTTCTGCGGCCCGGCACTTTCTTTGCCGGGGCGCGTCCCGACGCGAGAAACCACGGAGCTGGCGAGAAATCATGCGCGACGTGTTGTTCCGGCTCGCGCGTGGTTTCCCCTGCGCGCGCCGCGGGGCGCCGCATCCGCGAGGTCAGGTGAGCGATTCGCGGCGCCACAGCGCGGCGCACGCGGCGAGGTCGTTCGCGTACGTCGACAGGCGCAGGGCGCGGGACGTGAACGTCGATGCGCGTTCGGGCTCGGTCGCCTCGTAGTCGTCGGCGAGGTACGTCGCGCCCGCCGCCTGCACCCGGCAGAACGCCGCGGCGCGGTCGAGGGCGACGGCGAAGTCGCCCGTGAACAGTCCGCGGAGGATCGTGTCGATGAGCTGCACGAGCTCCTCGGGGCTCGCCGGTGACGGCGCTCCTGCCACGACGGGGTCGGAGGACGGGATCATGGTGCGCCCGCGCTCGTAGAGCAGCGCGGCCGTCTGCGGGTCGTCGTGGATCATGAGCTGCAGGAGGTACAGCCGCCACAGCGCGCCGGGCAGCGAGCGGGCGGGCGAGCGCGACCACAGCTCGGCGATGTCGTCGATGCCGTTCTCGTCGGTGAACGCGACGAGGCGGTCGACGACCTCGGCCGACGGGTCCTCGCGCACGCGCGACAGGAGTGCCTGCGCGGTGCTGTGCGCGGCGCGCGAGACCTCGGCCGGATCGTCGGCGGCGAACAGTCGGTCGAAGAGCTCCGCGGGCCGGCGCACGGGCTTGTGGAATTCGCGCGACGGATCGGTCATCGCTCCAGGCTACCCGCGGCACCGTTGCGAGCGGGCCGCGGCGCTCAAGCCGTCGGGATCGCGACGATCGGGGCGCCGGACGGGGTGCCGTCGGGCGAGCCGCCCGCCTGCTCGATCGTCACGGCGATCACATCGCCCGCCTCGTAGGTGCCCTCGATGACGGCGGAGCTGGCGCCGCCCGACACGTCCATGAGGCCGGCCGCGAGCGGCTGGCCGTCGCGGATGAGCCACAGCTCGTACGACTTGTCGCTCGCCAGCTGCGGCATGTCATCCGACACCAGCACCGCCCGCCCGAGCTGCTCGGACCAGTGCGCGGTCGCCACGCCCCCGTCTCCGAGGTCGACGCTCGCCGACGCCGCATCCGGCGCCTGCTCGATCTGCTCGAGCGCGACGACGGCCGCCGGGCGGTTGAGGTACTGGCCGAGCGAGACGGCGCCGAAGCCGAGCGCGAGGAGCAGGACCAGGGATGCGGCGAGGGCGAACCACGACCGCGGGCCCCAGCCGGATCCGCCCGCCGCGACGGCCGTCTGCGGCTCGGCGTGCACGGGCTCGACGGGGGTCGCACCCGCTGCGGCGTAGTCCTCCTCGGCGGGGTCGGTCTCCGATGCGGCGGGCGACACGGCGGCCGCGCCGATCCGCGCGAGCAGAGCCCCGCGGATGTGGGCGGGCGGGTCGACCGGGTCGGTGGCGGAGGCGAGGAGCACGGCCGTCTCGACGTCGGCGCGGACGATGTGCACCCACTCGGGGTGCTCGCGCAGCGCGGCGTCGTACGCGCGCTGCTCGTCGGGCGTGAGCGCGCCCAGCGCCGCAGCGGCCGACAGCTCGCCGAACTCGTCGATGTTCACACGCTCACCCCCATCTCGTTCCTCAACCGGCTCAAGCCGTCTCGCATTCTCGTCTTGATCGTTCCCAGCGGCGCTCCCACGAGGGCCGCGATCTCGCTCTGGCTGTACCCGCCGTAGTAGGCCAGCGTGAGCGCTTCGCGCTGCGCTTCGGGCAGCGTCGCGAGCGCTTCCACCACGCGCCGCCCCTCGATGCGCAGCTCCACGTTCTCCGCTACATCATCGCGCGGTGCCTCGATGTCGCGGAAGCCCACCCGCACGTCGCGGTCGGTGCTCGCTTGTGACGACCGCACTCGGTCGACCGCTCGCCGGTGGGCGATGGTCAGAAGCCACGAACGTCCTTGCCCTCTGTTCGGAGCGAACTTCCCCGCGGATTGCCACACCTCCAGGAAGACCTCCTGCAGCACTTCCTCGCTATGGGACGGATCCACGAGGACGCGACGGATGAGCCCGAACACGCGCGACGACATGAGGTCGTAGAGCTCGGCGAAGGCCTGCTGGTCACCGGCGGCGATGCGGGCAAGGAGTCCCGCGATGTGGTCGACGGGCTCGTCGGCGTGCTCGGACACTTCCACGCCGTCGATCACCACATCCACCAGCATGCCAAACTCCTCCCCCGCTTCCTGGCAGGCCACCCTGTGTGCGTGTTCGTGGCGCGGACACGAACGGATTGCCCCATCCGATTCGCGGAGGGCTCCGAACAGGCGATGACGTCCCCGGACACCCGACGTCGCGCGAGCGTTCACCGCTCCCTGGTCGGGCCGCGCGGCCGCCGTGAGCCTCGGGCGAGGAGGATCCGGCGGCCGCGTCGGGGAGTCGGGCACGGAATCCGGGACCACGATGGTTGGGGAATCCGCGCGGGAGGATGTTCGGGCACCTCCCGTCCCGGATTCCGTGCCGTCCACGACGACTAGGCTGGAGCCACGGGCCTCTAGCTCAGTCGGTAGAGCATCGGACTTTTAATCCGCGGGTCGTGGGTTCGAGCCCCACGGGGCCCACCGTCCCGCCAATGCCTCCACTCAGGCAGCCCTCGCGGCGTCGACGCAGTACCGTGGGCGCGTGATCGCGCATTCGGCCGTCGGCGTTCCGCGGACGCGGTGATGCGGCTCGCATCCGCCCGGGTCCTGTGGGACATGCTCCACGGACCGATGCCGCGTGGACTGCTGGGTGTCGGATGCGGCGACCTCGCGCTGAACGGCGACACCTGGACGCTCTACCTCGGCGGCTACTCAACGAGCTTCCGCAATCGCCTGTACGCCGCGACGGCGCCGCGCTCGGAGGCGCTGCCGGCGGCTCGGTGGTCGCCCGTGAAGCGGCGCGGCCGAAGAGTGCGCGCGCTCGTCGCCGATCCGCCGCGCGGCGCATGGGACGGCGGCGGGATGCACACGCCGTCCTACGTGCCCGCCTCCCGCGGCGCACCGGCGCGCATCTACTACGCGGGGCGCGAAAGCCGGCGTCATGTCGGCCGAGGCAGTCGCTACGCGATCGGCGTGCTCGAGCAGGTCGACGGCGTGTGGCGGCGCACGGGGGCGCCGCTCATCACCGGCGACGCCGAACGCCCGAGTGTGCTCGAGCCGCGCGTCGTGCACGAAGACGGCACCTACGTCATGTGGTACCTCGCGACGCCGCACGAGGTCGCGCCGGGCGAGCAGCCCGACTACGAACTGCGGTGCGTCACGAGTCCGAACGGCCTCGACGGGTGGAGCGCCCCGACGCGGTTCGCCGCCCCCGCCGAAGGGTTCTTCGACATCGCTCTCGCGCGGGCGCCCGCCGGGTGGACGATGGTCCTCGCCGCGGGCACGAATCTGCACGGAACCCGTCCATTCCCCCCGCAGGGACTGTGGCTCATGACCGCTGCCAGCGCCTCGCCGCAGCGGTCCGCCTGGAGCGCGCCGGTGCGGATCCTCGACACGGATGGTCCGGACACGCCGGAGTGGATGGGTGCGGGCGTGTGCGACCCGGCGCTGCGCATCGCCGACGACGGCAGCCTCGTCGTGTTCGTCACGGGCACGCGCCGGCACGAGCCCTGGACGCGACTCGCGTGCCAGCGAATCCGGCGTCTCCAGCGTCCTCCCGTGCCCGCGCCGTTCCAGCTGGCGACGGGCGTGCTCACCTTCCGCTGAGCGGGCCGACGACGTCGATACTGGCGGCTCTCGTCGCGCAGCCGCGATCATGGCGGGATGACCATTCGTGTCGAACCGGCGACGAGCGACCGGTGGGCCGACGTCCGCGCCGCTTTCGGCCCCGTCGCGTCGAGGGCGGACTCGTGCTGGTGCCAGCGGTTCCGACGGCACGACGGGCCGTCGAACGAGGTCGCCCTGCATCACGAGGTGGAAAGAGCAGTCGTCCCCATCGGCGTGATCGCCTACCTTGACGGAGGCCCGGTGGGCTGGAGCCGTGTCGTGCCGCGCGCGTCGCTGCCCGGCATCACGGAGAACGCAGCGCTGCGCCGGCTCCTGAGCGACGACCCGCACGCCTGTTGGGTCGCGTGGGTGAACGACCGGCGCGAGGCGCGCGGACAGGGGGTGGGCGCAGCGCTCCTCCTCCGCGCCATCGCGCACGCCCGCGAACACGGTGCATCCGTGCTCGACGGCCACCCCGTCGACACCGCACTCTCGACTTCACGCCCGGCCGCCTCGGCGCTGTTCACCGGCACGGTGTCGATGTTCGTCGAGGCCGGCTTCCACGAGATCGGGCGCACCTGCCGCACGCGCCCCGTCATGCGGGTGGAACTCGACGCGGCAGATCCCACCCCTCGCGAGCGCCCCGGAGCCAACTGAGCGCCGAGAGGTGAAGGACGGCCATCGATACCGGCGGCCCAGGCGACAGAGCAGTGCCGCATCGCCGCGCGCTGAACCCGATGCACCGGGATGCGGCGATTCGCGCGCCGGGACCGCAGCGTGGGGCCGCGCGCGGATTAGCCTTCGAACACCGACTCCGTCGATCGAAGGACCGCCGTGGATCATCCGACTCCACCCCCGGGCGCGCAGGGACACACCCCCGAGCGCGACTTCACCGACCGACGCCACCGGGCGGGGTGGCGGGTCGGCGCGCTCTTCGCGATCACCGCCGTCGTCACGATCGTCGTCGGGGCGGTCGGATCGTGGGCGTATGCGCCCGCGATCGGGTGGATCGCCGGCGCGGCGACCTACTCGCTGGTCACGTGGCTGACGATCCTGCGGCTGGATGCGACGCAGACGGCGCGGCACGCGAGCCGCGAGGATCCGACCCGGCGGGTCGCCCAGACCCTCCTCGTCGTCGCGAGTCTCGCGAGCTTCGGCGCGATCGGCCTCGTGCTGGCGGAGTCGGGGAACGTCTCCAGCGAAGCCGCGCGTTTCCAGCTCGCCGCGGTCGCGCTCGTGACGGTCGCCGCGTCGTGGTTCCTCATCCACGTGCTCTTCACGCTCCGCTACGCCAAGGCCTACTTCCTGCACGGCGGCGGCATCGACTTCAACCAGTCCGAGCCGCCGGACTACCGCGACTTCGCGTATCTCGCGTTCACGCTCGGGATGACCTACCAGGTGTCGGACACGACACTCACGAGCAGTCTCATGCGGCGCGAGGCGCTGCGGCACGCGCTGCTGTCGTTCCTGTTCGGCGTGGTGGTGCTCGCGGCCACGATCAACCTCGTCTCGAGCCTCGTCAACAGCTGACCGCTCCTCCGTCGCTCAGTCGCGGGGCGGGCCGAGCGGCAGGACGCGGTCGCCGAAGTCGTAGATCGTGTAGCGCCCGCACGCGACGGGCGCCGCATCCGCGGGGGACGCTCCCCCGGGCAGCTCGAACGCCGGCGACTGCGCATCCTGAACAAGGAATGTCACGCGCGCACCGTCGGCGTCGGTGCGATTGGTCAGCCACGTGTAGACGCGGAGGGTGTGGTCGACCTGCACGAGTCGCGTGGGATCGGGGAGCGCCGCCTTGGGCGCGCGCACGGTCCAGAACTGCCCCGCGCCGGTGCGCCCCGACGCCGCGACCCAATCGACGACGCACTGCACGTCGCGGTCGGTGCCGGATGCGGCGGCCGCCGCGGCGGGCGCACCGATCAGCGCCGCGGCGACCGCGACGACCGTGGTCGCCCCGAGGGCGATGCGTCGGCGCGCTCTCGAGACCGCGGCGGGCCGCACGCACGCGAGGGCCCCGGCGGGCAGGAACAGCCACGGCTGCAGATAGCGCACGGCGTCGGTGCCGAGCGCGAACGCGCCGACGGTCACGAGCACGGGGCCGAGCGCGGCGATCCCTGCCGCGAACGCGACCCCGGCGCGCCGGGCGCGCCACGCGGCGACGGCGATACCGAGAGCACCGGCCCACAGCGCCAGGACGAGCATGAGCCACAGCGCGCCGTGCCACGTCGAGGCCGTCTGCGTCAGGACGGCGCCGTACGCATCGGCCGACCGGCCCACCTGGCCGAGGCGGAAGTAGTTGTCGCTCTGCGCGACGATCGTGCCGGCGAAGAACCCGCGCGCGGCGTATCCGAGCGCCGCGCCTACCACGAGGGTGGCGCCGACGACGATCACGGTGCGCCACGGCGCGCGGCGCGCCACCGCCAGCGCCGCGAGCACGACGCCGGCCGGCGCCACGGCCCACAGGACGAAGAGCGGGTTCGAGAGCATCGAGACGGCGGCGATCACGGCCACCACGGCGAGCGTCGGCCAGGACGCCGCATCCGGCCGCTCGAGCAGGCGACGGATGAGCCCGACGGTCACGAGCATCGCCACGACGGTCGCGGAGTAGTACGTCGTGGTGGTGAACAGGGTCACGAACGCGGCGCCGTCGCGGGTCGCCGTGCCCTCGAGGAGCGCGAGGATCGCGACCGCCCCGAATGCGGCCAGCGCGGCCGCCACGGGCGCGCGGCCCGGACTGCGTCGGCCGGAGACGACCCGCAGCGCACCGTAGAGGGCGAGGAGGTTCACGACCGCGTTGAGCACGATCGTCGCCCGCAACCCGAGCCCCATGAGCGATAGGAGCCCGAAGACGACGATCTCGGGAAGGAACAGCACGGGCGACATGGCCCAGGCCTGCGGCTGACCGAGGCCGAGCGAGCGCACGACCATCGCGACGATGAGCGAATCGCCGTCGGTGAACAGGAGGTCGGCGCTCACCGTCGCCACCACACCGACGACGCCGACGGACAGCGCGAGTGCCGCCGCCCAGCCCGCCAGCTCGGCGGGCCATCGACGCGCGGCGGTCACACGCCGGAGTCGGCGACGACGCCGCCTGCCGCGCGGATCTCGTCGAGCGCCGCGGCGCTGCGATCCGCGTGGACGCCCGCGACGAGGTCGCGGAAGACGCGCACGCCGCGCCCGGCCTTCAGCGCGTCGAGCGCCGACGCGCGCACGCAGTAGTCGGTCGCCAGCCCGACGACGTCGATGTCGCGGATGCCAGCGTGCTCGAGCAGGTCGGTCGCCGTGCGGCCCTCGCCGTCCACGCCCTCGAACAGCGAGTAGGCGGGCTTGCCCTGCCCCTTCTTCAGGTGGTGCGTGACGGCGGACGTGTCGAACACCTCGTCGTAGTCGGCGCCGAACGTACCGCCCACGCAGTGCACCGGCCACGTGTCGATGAAATCGGGATGATCGGAGAAATGGCCGCCGTTGTCGTCGTCGCCGTGGTGCCAGTCCCGCGAGGCGACGATCATCGCGTAATCGCCGGCGTGGGCGTGCAGGAAGCGCGTGATGCGCTCGGCGACCGCGTCACCGCCCTCGACGCCCAGGGCGCCGCGCTCGGTGAAGTCGTTCTGCACATCGACGATGAACAGGGCTCGCGTCATGCCTCGACCCTACGCCGCGGAGGCGTCACGATCCGCGCGTGCGTCGAGCTGCACGCCGCGGATGCGCCGGGTCCACGGCGCCGCGTGCCGCGGTCGCTGCGGCCGGCTCAGGACGACGGGCGAGCGTGGACGGCCACCAGATCGCACGCCCGATGTCGAGCGCGAGCGCGGGCACGAGGAGCGACCGGACGACGAACGTGTCCAGCAGCACGCCGAACGCGACGATGAACGCGATCTGCGCGAGGAAGAGGATCGGGATGACCCCGAGCGCCGCGAACGTCGAGGCGAGGACGAGACCGGCCGATGTGATGACGCCGCCCGTGGACACGAGCCCCCGCCGGATGCCCGGCCGCGTGCCGTGCGCGAGCGACTCCTCCCGCACGCGCGACATCAGGAAGATGTTGTAGTCGATGCCGAGCGCGACGAGGAAGACGAACCCGTACAGCGGCACCGAGGGGTCGGCGCCCGGGAACCCGAAGCCGTAGTCGAAGACGAGCGCGCTGACCCCGAGGGCCGTGCCGAACGACAGCACGGTGCTGAGGATCAGCAGCACGGGGGCGACGATCGCGCGGAGCAGCAGCATGAGGATGACGAGCACGACGCCGAGGATCACGGGGATGATGAGCGTGCGGTCGCGGATCGACGTGTCGTTCGTGTCGACGTCGATCGCCGTCTCGCCGCCCACGAGCGCGGTACCGGCACCGAGGTCGGCATCGAGCGCCTCCCGCAGGTCGCGCACCGTCGTCTCCGCCGCATCCGAGTCGGCGGCATCGGCGAGCGTGGCGGCAAGCAGCACCTGCCCGTCCGACACCGTCGGCGCGGGCGCCGGCGTTCCGGGCGGGCCGAACGCGCTCACCGCCAGCGCACCGCCCTCGACCGACACGGGCGCCTGCCCGGTGGGCGAGTCGGCCGCCACGATCGCGACGCTGTCGATGCCGCTCGCGTCCTCGAGCACCGTCACGGCGTCGGCGGCACGGTCCTCGTCGAGGAGGACGTACACGGGGCTCCCCGACCCTGCCGGGAAGTGCTCGGCGAGCGCGGCCTGACCGTCGCGGGCCTCGGATGCGCCCAGCACGAGGTCGCTCGCGGGCACACCCTCGGCGCGCAGCTGCGTGAGACCGACGCATCCGATGAGCAGCACGATCGTGCTGACGATCCACACCGGCCGCGCGTGCCGGGTGACGAATCGGGCGAGCCGCGCCCACACCCCGCGGACCGGGCCCGAGAGGTCGTCGGCGAGCGGCGTGACCGGCTGCTTCGGGATGAACGGCCAGAAGGCGCCGCGGCCCACCGCGAGGAGCAGGGCGGGAAGGAAGGTCAGCGCGGCGAGCATCGCGAAGACGATGCCGATCGACGCGATCGGACCGAGGGCGCGGTTGCTGGCGAGGTCGGAGAGCAGCAGGCACAGCAGGCCCGCGATGACCGTGCCGCCGGAGGCGAGGATCGGCTCGAACGCGCCGCGCCACGCACGCAGCGTCGCGTCCCAGCGGGCGAGCCCGTCGGCGACGGCCTCGCGGAAGCGCGCGACGTACAGCAGCGCGTAGTCGGTCGCCGCCCCGATCACGAGGATGAACAGGATGCCCTGCACCTGTCCGTTGAGCACGACGATGCCGGCGTACGCGAGCCACCACACCGTCAGGAGCGCGACACACAGCGCGAACACCGAGGTGAGGAGGACGAGGATCGGCAGCAGAGGTGAGCGGTAGACGACGATCAGGATCACGAACACCGCGGCGAGGGCGACGAGGAGCAGCAGCCCGTCGATGCCGAGGAAGCCCTCTGCCAGGTCGGCGGTGAACCCCGCCGGCCCGGTCACCCACGCGCGCAGCCCGTCGGGGACGTCGGAGGCGACGGTGGAGCGGAGCGCCTCCACGGCGTCGCGCACCTCTCCCCCGCTGTCCAACGGCACGAAGATCTGCACGGCACGGCCGTCCTCGCTCACGACCGGCGGCGACACCTCGTCGACGACATCGGGCTCCTGCGCGAGATCGTCGGCGAGTGTCTGCAGCTGCGTCAGCTGCGCGTCGGTGAGCGCTGCGTCCGCTTCCACGAGGACGACCGCCGGGATGCTTCCCTCGCCCAGGAAGTCGGCGAGGCGCTCGTTGACCGTCGTGGCGTCGGCCGACTGCGGCAGGAACGACGACTGGTCGTTGGTGGAGACCTCCTCGACCTTGCCGAAGTACGGCCCGCCGATCGACCCGCCGGCGAACCAGACGAGGATCAGGACGGTGGGCAGCAGGATGCGCAGCCACCGCGGGACGCGGCCGCTGGGGCGCTCGGGGCGGCTGTCGTCGGCGCGCCGCGCGCGGCGCGTGGGGGCATCGGTCGCGGACATATAGCTAGCTTATCTAGCAACCTGCTTTTCTCGCCAGTGCGGGACGGACTCAGCTCACGAACAGGAGCACGATCGAGACCACGACGGCGACCGCGCCGACGGCGAGAAGGATGGCGGCGAGCAGCGTCCACGCGCGAACCGCCGGCGAATGACGCGTGAACCGCATGCGCCCGGTGACTCCGCGCCGCACCCAGATGTCCGCCGCATCCGCCCCTGCCAGGTGCGCCACCTGCGCATCGGAGAGCGGGCAGGCGTTGGCGAGGCCGTCTTCGTCGAACCAGCGGATGACTGCGCCGTCGGCCTCGTGCTCGACGAATCCGCGCACGCGCACCCACGAGCCGTCGGCGAGAAGCGCCACCAGAGCGATGATCCCGACGAGCGAGCCGACGCCGAGACCGACCCACGAGAAGATCTCGACGACCGCTTCGAGTGCGTTCGTCATGTCCGCTCCGGTTCGGGAGAACTGGAGCCACCTAAGGGAATCGAACCCTTGACCTATTCATTACGAGTGAATCGCTCTGCCGACTGAGCTAAGGTGGCGCGCGTCGCTTGCGCGATGCACGATCAACGATCTTACCTGGTCGCGGAGGCCGCCGCGAACACGCACGGGTGTCGTGGCCCGGGCGTCATCCGCACCGGAGGTCGGAGGTCGGTGCCGTGCCGTCGACGAGGTACGCGTCCACGGCGTCGTCGACGCACGTGTTGCCCTGGTTGTAGCCGGTGTGCCCCTCGCCCACGCGCGTGATCAGCACGCCCGATTCCAGCTGCGCCGCCAGCGACTGCGCCCACACGTAGGGTGTGGCCGGGTCGCCCGTCGTGCCGATCACGAGGATCGGCGCCGCGCCGGGGGCGCTCACGGGCGCGCGCACGCCGGTGGGCGGTACCGGCCACGACGCGCAGACGTCGACGCCGAACCAGTACGGCGCCGTCACCGGCGCTTCGGCAGCGACGCGGTCCTGCGCCTGCTGCTGCAGCTCGGCGGAGTCCTGGGGATAGTCCATGCAGTTGTAGGCCGTGAACGCCTCCGTCGAATTCGACACGTAGACCCCGTCGATCCGCTCGTTGTAGGCGTCGGCCGAGGCGAGGATCGTCGTCGGGTCGCCGTTCTCGACATCGGCCAGCGCCTGTCGCAGGAGCACCCACGACCCGGGCGAGTACAGCGTCGAGACGATCCCGGTCAGGAGCGTGTCGGCCCCCACACGGCGGCCGTCCTCCGCCGGCACCGGCCGCCGGTCGACGCGGGAGAGCAGGGCGCCGAGGTCGGCGAGCTTGTCGTCGACGCTGCCCGCGTACGGGCAGTCCTCGCGGTCGCCGCAGTCGGCGAAGAACGCGCGCAGGCTCTTCTCGAAGCCGATCGCCTGCTCCGCGCCGACGAGCGAACCCGGCACCGACGGGTCCATCGCACCATCGAGCACCATGCGCCCCACGCGCTGCGGGAACAGGTCGGCGTAGCGGGCGCCGAGCGCCGTCCCCCACGAGTAGCCCAGGTAGTTCAGCGTCGTGTCGCCGAGCACGGCGCGGATGAGGTCCATGTCGCGCGCAGCGTCGGCCGTGGAGATGTAGGGCAGCAGTCCGTCGCTGTTGGCCTCGCACGCATCGGCGAAGCGCTCCGCCTCCTGCGAGGCCGATTCATCCCACTGCGCCGACCCGCGCGTGCCGTCCGGGATGCCGTACAGGAACGCGTCCAGCCCCGCCGCATCCGTGCACGACACCGCCGACGAGCGGCCCACACCGCGCGGGTCGAACCCGATGACGTCGTAGTGCTGTGCGACGTCGGGCGGCACGAGCTGCGCGGATGCATCGCGCACGAAGTCGTACCCGCTGACCCCCGGGCCACCGGGGTTGACCAGCAGCGACCCGACGCGCTCGCCGGCGGTCGCCCGCTGCCGGATGATGGCGACGTCGAGGGCGCCGGCGGACGGGTCCGCCCAGTCGCGCGGCGCCGTGACCGTCGCACAGTCGAAGCGGTCGTTCTCGCAGCGCTGCCAGTCGAGCTGCTGGCCGTAGTAGGGCAGCAGCTCGGCGGAGACGCCGCTGACATCCGGGGAGCTGCTCGGCATCGGCGCCGGCGCGAAGAAGCACGCCGACAGCGTGGTCGCGAGCACGGCGACGAGGCCGAGCGCCGCGAGAGCGCGCGCGCGGACCGCGCTCACGGCACGAGGCCGATCGCGACGGTGATGAGCAGGCTCTCGAGGGCGAGGAGGGGCGCGACGTTCTGCTCGAGGTTCGCGCGCGTCTCGGCGATGCGATCGAGCACGATGAGCGTGCGCTGCGGCGACCAGTCGGCGGCGAGCGCGCGCAGCGCCTCGGCGTACTCGCGGTTGATGAGGTCTCCGTCGCGGCCGAACTGCAGCACGATCACGTCGCGGTACAGAGCCTGCAGATCGGTGAGCACACGGTCGATGCCGTCGCGCAGGCTGCGGGTGGCGCGCCGCTTCTGGTCGTCCTCGAGCGCCGACACCTGACTGCGCACGGCGGGCGGCACCGCCGCACCCTCGGCGACCCCCAGCATGCGCAGCAGCGCCTCGCGCTCCTCGCGGTCGCGCTCGGCGGTCAGGGCCTTGGCGTCTTCGGTCGCGACGCGGACGATCTCGCCGGCCACCTCGACCGCGTCGCCGATCCCCCGCACGCGCAGCACCGCGCTGAGGGTCGCGTCGCGGCGGGCGCGCGCGTCGGCGTCGGTCGCGAGGCGCTGCGCCATGCCGATGTGGCGCTGCGCGTGGCGCGCGGACTGCTCCGCGGTCGCCGCATCCACCCCCGTCCGCTGCACGATGAGCGCCGCGACGTCGTCGACCTCGGGCTCGCGCAGCCGCAGCACGCGCACGCGCGAGCGGATGGTCGGGAGCAGGTCGGCGTCGCTCGGCGCGCACAGCACCCAGATGGTGTGCTCGGGCGGCTCCTCGAGCGCCTTGAGCAGCACGTTGGACGTGCGCTCGGTCATGCGGTCGGCGTCCTCCACGACGATCACCCGGTAGCGCCCGATCGACGGCGCGAAGTACGCCCGCTCGACGAGCCGCCGCGCCTCGTCGATGCGGATGACGACCTGCTCGGTGCGCAGCGCTGTCAGGTCGGGGTGCGTGCCGGCGAGCACCTGGTTCTGCGCGGCGGTGTCGCCCGGCTCGGCGATGAGCGCGGCGGCGAACGCGCGCGCGAGCGTCGACCGACCCGATCCGGGCGGCCCGACGATCAGCCACGCGTGCGTGAGCGCCGCCGGATCCTCGGCGGCATTCCGCAGCACGCGAACGGCCTCGTCCTGCCCCCACACCGCGTCCCACGGCGCGGGCGCGGCGAGGCTGGTCATGCCTCCCACCCTAATCTCGCCCTCCGACCCGCCCGGCCGGCCCGCGAGAACGCGCGCATGCACGGTGCCGCGGCCGAAAAGCGTGCACGGGCGCGTTCTCGCAGACTCACGCGAGCAGAGCGGACACGCGCGCGCGGATGTCGGCGCCGAGCTCCTCGGGCGCGCGGGCGGCGTCGAGCACGAGGAAGCGCTCGGGCTCGGCGGCGGCGAGCGCGAGGAACGCCTCCCGCACGCGCGCGTGGAAGTCGTCGCGCTCGGACTCGAGCCGATCGAACGGCTTGTCGTCGGCGTCCAGTCGCGCCCGCGCCCGCGCGGGGTCGAGGTCGAGCAGCACCGTCAGATCGGGCAGAAGGCCGCCCGTCGCCCACAGCGACAGCTGACGGACCTCGTCGCCGTCGAGCACGCGGCCCGCACCCTGGTAGGCGACCGAGGAGTCGAGGTAGCGGTCCTGCACCACGACGTCGCCGCGCTCGAGTGCGGGACGCACGATGGATGCCACGTGGTGGGCGCGATCGGCGGCGTACAGGAGCGCTTCGGCCCGCGGCGCGATGTCGCCGCGATGGTGCAGGACGATGTCGCGGATCAGCACGCCGACGTCGGTGCCGCCCGGCTCGCGCGTGCGCACGACGGTGCGGCCGGACGCGACGAGCCAGTCCTCCAGCATCCGCGCCTGGGTCGTCTTGCCCGCGCCGTCGCCGCCCTCGAGCGTGACGAACAGGCCCGCGCTCACGACTTCTTGGCCGGCGTCTTGCGGGTCGTCGTGGTCTTGCGCGCCGTGCGCTTGGGGGCGGGCCCCTTCGCGCGCTTGTCGGCGAGCAGCTGCACGGCCCGCTCGAAGGTCACGTCCATCGCGTTCTCGCCGCGCGGGATCGTCGCGTTCGTCTCGCCGTCGGTGACGTACGGTCCGAAGCGGCCGTCGCGCAGGCGGATCGGCTTGCCGCTGGTCGGATCGTTGTCGAACTCCTTGAGGGCGCTCGACGCGCGACGCGCGCCGTACTTCGGCTCGGCGTACTTCACGAGCGCCTCCTCGAGCGTGATGTCGAAGATCTGCTGCTCGGAGTCCAGCGATCGGGAATCGGTGCCCTTCTTCAGGTACGGACCGAACCGGCCGTTCTGCGCCGTGATCTCCTCCCCCGACTCGGGGTCGGCGCCCACGATGCGCGGCAGCGTGAGCAGCTGCAGGGCGGTGTCGAGGTCGATCGTCTCGGGCGACATGGAGCGGAACAGCGACGCGGTGCGCGGCTTCGGCGCGTCCTTCTTCGCCGTCTTCTTCTTGGTCGCGACCTCGCCGGTCGCCTCGTCGACGTCGTCCGGCTCGTCGGGGTCGACCTCCTGCACGTACGGACCGTAACGGCCGTCCTTCACCACGACGAGCTTGCCGTTCTCGGGGTTCTCGCCGAGCACGCGGTCGCCGGCGACGGGGGCGTCGATGAGCTCCTGCGCCTTCGCGGGCGTGAGCTCGTCGGGAGCGAGGTCGTCCGGGATGTTGACGATGCGCGGCTTCGCGTCGGGCTGTGCGGGGTCGACGACCTCGAGGTAGGGGCCGTACTTGCCGAAGCGGAGCGTCGCGGTGTCGGTGATGCGCGTGGAGTTGAGCTCGCGGGCGTCGATCTCGCCGAGATTGTCGACGATGTTGCGCAGGCCCACCTGGTCGTCGGAGCCGAAGTAGAAGGAGCGGAGCCATTCGCTGCGCTTCTGCTCGCCGCGGGCGATGCGATCGAGGTCGTCCTCGAGCGCGGCGGTGAAGTCGTAGTCGACGAGGTCGGCGAAGTGCTGCTCGAGCAGGCGCACGACGCTGAACGCGAGCCAGCTGGGCACGAGCGCCTGCCCGCGCTTGGTGACGTACCCGCGGTCGAGGATCACGTCGATGATGCTCGCGAACGTCGAGGGACGCCCGATGCCCTTCTCCTCGAGCGCTTTCACGAGGCTGGCCTCGGTGTACCGCGGCTTCGGGGAGGTCGCGTGACCCTTCGGCTCGACGTCGCGCACGCGCAGCACGTCGCCCACGGCCAGGGCCGGGAGCGACTGGTCCTCGCTCTTGTCGGCGTCGCCGCGCTTCTCGTCGCGTCCTTCCTCATAGGCCTCGAGGAAGCCCTTGAAGGTGTAGACGGTGCCGGATGCGGTGAACTCGGCCACCTGCTCCCCCGCCTGCACGCGCAGGGTCACGGTCGTGGTCTCGTACTTCGCGTCGGACATCTGGCTGGCGACCGTGCGCTTCCACACCAGGTCATACAGCCGCTGCTCGTCGCGGTCGAGCGCGCTCGCGACGGACGCCGGCGTGCGGAACACCTCGCCGGAGGGGCGGATCGCCTCGTGCGCCTCCTGGGCGTTCTTGGCGTTGTTGCGGTACACGCGCGGGTTCGGCGGCACGGCCTTGTCGCCGTACAGGGCGACCGCCTGCTCGCGCGCCGCCGTGACCGCCTGCGACGACAGGGCGGTCGAGTCGGTGCGCATATAGGTGATGTACCCCTTCTCGTAGAGGCGCTGCGCGACGCTCATCGCGTGCTTGGCGCTCATCGAGAGCTTGCGTCCGGCCTCCTGCTGCAGGGTCGACGTCGTGAACGGGGGCTTGGGGCTGCGCGTGCCGGGCTTGGCCTCCACGGCGGTCACGGATGCCTCGCCGGCGGCAGCGATCGCCTCGGCGAGCAGGCGCGCGGCGCCCTCGTCGAGCGCGACGACGGCCTTCTTCAGCTGTCCGCGGTCGTCGAAATCGGTGCCGCGGGCGAGCGCGGCACCGTCCACCCGCACGAGGCGGGTCGTGAACGCGCTGTCGGACTGCACCGCCGTCGCCTCGACGTCCCAGTACGACGCCGAGACGAACGCGATGCGCTCGCGCTCCCGGTCGACGACGAGACGGGTGGCCGCCGACTGCACGCGGCCGGCGCTGAGCGCCTGCCCCTCGCGGCCCGACCCGACCTTGCGCCACAGCACGGGCGAGACGTCCCAGCCGTACAGGCGGTCGAGCACGCGGCGGGTCTCCTGCGCGTCGACGAGCGACGTGTCGAGCTCGCGCGTGTGGTCGACGGCCTCGCGGATGGCGTCCTTCGTGATCTCGTGGAACACCATGCGCCGCACCGGCACCTTGGGCTTGAGCACCTCGAGCAGGTGCCACGCGATGGCCTCTCCCTCGCGGTCGCCATCGGTGGCGAGCAGGACCTCGTCGGCATCCTTCAGTGCGCGCTTGAGCTCGGTGACGGTCTTCGTCTTGCGATCGTTGACGACGTAGAAGGGGTCGAAGTCGTTCTCGACGTCGATCGAGTACTTGCCGTAGGCGGCCTTCTTGTCCGCGGGGATGTCCTTCTTGCTCGCGAGGTCGCGGATGTGCCCGACCGAGCTCAGCACCTCGTAGCCGTCGCCGAGGTAGCCCTGGATCGACCGCATCTTGGTCGGGGACTCCACGATGACGAGCTTCTTGCCGTGAGGCTGTGCTTTGCTGCCGGATGACTTGGCCTGGGGCACGGGGGCCGTCCTTTCTTCGATGCACACCATACACACGGGTTGCTGGGTGCCGGCCCGCGGAAGGTCGCGGATCACGGCGGCGGGCCGGCGCGCGCGATCGCCTCGGCGGGGAGCGCGCCCCACGGCGCCGACACCGCGACGGTGGCGATGAGGCCGTCCACGTCGCAGCGGACGACGCTCGCGCCGGCGGCGTCGGCGACCTCCGCGGCGCGCTCGCACGGCACGCCGGGAACGGCCCCGCTCGCGGCGTCGGCCGCGGCCAGCGCCGCCGCATCCGCGGCCGCCGCCACCTTCTGCGCGTGCGCGGATGCACCGGCCACCGCGCACAGCGCGACGACGGTCGCGGCCAGAAGCCCCGCGCCGCCGACGGCGGCGACCGTCCCGGGCATCAGCGGCCTCCCGCGAGGGCGCACGACTCCGCCGACGGTGCGGGCAGGAACCCGATCGGGGCGGGGGCGCGCGCCACGGCGCACACGAGATCGCCGCGTTCGACGACCTCGAGCCGCCCGCCGACGGCCGCGACGACGGCCTCCGCGCGACCGAGGTCTTCGCCGCGGGCGACGAGGCGCGCCGCATCCGCCGTCGCGTCCTGCAGGCGCACCTGACGCGCGCCGACGCCGAGCGCGCCCACGCCGAGGAGCACGACCAGCAGCAGCGCGGGAGTGGCGACCGCGAACTCGGCCGACACCGCGCCGCGCTCGCCGAGTCCTCGACGCGGGCGGCGCATCAGGCGACCGTCAGCGCGCGACGGATGAGGTCGGTGAGGATGCCGCGGACCTCGTCCGAGCGCATGATGACGACGAGCAGCCCCGCGAAGGCGACGGCCGCCATCGTCGCGATCGCATACTCGGCGGTCGCCGCCCCCGTCTCGTCGAGGAACAGGGCGCCCGCTCGCGCGCGGGTCAGCTCGGGCATCGGCGGCGCCGCGCCGCCGTGGAGTGTGGTCGAGGGGTGTCGGGACATCGGGATTCTCCTTCGTTCGAATCGGGCACGACCGGTCACGGCGTCAGGACGCCGGAAGCGAGGATGCTCAGCAGCATCGGGGCGACGCCGAGCAGCAGGAACGCGGGCAGGGTGCAGACCCCGAGCGGCAGGAGCAGGCGCGACCCGAGACGCGCCGCCCGCACGCGCGCATCCGTGCGCGCCCGCTGTCGCTCGAGCCACGCCGAGGACCGCAGGAGGTCGACGGCCGGCGCCCCCGCGGATCTGGACAGCTCGAGCACGGCGTCGACGTCGCGCTCGGTGCCAGGGGCCTCCGCCGCCACGAGCGCGCGGGCGCGGTCGATCGAGGCGCCGCCCGACAGCGCGATCGCGAACAGCTCCGGGGTCATCCCGGGGATTTCCGCGCCGGGCGCCGCCCGGCGCACGAGGGCGGAGCTCCATCGTCTCGCGACGAGCACGAGCCCGACGCCGGCGACCAGGCATGCCCAGCCGGCGGGCTGCGTCGTCAGCACGACCGCGGTGTCGAAGCCGAGGGCGATGCCGAGCACGACCGCGACGAGGGGCAGCCAGCCCATCAGCTTCGCCGTCGCCGCCGGCTCGGCGAGCGTCACCCGCACGTCGTCGGCGGCTTCCTGGCCGTCGCGGAGCGCCGACGCCACGTCGCGGAGCGTCTCGGACAGAGGCGCGCCCACGACCGTCGCGATGTGCCACGCCGCGGCCACCGCCCGCCACGCGGGTCCGCATCCGCGCAGCACGTCGGCGATGTCCTCGCCTCGGGCGGCACCGGCGCGGACGGCCGCCGCAACCGGGTCCCCCTGATCGTCGAGCACGGCCCACGCGCGGCCGGGCGCGAGCCCCGCCCGCACGAGCACGGACAGCCGCAGCACCGTCTCGGCCGTGGCCGCCGCATCCGCGCCCGGCCGTGTCGCGGAGCGCTTGTGAGCGACGCGCCGCCCGGATGCCGGCCGGCGGCCCCGGCGACGCCGCCGGGCCGGGGGGCCGTCCGGGGTCATGCCGCCCCCGTTCCCGCGTGGCGCACGGCCAGTCGCCCCCGGGAGTCGAGCACAGGCGTCCCCATGCCGACGAGGCGACGCACGCCGTCGGCGCCGCGCGCGAGGTGGACGATCGCACCGAACGCACTCACCGCCTGCCGCGCCAGCGCGAGATCGTCCCACCCCACGAGCGCCCCGAGCGCCTCCAGCCGCGCGGGCACGTCGTCCAGCCCTCCCGCGTGCAGGGTCCCGGCGCCGCCGTCGTGCCCGGTGTTGAGCGCGCCGAGCAGCTCCCGCACCTCGGCGCCACGACACTCCCCCACCACGAGCCGGTCGGGACGCATCCGGAGCGCCTCGCGCACGAGCCGTGCGAGGTCGACGCCGCCCGCTCCTTCGAGGTTGGGCTGCCGCGCTTCGAGGGCGACGTGGTGGGGGTGGCGCGGATGCAGCTCCGCCACGTCCTCGATCGTGACGATGCGCTCGGTGGGCGCCGCCTCCGAGAGGAGGGCGGCCAGCAGGGTCGTCTTACCCGATCCGGCGGCCCCCGTGATGAGGAAGTTGACGCGGTCGGCGACGAGACGCCGCAGGGCGTTCGCGCCCGCCGCATCCGTGAGGCCACGGGCGGCGAGCGTGTCGAGATCGGGCGCGAGCACCCGCGGGACGCGCACCGAGAGCGTCGTGCCCGCGAGGGCGATCGGCGGCAGCACGGCGTGCACGCGCACGCCGCCCTGAAGGCGCACGTCGACGCACGGCGTCGCGTCGTCGAGGTGCCGACCGCCCGCACCGATCAGGGCGACGGCGAGCGCGCGCACATCGGCCTCGCCCGCGCGCCACTCCCGGACGCGCTCGGTGCCGGCGCCGCGATCCACGAAGAGCCCGTCGGCGCCGTTGACGAACAGGTCGGTGACACGGTCGTCGGCGAGGTACCGCGCGAACGGCGCGAGGACGTCGTCCAGGGTCGCGCTCGTCGCCGGTTCGGGGCGGGCCGCGGCGACGGCGATCGCGGCGGGGCGACGCGGGACCACGACGAACGCTTCGGACATGCCGTGACGCTAAGCGCCGACGGCAGACGTCGAACTCCGCGACGCGAGGGGCCGTGGACGACCGCGCGCGGGAGCGGTCTGGGGAGGAGGAGCCTCGCGGACGGCGCCGCCGAACGCCGGGAAGAACGCGGCCGGACGCCGGGAAGAAGGAGAGGGCGGCATCCCATCTGGGGGAAACGGGATGCCGCCGCCGCGGCCGGGCGAATGTTGGGGGGTCTCGCCCGACGCGGATACCGAATCGATGTCCGGGCTCTTCTAGCGTAACCGCCCGCGCCGGAGCGGCAAATCGCGTTCGCTCACGGATGAGCAGATTCCCAGGGCGCACGGGCCCCAACTATCGGAGGTATTCGCCGTGCGGGGGCGGCGTTACCCTGGCCACGGCGCGCCGCCCCGGCGGCGCGATCCTGTCCCGCGAAGGAGCGCGCACATGAGCAGCCAGATCGACCACCTCCTCTCCGAGAACCGCCGCTTCGCGCCGCCCGAGGGGTTCGCGGCCGAAGCCGTCGCGACCGCCGAGCTGTACGAGCGCGCCGCCGCGGATCGGGAGAGGTTCTGGGCGGATCAGGCGCGTGAGCTCGTGCACTGGCACACGCCGTTCACGCAGGGCCTGGACTGGTCGAACCCGCCCTTCGCGACGTGGTTCGCCGACGGCCAGCTCAACGTCGCGTACAACTGCCTGGACCGTCACGTCGAGGCGGGAAACGGCGACCGCCTCGCGCTGCTGTGGGAGGGCGAGCCGGGCGACGAGCGCCGCGTCACGTACGCCGAGCTCACCGAGGAGGTCAAGCGCGTCGCGAACGTCCTGACGGAGCTCGGCGTCGGCGCCGGCGATCGCGTCGCGATCTATCTCCCGATGATCCCCGAGGCGGTGGCCTCGATGCTCGCCGTCGCGCGCATCGGCGCGGTGCACTCGGTGGTCTTCGGCGGGTTCTCCGCCGACAGCCTGCGCGCCCGCATCGACGACGCCGGCGCGAAGGTCGTCATCACCGCCGACGGCGGCTACCGCAAGGGAAAGGTGTCCCCGCTGAAGCCGGCGGTGGACATGGCGCTCGCCGACCGCAACGGCTCGGGGGTGCAGGAGACGGTCGAGCACGTGATCGTCGTCCGTCGCGGCGGCAACGACGTCGACTGGAACCCCGACCGCGACATCTGGTGGCACGACGCCGTGCCCGCCGCATCCGCCGATCACGAGGCGCAGCCCTTCCCCGCGGAGAACCCGCTGTTCATTCTCTACACCTCGGGGACGACCGGGAAGCCCAAGGGCATCCTGCACACGTCCGGCGGCTACCTGACGCAGGCGGCGTTCACCAACCAGGTCGTGCACGACATCCACCCCGAGTCCGACGTGTACTGGTGCACTGCGGACGTGGGCTGGATCACCGGGCACACGTACGTGACGTACGGCCCGCTCGCCAACGGCGCGACGCAGGTGCTGTACGAAGGAACGCCGGATGCACCGCATCCGGGCCGCTGGTGGGAGATCGTGGAGAAGTACGGCGTCACCGTCTTCTACACCGCGCCGACGGCGATCCGCTCGTTCATGAAGATCGGACGCGAGGTGCCGCAGCGCTTCGACCTGTCGTCGCTGCGCCTGCTCGGATCGGTCGGCGAGCCGATCAACCCCGAAGCGTGGGTCTGGTACCGCACCGTCATCGGCGCCGAGAAGACGCCCATCGTCGACACGTGGTGGCAGACGGAGACGGGGGCGATCATGATCTCCGCCCTCCCCGGCATCACCGAGACCAAGCCCGGCTCGGCGCAAGTGCCGCTCCCGGGGATCTCGGTGGCCGTCGTCGACGACGCGGGCGAGCCGGTGGGCAACGGCAACGGCGGCCTGCTCGTGGTCACGGAGCCTTGGCCGAGCATGCTGCGCGGCATCTGGGGCGACCCCGAAAGGTTCGTCGAGACGTACTGGGAGAAGTTCGCCGACAAGGGCTACTACTTCGCCGGCGACGGCGCACGGCTCGACGAGGACGGCGACGTGTGGCTCCTCGGCCGCGTGGACGACGTCATGAACGTGTCGGGGCACCGGCTCTCGACCGCGGAGATCGAGTCGGCGCTCGTGGCGAACGAGGCCGTCGCCGAGGCGGCGGTGGTCGGGGCGTCGGACGAGACGACCGGTCAGGCGGTCGTGGCGTTCGTCATCATCAAGCAGAGCTTCCTCAAGCAGCACTCCCCCGAGGGCCTCGCCGGGACGCTGCGCGGCTGGGTGGGCGAGCAGATCGGGCCGATCGCGCGGCCGCGCGACGTCTACATCGTCGGCGAGCTCCCCAAGACGCGCTCGGGCAAGATCATGCGGCGGCTGCTCCGCGACGTCGCCGAGGGTCGGGAGGTCGGCGACACCACCACCCTCGCCGACACCGCGGTCATGAGCGTCATCAGCGCGCAGCTGAAGTAGCCGCATCCGCCGCCGCTCCCCGCCCCCCCGTTCGCTCCTCGAGCGGCCCGAAACGGGCGAATCGGCCGAGATCAGTACCTTCGAGGTGATTTCCTGCTGATCTCGGCCGATTCGCCTGTATGGAGAGGGAGGATGCGGCGCGGGCGCCGTCAGACGAGGGTGAAGACGACCTCGACCTCGACGGGGCTGTCCAGCGGGAGCACCGCCACGCCGACGGCCGAGCGGGCGTGGCGCCCGGCATCGCCGAAGACGTCGCCGAGCAGTTCGCTGGCGCCGTTGATGACGCCCGGCTGCCCCGTGAACTCCGGTACGGAGGCGACGAAGCCGGTGACCTTCAGCACGCTGCCGAGGCGCTCGATGCCGCCCGCAGCATCGGCGGCGGCGGCGATCGCGTTGAGTGCGCTCAGTCGCGCGTACTCCTTCGCGTCGGCCGGCGCCACGAGGCCGCGGCCTTCCCCGACCTTGCCGGTGGCAGGCAGGGTGCCGGAGACGAGCGGTAGCTGGCCCGCGGTGAAGACCAGGTCGCCGTGCACCTTGGCGGGGATGTAGGCGCCCGCGGGGTGCGGCACGTCGGGGAGGTCGATGCCGAGCTCGGCGAGGCGGGCGGCGACGGTGCTCATACGTTCTCTCCGAACTGCTTGGCGGCCTCGTTGGCCGCGCCGACGCCGGCGTTGGCTGCTCCGCCGCCGGCCGGACGCTTGAAGTAGCCGACGAGCCCGCCCTCGGGCCCGGTCACCACCTGCACGAGCTCCCAGCCCTGCTTGCCCCAGTTGTTGAGGATCGCGGCAGTGTTGTGGATCAGCAGCGGCGCGGTCAGGTATTCCCACGTGGTCATCGCGACTCCCGGAGGTCGGTGGCCGAAGGCTCCGCCGGCGGCGCACGCAGGCCTGTCGAGGCTTCGCCCAGGGTTCTGGCTTAGCATCAGCCTATGCCGAATCTGAAACGGACGACGTCCGGCGTGCTCGGAGGTCTGCTCGGCCTCGTGGGTCTGAGCGCCGTCGCCGGTGTGCTCATCGCCGCCACCGTCACCCCGGCCATCGCCGTCTCGGGTGTCGCGGCCAAGAGCGCGATCTCGATCTTCGACAACATGCCGAGCATCCTGAAGATCGACAAGACGATGCAGCCGACCACCATCTGGGCCGGCGACCAGGTGCTCGCGAAGTTCTACGACCAGAACCGCCAGCCCGTGCAGTTCGACCAGATCTCGCCCGTCATGTACGACGCGATCCTCTCCTCGGAGGACCCGCGCTACTACCAGCACGGCGGTGTCGATCTCATCGGCACGACGCGCGCCCTCCTGAGCAACGCCTCCGGCTCGGGCGCCACCCAGGGTGGCTCGTCGATCAGCCAGCAGTACGTCAAGAACGTGCTCATCCAGAAGTGCGAGCGCGACGCGCAGGCCGAGACCGACGACCAGGGCAACGTCGTGAAGACCCGCGACGAGGTGCTGCAGAGCTGCTGGACCGAAGCGACCAACGCGAAGGGCGTCGACGGCTACGAGCGCAAGCTCCAGGAGATGCGCTACGCGATCCAGCTGGAGAAGGAGTACTCGAAGAACGACATCCTCCTCGGCTACCTCAACATCGCGAACTTCGGCGGCACCACCTACGGCATCGAGGCCGCCGCCCGCTACTACTTCAACGTGTCGGCGTCGCAGCTGTCGGTCGCGCAGGCCGCGACCCTCGCCGGCATCGTGCAGAACCCCAACAGCTACCGCATCGACCGCACCGGCGGCTCGATCTTCGACGGCGACCAGTCATACAACAAGGCGCCCGACGGCTCGATCGACGACGTGTCGCCCGGCAGCATCCAGGCGCTCCTCACACTCCGCGACGAGGGCAAGATCACGCAGGAGCAGGTGGTCGCGGCCGCCGACGGCTACAGCGCCACGAAGGGCCGTCAGCTCTACGTGCTCAGCCGCATGCTCGACGACGGCAAGATCACCGAGGACCAGTACGTCGCCGCGGCGATCGAGCCGATCACTCCGGCGATCACTCCGACCCTGCAGGGATGCGGCGCGTCGGCCGCGCCGTTCTTCTGCCAGTACGTGGTCTCCACGATCCGCAACGACCCCGCCTTCGGCGAGACCGCGGAGGACCGTCAGAGCGCGCTGCGCCAGGACGGGCTCAACATCTACACGACGCTCGACTGGAACGTGCAGTACGCCGCCAACCAGGCGATGAAGGACTACGCCCCCGAGTCGGTCAACAACATGAACTTCGGCTCGACGTCGGTGAGCATCGATGCCAAGACCGGCCGCGTGCTGGCCATCGCCCAGAACACGCGCTTCTCCGAGGAGCCGAATCCCGGCCCCGGGGCGACGTCGCTGGTCTTCGCGGGCAACTCGCAGATCGGCGGTTCGAAGGGCTTCAACGCCGGATCGACGTTCAAGCTGTTCACCCTCATCGACTGGCTCGAGACGGGACATTCGGTCAACGAGGTCGTCAACGGTCGTGACCGGCCCGTTCCGAACATGAAGAACTCGTGCTATGGCGACTGGGTCAACGTCGCGAAGGACCGCATCCGCAACTTCAACAACCAGGCCGGATTCAACGGCACGCCGATGCAGTTCACGAAGGTGTCGCTGAACACCGGGTTCCTCGGCATGGCGGCGGAGCTCGACCTGTGCGACATCGCGAAGGTCGCCAAGAAGATGGGTGTGACGCGCGGCGACGGCACCGACATCGAGATGAAGTACGGCAACAACGTCATCGGCAGCGACAACGTCTCGCCGCTGGCGATGGCGGGGGCCTACGCGACGGTGGCGAACGGTGGGAACTACTGCCAGCCCAAGGTCATCGACAAGGTCGTGGACAGTGACGGCGCGGAGCGCCCGGAGCTCGTGCCCGCGCGAAGCTGCACGCCCGTTCTCGACCCGGCCGTGGCGGCGACAGCCGCGTATGCGCTGCAGGGCGTCATGACCAGCGGCGGCTCCGGCCAGGGCGGCAACCCGGGCGACGGCACCCCCATCCTGGGCAAGACCGGAACGCACGAGGCGCTGCAGTCGTGGATGATCGAGTCCTCGACGAACGTCACGACGGCGGTGTGGGCCGGGAACGTCGACGGCTTCGGCGACATCTCGAAGAACTACTATCAGGGCCGCCGGCTCATGGACATCCGCTACCAGGTGGCGCGGGCCGTCCAGCGGGTGGCGGACGACGTATACGGCGGCGACGCGTTCCCGCAGCCCGACAACAACCTCACGCGCCGCGTGACGAAGAACGTGCCCAACGTGATCGGTCAGACGGTCGACCAGGCGCAGCAGACCCTCCAGAACGAGGGCTGGGACGTCGTCGTCGGCCCGCCCGTGGACTCCGACCAGCCGACGGACATCGTGGCCGCGCAGAACCCGTCGGGTCAGGCTCCCGGCGGCACGACGATCACGATCAACCCGAGCAACGGGCAGGCCAAGGGCATCCCGAACGTGCAGAGCCTGAAGGTCAACGAGGCCCGTGCCGCGTTGGCGGCTGCCGGGTTCACGAACCTCGCCGAGTCCTGCTCGGAGAGCGCCGATGCCCCCGACGGCCCGCCGACGGCGACCGGCACGAACCCGCCCGCCGGGACCCTCGCGGGCCCGAGCACGCAGATCACCGTCAACTACACCGCCAAGAAGTGCTGAGCGGACCTGTGGCCCGCACCGCCCTCGCGACCCTCGGGGCCGCGGGGGCGGTCGGCGCCGCCGCGGCGGTGTGGGGCGTGGGCATCGAGCGCTACCTGTTCACGGTGCGCTATCACGCGCTGCGCATCCTGCCTCCGGATGCGGCGGCCCTGCGGGTGCTGCACGTCTCCGACGCGCACATGGCGCCGTGGCAGTACCGCAAGCAGCGCTGGATCGCCGGTCTCGCCGAGCTCCGCCCGGACTTCATCGTCAATACGGGCGACAACCTCGGCCACGTCGACGGGCTCGCTGGCATCCGCGAGGCGTTCGCGCCGTTCGCCGGCATCCCGGGCGTCTTCGTGCATGGCTCGAACGACACGCAGGCGCCCTCGCCGCGCAATCCACTCCTGTACTTCGCGGGCCCGTCGCAGCGCACGCACACGGCGGAGAAGCTCGATGTCGACGCCCTCGACCGCTTCTTGACGGATGAGCTCGGCTGGAGCGACGTCGACAACGCCGCGGCCCTCGTCCAGGCGGCCGGCGTACGGGTCCGCGCCTTCGGCGTGGACGACGCGCACCGCGATTGGGACGACCTGCCCGCGGCATCCGCCACCCTGCGCGACCTGCCCGAGGGTGACGTGACGATGGGTGTGACGCATGCCCCGTATCGGCGCGTGCTCGACGCGTTCGTGGACGACGGCGCGGACGTGCTCCTCGGCGGTCACACGCACGGCGGGCAGGTGCGCATCCCGGGCAGCCGCGAGGCGCTCGTGGCCAACTGCGACATCCCGCTCGATCAGGCGCGGGGCCTGAGCGCATGGTCGCACAGCGGGCGCACGGTGCCGCTGAACGTCAGCGCCGGCATCGGTCACTCGATCTACGCGCCGGTGCGTTTCGCGTGCCGCCCCGAGGTGACCCTCCTCACGCTGCTCCCCGCCTGACCGGCGCTCGCCTCACACGGGAGCGTCGCGGGCCGGGCTCTCCTCCCCAGCGAGACGGTGAACGCCGCCGTCCACATGCGAGACGACGGCGACCGTCGCGCACACCGCATCGACCGCAGGATCGGGTCATCCACCCGCGACCGAAGGATGACCGATGCCCGCCGTGCCCCTCCTCCCCCTCCGACGCCTGCTCGTCACGCTCGCGATCGCGGTCGTGGCGATGACGACGCTCATCGTCGTCGGCGCACCGACCCGCGCCCAGGCCGCATCGCAGGGCACCGGCTTCGGCACGTGGGCGCCGCTGTCGGCGTACGGCTGGCACGGGTCGATGCTCGTCGACGGCGTGCACACGTACTGCATCCTGCCGGGCCTCCCGGCACCCACCGGGCCGAGCACCGATCACGGCGTCCGACCCGATGCCGGCGGACTGTCGCCGCAGCAGCTCGTGGGCATCAACCGCATCGTGACGGCGTACGGGCAAACGGGCGACCCCGTGCAGGCCGCCGCCGTCGGGTGGGCCGTCAAGGCGGTCGCCGACCGCACGACGACGCTGCACGGCTGGGGCTACACCGGAGACTCACTCACCGGGGCCATCGAGTGGGTCTTCTCGCGCTTTGCGCCCGAGCATGCCGGCGCCGTGGCGCAGCGGGCCGAGGCGTACTACACCGAGGCGCTCGCCACACCCGTCCCCGGCGCCGACGGCGGCATCGCGCTCACGACGGATGCGGGTGACCCACGTCGCGGCACAGTGCAGCTGAGCGGCGGTGCCGGGACCGTCGCCGCAGTGAGTCTCGTCAACGCGACCTTCGTCGAGGGCGGCGGCACCACCCGGGACGGCGTCGCCCCAGGAACGAGC
Source organism: Microbacterium sp. 10M-3C3 (assembly GCF_003931875.1). Taxonomy (NCBI): domain Bacteria; kingdom Bacillati; phylum Actinomycetota; class Actinomycetes; order Micrococcales; family Microbacteriaceae; genus Microbacterium; species Microbacterium sp. 10M-3C3. The sequence goes on along the minus strand of NZ_CP034245.1, from coordinate 1,109,813 downwards.
CTCGACATCGTCGCCGCTCCGCCGACCGAGGACGGCGCTCCCTACGCCGTGATCGCGCGCGCGACGTACACCGCGCAGTTCGCCCCCGCCGTGCGGTACGTCACGACCGATGGGCAGCAGAGCACCGCGGGACCGGGAGGCGGTGTGTCCTACACCGTCGAGGCGACGGATGCGGCGCCCCGCCCCGTCGTCTTCTCCCCCGGCATCACGACCCAGGTCCCCGCCCCCGAGGTCGAGCAGGGCCCCTTCGTCGACGACGTCACGCTCGCACCGGTCGAAGGGGTCTGGCCGCGGCGCGGCGACGGCTCCTTCGTGCCGATCCGCGCGACCGCTGTCGTCTACCGCACCGAGGCCGCGCCGGCCGGCCCCGCCGTGCCGGCCGACGCGGAGCCCGTGGGCGAGCTCGCGCTCACCGCCGATCCGGCCCGCGGCGCCGGCACCTATCGCGTGACGTCGGACTGGGAGCTGCCCGGACCCGGCTATTACACGGCCGTGTGGCGCATCGCCGCCACCGAGCAGGACCCGGCCGTCGCGGTGCACCTCGAGCGCGACTACGTGTGGGCGGAGGAGTTCGCCACGCCCAGCCAGATCGTCCGCGTCCCTGCGCCGCCCGCGCCGCCGACGCCCACCGTCCCCGAGACGCCGCGCGCCCTGGCCGCCACGGGACTGTCCGGCGACCTGGCGCCCCGTGTCGCGGCGGCCGGATGCGCGGCCGCGATCCTCGGCGCAGGTCTCCTCGCGCACCTCGCCCGACGTCGCCGGACGACGTGACGGTTCGGAGCACGGCCGCGCGTCAGGTAGACTCGGGGGGTTGCTCCGGGGTGTGGCGCAGCTTGGTAGCGCGCTTCGTTCGGGACGAAGAGGCCGCAGGTTCAAATCCTGTCACCCCGACTCAGTAGGATCAGCGCAAGAGGCTCCGTCGCCGACGGAGCCTCTTGCATTTCCCGACGTCTCGGACAGGAGCACCGTGCCCGACTTCTCGCCCCGCCTCGTCGCCTTCGACCTCGACGACACCCTCGCCCCTTCCAAGAGCGCCATCGACCCGCGCATCGGCGACCTGCTGATCGCGCTGGCCGAGCGCGTCGAGGTCGCGATCATCTCCGGCGGGCAGCTGACGCAGTTCGAGAAGCAGGTCGTCGATCGTCTGCCCGCCGCATCCGCCGACGTCCTGGCCCGCATCCACCTCATGCCGACGTGCGGCACGCAGTACTACCGCCTGGAGGATGGCGGCATCCGCACGGTCTACGCGCACTCGCTCACCGACGACGAGAAGAGCCGCGCCCTCGCCGCCGTCCAGGAGGAGGCACGGCGGCTGGGCCTATGGGAGTCCGAGACCTGGGGCCCGATTCTCGAGGACCGCGGCTCGCAGATCACGTTCTCGGCTCTCGGTCAGCAGGCGCCGCTCGAGGCCAAGACCGCGTGGGACCCGACGGGCGAGAAGAAGAACCGCCTGCGCGAGGCCGTCGCCGCACGCATCCCGGATCTCGAGGTGCGCTCGGGCGGCTCCACCTCGGTCGACATCACCCACCGCGGCATCGACAAGGCCTACGGCATGCGCCAGCTCGCCGAGGTGACGGGCATCCCGCTTGACGACATGCTCTTCGTCGGCGACCGCCTCGACCCGGACGGCAACGACTACCCCGTGCTCGCGATGGGTGTGGCGTGCCACGCGGTCGAGGGCTGGCACGACACCGCCGACTACCTCGACGAGCTCATCCCGACGCTGCCCCCGCGCTGACGCGGAACCCGGGCCGCCGCCGAGGCGTCGCGCGGCGCGGCGTCTCTCAGGGCACGCGTGGTCTGTCGGTGCGCTGCGATTCCGCGGCGACCGGCACGAGCCGTGTGAGCTGGGTGACGTGACGCGGCTCCAGCTCTTCCAGCCTCGAGACACCGAGGAGGGTCATGGTGCGTTCGATCTCGGTGCGGAGGATGTGGATCGCCCGGTCCACGCCGGCGCGGCCGCCGGCCATGAGGCCGTACAGGTACGCGCGTCCGACCAGCGTGAAACTGGCCCCCATCGCGATGGATGCGACGATGTCGGCGCCGTTCATGATCCCGGTGTCGACCATGACGGTCGCCTCCTCGCCCACGGCGCGGCGCACGTGCGGGAGAAGGTGGAACGGGATGGGCGCGCGATCCAGCTGCCGGCCGCCGTGATTGGACAGCGCGATGCCGTCCACGCCGTGATCGAGCAGCCGCACCGCGTCGTCGACGTTCTGCACGCCCTTGACCACGATGCTCCCCGGCCAGAGGTCGCGGATCACCGCAAGGTCGTCATAGCTGATCGTCGGGTCCATCGCCGCGTTCAGCAGGTCGCCGACGGTGCCGCCGGTGTCGGTGAGCGAGGCGAACTCCAGCTTCGGGGTGGTGAGAAAATCGATCCACCACCACGGCCGCGGGATCGCGTCGACGATGGTGCGCACCGTCAGCTGCGGCGGGATCGAGAACCCGTTGCGCTTGTCCCGCAGCCGGGCGCCGGCGATCGGTGTGTCCACGGTGAACATCAGCGTGTCGAACCCCGCGGATGCGGCGCGCCGCGCCAGCTCGTACGAGATCTCCCGGTCCCGCATCACGTACAGCTGAAACCAGTTCCGCCCGTGCGGGTTGGCCGCCTTCACCCCCTCGATCGAGGTCGTCCCCAACGTGGACAGGGTGAACGGGATGCCCGCGGCCGCCGCCGCACCCGCCCCCGCCGTCTCGCCCTCGGTCTGCATCAGCCGCGTGAACCCGGTCGGCGCGATCCCGAACGGCAGCGCCGACGGGCCGCCGAGGATCGTCGTCGACGTGTCGACCTGATCCGCCGGACGCAGCACATCCGGGTGGAACTCCACATCCTCGAACGCCTGCCGCGCCCGCGCGATCGACACCTCCCCCTCCGCCGCACCGTCGGTGTAATCGAACGCCGCCCTCGGCGTACGCCGCTTCGCGATCCGCCGCAGATCCGCGATCGTCAACGCACTATCGAGCCGACGCTTCTTGCCGTTCAGCTGCGGCTTCTTGAACTGCATCAGCTCCAGGAGCTCAGCGGGCTTGGGGAGCTGTCGATCGACCATCAGGGCTCCTTCCCTCGGCTGATGCGGACAGGCCCGCCTCGGCGTAGTAGTGGGCGATGTGCTCGCGCACGAGCCGGCCTGCGCGGCCGGGGTCGCCGCCGTCGACGGCGTCGAGGATCGCCCGGTGCTCGCGCCGGAGCCGCTCGGCGGTCGTGTTCCAGTCCGGCAGGGCGCCGGCGCCGGCGGCGACGTACCCCTCGATCGCGGTGCGCAGGCCCGCCATCATGGCGGCGGCCACGACGTTGCCCGACGCCTCGGTGAGGGAGAGGTGCAGCTCGGCGTCGAGGGCGAGGAAGTCCGCGGGCGCGAGGTCCGCCGCATCCATCGCGTCGAGGATCTCGCGCGCCCGGCGCGTGTCGCGAGCCGGCGCGACCGCGAGGGCCTCGACCGCGGCGGTCTCGAGCACGACGCGCGTGCGCACCACATCGTCGACGGGGAACCCGTGCGCGGCGACCTGCAGCCGCAGCAGGGCCGCGAGCCCGCCCCGGGGTGCCGCCACGATCATCGCGCCGGACTGCGGGCCCGACCCGGTGGAGGTGCGGATGAGCCCCAGCACCTCGAGCACGCGCAGCGCCTCGCGGACGCTCGACCGCCCGACCCCCAGCTGCGTCGCGAGCTCCCGCTCACCGGGCAGGCGGTCACCGGGCGAGAGCCGGCCATCGCGGAGATCGGACTCGATCCGGTCGATGACGACCTCCCACGCGCGCAGCGCGGCGGCGGCGGAATCGCGCATATCGGCGCGGGCTGTGGACACGGGACCTCCTGGGACGGCCAGGCCACGTTAGCGTGTGTGGTCAGACCACACAACCCGCGTCCGTCATCGGGTGACGGATGCGTCGCGCCGCGCCCGCGGCGGCAGCGGCAGGAGCATGGAGGTCTGCCCGCGGTACTGCGCATACGCGGGGTACTTCCCCGCGCTGATCGACTCCGTGAAGATCGTCGAGCCGATGAAGAGCACCGTCAGCAGCGCCGCGCCGACGAGCGAGGGGTTGAGCACCCCGCCCCACCAGCCGGCGCCGCCCGCGACCGCGGCGGTCGCGCCGAACGCGTAGACCAGCCACCACTGCATCTGCTCGAAGAAGAAGTTCGGATGGCGGCTGAAGCGCCAGAGGCCGGTCGTGACGAAACCCGGCGCGAGGGCGCCGCCGGCGCGCGCTTTGGCGCGGTGGAACTCCCACTGCTGCTGGTCGGCGACGGTCTCCCCCGCGAGCGCTCCGAGGAAGAGCACCGCCCAGACCGCGTCCCACGGCGTGAGCGGCGCGCCCGCCGCCGCGGCGACCGCGGCGGGCAGCGTGATGAGCACGAGCAGCGCGTTCTGATACACGACGATGAAGAACACGTTGAACAGCCCGAAGGCGACCGGGCTCTCGGCCGCGGAAGATCGCCCAGCGGTAGTCCTCCACCCCGGAGTACCCGCCCTTGCGGGCGAAGTTGAAGGTCAGCCGCACGCCCCACACGGTGACGAGGACGGCCATGAGCAGCGGGCGCGCCGCGTCCACTCTTGAGCCCAAGGCTCCCGCCGCGAAGATCCACGTGTACACGACCGGGACGATCGACCACGCGCGGTCAACCCACGACGTGTCCTTCGTGAGGAGGGACAGCACCCAGCACACCGCACTGACGACGGCAGCGACGATCAGGACGAGCGCGAGGGAGTCCACGCGCTCAGGCTAGACCCCGTCCGGGCGCGCGGCCGGGATCGTCACGCCGCAGGCGCCTCGGCGCCGCGCCTCACGCCCCGGCGTATCCCGCGGGGTTGCGCGTCTGCCAGTTCCAGTAGTCGCGGCACGCGTCGTCGATCTCCAGGCGCGTGCGCCAGCCGAGCTCACGCGCGGCCTTCGACGGGTCGCAGAAGGTCGCGGCCACGTCGCCTGGACGACGCGGCAGGATGCGGCGCGGTAGCGGGTGCCCGACGGCCTTCTCGAAGGCGGCGATGAGCTCGAGCACGCTCACCGGGCGGCCCGTGCCGAGGTTGAAGACGACGTAGCCCGGCGTCGCGTGCTCGAGCGCCACGACGTGCCCTTCGGCGAGGTCGACGACGTGGATGTAGTCGCGCAGACCGGTGCCGTCGGGGGTGTCGTAGTCGTCGCCGAAGACGCCGATCTCCTCGAGCGCGCCGATCGCGACGCGGGAGACGTACGGCATGAGGTTGTTCGGGATGCCCGCCGGGTCCTCACCGATGAGGCCGCTCGGGTGCGCGCCGACCGGGTTGAAGTACCGCAGCACGGTGACGTTGAGCTCGGGGTTCACGCGCGCGAGATCGGCGAGGACGACCTCGTTCATCCGCTTCGACTTGCTGTAGGCGTTGGAGAGGTCGACGCTGGTGGTCGACTCCTCCGTGAACGGCAGGTCGGCCGGGTCGGAGTAGACGGTGCCCGTGCTGGAGAACACGAACGAGCGGATGCCGTGACGCACGCCCACCTCCGCGAGCGCGAACGTCGTGTCGAGGTTGTTGCGGTAGTACTCCAGCGGGATCTGCGTCGACTCCCCCACCGCTTTGAAGGCCGCGAGATGGATGATCGCGTCGATCGGCCCGTGCTCGGCGAACACGCCCTCCACGACGTCGCGATCGGCGGCGTCCCCCACCACGAGCGGCGCGGGCTTGCCGGTGATCTCGGCCACGCGGTCGGCGGCGATCGCGTGCGTGCCGGACAGATCGTCGAGCAGCACGACCTCGTGGCCGGCCTCGAGCAGGGAGACCGCGGTGTGCGCGCCGATGTAGCCGGCCCCGCCGGCCAGGAGTACTCGCATGGCTTCAGCCTATCGGCCGGGTCAGGGCTCCCCCGCGGATGCGGCGCCTCAGCGCCCGTCCAGACGACCGCCCGATTCGCGCAGGTAGCACGCGGCGCACATCGACTCGTACGTGACCTCGCCGTGCAGGCCGGCGTCGATCGCGACCTGGTCGCCGTCGAAGACGAATCGCCCGTCGACCAGGCGCGCGTTGAAGATCGCCTTGCGCCCGCACCGGCAGATCGTCTTGAGCTCCTCGAGGCTGTGGGCGAGCTCGAGCAGGCGCGCCGACCCGGGGAAGGCCTCGGTGCGGAAGTCGGTGCGGATGCCGTAGGCGATCACGGGGATGTCATCGAGGACGGCGATCCGCAGCAGGTCGTCGACCTGCGCGGGGGTGAGGAACTGGGCCTCATCGACGAGCAGGCACGCGATGTCGCGTCCGCCCGCCGCGGCGTGGACGGCCGCGCGCGCGTCATCCGCCGGCCCGATGAGGAAGTCGACGGTGCGCGAGACGCCCAGCCGGCTCTCGATCTGGTCGGCGCCCTTCGTGTCGATCTCGGGCTTGGCCAGGAGCACGAGCTGGCCGCGCTCCTCGTAGTTGAACGCCGCCTGCAGCAGTCCCGTCGACTTCCCGGAGTTCATCGCTCCGTAGCGGAAGTAGAGCTTGGCCACGTCGCCCTAGGCCGTCAGCGCGAGCGCGCGTGCGGTCTCCGCCGTCACCTCGCGGGCGACGTCGGGGCGCGGGTTGAGGGTCTGCCCGTAGCTGGGGATGAGCGTCTTCAGACGCGGCTCCCACTCGGCCATGCGATCGGGGAAGCATTCCTTGAGCAGCCCGAGCATGATCGACACCGCCGTAGACGCACCGGGAGAGGCACCCAGCAGGCCGGCGATCGAGCCGTCGGCGGAGTGGACGACCTCGGTGCCGAACTGCAGCACGCCGATCTTCTTCGGATCCTTCTTCATGACCTGTGCGCGCTGACCGGCGTTGAGCAGCTCCCAGTCCTTCGCCTGGGCGGTCGGCATGAACTCGCGGAGGCTCTCGACCTTCTGCGCGTGGTTCTTCAGCAGCTCGCCGACGAGGTACTTGATGAGCCCGGGGTTGTCGACGGCGACCTTGAGCATCGGCAGCAGGTTGTGCCAGCGCACCTGGGTCACGAGGTCCAGCGGCGAGCCGTGCTTGAGGAACTTGGGGCTGAACGTCGCGAACGGGCCGAACAGCAGCGAGGTCTCGCCGTCGACGACACGGGTGTCCAGGTGCGGCACCGACATCGGCGGGGCGCCGACCGACGCCTGCGAGTAGACCTTCGCCTTGTGCTGGGCGACGAGGGCCGGGTTGGAGGTCTTCAGCCACTGGCCGCCGACCGGGAAGACGCCGTAGCCCTTGATCTCGGGGATGCCCGAGCGCTGCAGGAGCTTCAGCGCCCAGCCGCCGGCGCCGACGAAGACGAAGCGCGCATTGACGCTGCCGGGCGTGCGGCCGACGGTGTTGCGGAAGCCGACCTCCCACGTGCCGTCCTGCTGCCGGTCGAGGGTGCGTACCTCGCGGTTGGTCACGACGTCGACGCCGCGGTCCTGCAGGTGGTCGAACAGCTGTCGCGTGAGCGAGCCGAAGTCGACGTCGGTGCCCGAGGGGACGCGGGTCGCCGCGAAGGGAGCGTCGCTCTTGAGCCGGCCCTTCATGAGCAGCGGCGCCCACTGATGGATGACGCGGGAGTCCTCGCTGTATTCGATGCCGGCGAACAGCGGCTGGTCTTTGAGCGCCTCATAGCGCTTGCGGAGGTAGTTCACGTCCTTCTCGCCGCGCACGAAGGTCATGTGGGGAGTGGCGTTGATGAAGGTCGACGGCGCGTCGAGGACGCCCTCTTCGACAAGGCTCGCCCACAGCTCGCGGCTCTGCTGGAACTGCTCGTTGATCGCGATGGCCTTCGCCGGGTCGACGGAGCCGTCGGGCGCTTCGGGCATGTAGTTCAGCTCGCACAGCGCGGCGTGCCCCGTGCCCGCGTTGTTCCACGCGTTGGAGCTCTCCTGCGCGACGGCGCTCAGGCGCTCGAACACCGCGATCTTCCAGTCGGGGTTGAGGTCCTTCAGCAGCGTCCCGAGGGTCGCGCTCATGATCCCGCCGCCGATGAGCAGGACGTCGACGTTTTCGCTCACCCGACGATTCTAGGTGTGCGCCGACTTCTCTCTCGACATCGAGAGACCCGCTCGCTCGACGTCGAGAGATCGCGCGCGGGCGACTCCCCTACGCGCGCGCGCTCTGGCGCGCCGCGACGATCTCGGCGATCTGCACGGCGTTGAGCGCCGCGCCCTTGCGCAGGTTGTCGTTGCTGATGAACAGCACGAGTCCCTTGCCCTCGGGGGCGGACTGGTCGGCGCGGATGCGGCCGACGAAGCTCGGGTCCTTGCCGGCGGCCTGCAGCGGCGTGGGGATCTCCTCGAGCGTCACGCCCGGCGCATCCGACAGCACCTCGCGCGCGCGCTCGGGGGTGATCTCGCGTGCGAACTCCGCGTTGATGCTGAGCGAGTGACCGGTGAAGACGGGGACGCGCACGCACGTGCCCGCGACGCGCAGGTCGGGCAGCTCGAGAATCTTGCGGCTCTCGTTGCGGAGCTTCTTCTCCTCATCGGTCTCGTTGAGGCCGTCGTCGACGAGGTTGCCGGCGAAGGGGATGACGTCGAACGCGATCGGCGCGACGTACTTCTCGGGCTGGGGGAAGTCCAGCGCGGAGCCGTCGCGCACGAGACGCTCGACATCGCCCTGTGCGAGGACGCCCTCGACCTGGCCGAGCAGCTCCTGGGCGCCGGCGAGACCGGAGCCGCTGACCGCCTGGTATGTGCTGACGATGAGGCGCTCGAGACCGGCCTCGGCGTCGAGCACCTTCAGAACGGGCATCGCGGCCATCGTCGTGCAGTTGGGGTTCGCGACGATGCCCTTGCGCGCCTCGTCGATCGCATGGGAATTGACCTCGCTCACCACGAGCGGCACGTCGGGGTCCATGCGCCACGCGCTGGAGTTGTCGATGACGAGCGCCCCGGCCTCGGCGAACCGGGGCGCGTGCGCGCGGCTTCCGGTCGCGCCGGCGGAGAACAGCGCGATGTCGATGCCGGACGGGTCGGCCGTCGCGACGTCCTCGACCACCACGTCGTGCCCGGCGAACTCGATCGCGGTGCCGGCCGAGCGGGCGGTGGCGAAGAAGCGGATCTCGCGCACCGGGAAGTCGCGCTCGATGAGGATTTCGCGCATGACGCTGCCGACCTGGCCGGTGGCGCCGACGACGGCGAGGGAGATTCCGGAATCGGAGATGCGGGTCATGGCGGTACCTCGGGATGCGGCGGGGCGGGTGTCCCGCGATTCTATCGACGCGCGAAGCGCCGGGCGGATGTGCCGGTCAGCGGCCGGTGCCGGCGTAGACCGTGGCCTCGACGTCGCCGTCCAGGCCGTAGGCGGTGTGCACGACGCGGGCGGCGGCGGCCAGGTCGTCGCCGCGGAGCACGACGGAGATGCGGATCTCCGACGTCGAGATCATCTCGATGTTGATCCCCGCGACGCTCAGCGCCTCGAAGAGGGTCGCCGACACGCCCGAGTGAGTGCGCATGCCGGCGCCCACGACCGACAGCTTGCCGATCTGGTCGTCGTGCACGAGGCTCTCGAAGCCCACGGCCGCCTGCTCGGCGGCCAGCGCCTTGAGGGCGGTCGCCGCATCCGTCTTCGGCAGCGTGAACGAGATGTCCGTGCGGCTCGTGGCCGCGGCCGACACGTTCTGCACGATCATGTCGACGTTGGCACCGGACTTCGCGACGATCGTGAAGATCTGCGCGGCCTTTCCCGGCACGTCGGGCACGCCGATGACGGTGATCTTGGCCTGGCTGAGGTCGGTGGCGACCCCGGCGACGATCGGCTCTTCCATGGGATCTCCCTCGGGGATGAGGTCGGAGGTGCGGGAGCGGTCGAGCACCCACGTGCCCTCGCTCGAGCTGAAGGTGGAGCGGGCGTGGATGAGCACGCCGTGACGCCGCGCGTACTCGACCGCGCGGATGTAGAGGACCTTGGCGCCGTTGGCGGCGAGCTCGAGCATCTCCTCGCTCGAGATGCGGCCGAGCTTGCGCGCCTTGGGCACGACGCGCGGGTCGGCGGTGAAGATGCCGTCGACGTCGCTGTAGATCTCGCACACGTCGGCGTTCAGCGCCGCGGCGAGGGCGACGGCGGTCGTGTCGGATCCGCCGCGGCCGAGGGTGGTGATGTCGCGCGTGTCGCGATTGAAGCCCTGGAACCCGGCGACGATGACGATCGCGCCCTCGTCGAGCGCTTCGCGCAGCCGTACCGGCGTGACATCGACGATGCGCGCGGCGCCGTGCGTGGCGTCCGTGATCATGCCGGCCTGGCTGCCGGTGAACGAGCGCGCCTCGAAGCCCATCGAGTGGATCGCCATCGCCAGCAGCGCCATCGAGATGCGCTCTCCGCTCGAGAGGAGCATGTCGAGCTCGCGCGGGGCGGGGATCGGCGCGACCTGGCCGGCGAGGTCGAGCAGCTCGTCGGTGGTGTCGCCCATCGCGCTGACCGCGACGACCACTTCGTGGCCCGCGCGGCGCGTGTCGACGATGCGCTTGGCGACGCGCTTGATGCTCTCGGCGTCGGCGACCGACGAACCGCCGTACTTCTGGACGATCAACGCCACGATGGATCTCCTGGGACGAGCCGCCCCGGGCGGGCGGCGGGGGCGACCGGATGCGGCGCCCGACGGCCCATCTTATTCAGCCGCTCATGGGTGTTACGGCATGCGCGGCCCGCTGTCCCGGCTGCGGTGTGGTTCAGCCGCACCCGCCGACCGCGCGGACTCCCCGCGCGTTCAGGCGGGACGAGCCGTCGATGCCGAACACGAGATGCTGGTCGCGGACGGCCAGGTCGCGCAGGCGGATTCCTGCGGGAAGGACGTCCGCCACGCACACCGAGGTGGGGGCCAGCGCGGCCGCGGCGTCGGCGCCCAGACGGGCGGTCAGGTCGGCGGGGGTGATCATCGTTCCGCCGATGGTCACCGACGCGGGCGTCCACATCACGCGGCCTCCCTCGAGCGACGGGGTGACCGCGGCCTGGAACGGGACGCTCTGCCCGGCCACGGTCATGTCGGCGTCGAGGACCATGTCAGCGCCGCGGAAGGCGATGCGCACGGCTCCGGTGCCGCCGTCGGGCACGAACATGGCGGACGCCTGATCGGAGCCGACGCGCACCTCTCCCGCGACGATGCGCAGCTCGGCGTCGTCGGCCGGGCCGAGCGGCGCCACGTCGACGACGGTGACGGCGACATCCGCGGCCATCGGTCCGATGTTGAGGTCGGGGGACGACAGCGTGACCTCGCCGATCCGTCCCGTGAGGAGCTGCGGCAGCACGAGGCCGGCGATGGCGACGTCGACGTGCTGGCTCGTCGGCGTCCCGAGACCGGTGCGGAAGGCGTCGGCGATTCGTCGTTCGACGTCGGAGCGGACGATCCACTCCGCCAGCGCTGCGACGAGGACGACGAGGACGAGCACGCTCGCCACGATCGTCACGACGAGGCGGAGAGGGCCGCGTTGTCGTTGCTCCGCCTCGAGGAGGGGACGCGGCGGCAGCACCTCGGTGCGCGTGTCGAGGAGGGTCATCCGAACCGGCCGTTGACGTAGTCGAACGTGCGCGGGTCGCTCGGCGACTCGAACATCGCGGCGGTGTCGCCGTGCTCGACGATGTGCCCGGGCTGACCCTGCGACGCGAGGAAGAAGGCGCACTGCTGCGACACGCGCTGCGCCTGCTGCATGTTGTGCGTGACGATGACGATCGTCACCTCGTGCTGCAGCTCGCCCATGGTCTCCTCGATCACGCGGGTCGAGGTCGGATCCAGCGCGGAGCATGGCTCGTCCATGAGCAGCACCTTGGGCTTGACCGCGAGCGAGCGCGCGATGCACAGACGCTGCTGCTGGCCGCCCGACAGACCGCCTCCGGGCGCCCGGAGGCGGTCTTTGACCTCCTTCCACAGGCCGGCCGAGGTCAGCGACCGCTCGACCAGATGGTCCTTCTCGTCGCGGCTCGCACGGACGCCGGTGAGCTTGAGACCCGCGATGACGTTGTCGTAGATCGACATCGCCGGGAACGGATTGGGCTTCTGGAACACCATGCCGATGTCCTTGCGCGCGTCGGTGAGGCGCCGCTTCGCGTCGTAGATGTCGTCGCCGTCCAGGAGCACTTCGCCGGCGAGGGAGGCCGACGGCACGAGCTCGTGCATGCGGTTGAGGATGCGCAGGAACGTCGACTTGCCGCATCCGGACGGCCCGATGAGGGCGGTCACCTGCCCAGCGGGCATCGTGAGCGACACGCGATCGAGCACCTGGTGGTCGCCGAACCACGCGGTGATTTTGCGCGCCTCGAGGGTGGCCAGCGGATGCGGCGACGAGTAGATCTCGGTCGTCGGGAGCGGGGCCGCCGGGTACTCCGGCGTCGAGGGTGCCGCGGCGTACCCCTCCCGGTCCCGGCGGCGTCGGGCGCTGCTCTCGGACACCGGCGGGATGATCTGGGTCGTATCGCCGGCCGGAGCCGGCGTCGAACCGATGACGGTGGTGATGTCGTCCGACATGAAGAGCCTCTTCGGGAATCAGAGCAGATTGGGCAGGAGCAGGGTGACCTGGTTCGCGACCAGGAACCCGGCGAGCAACAGGACGGGGACGAACACGATCCACGTGCGCTGGGCGCCGAAGCGGCGGAACGCCCACACCGCGGCGATCTCGATTGCGATGAGGAACTGCAGCGCGAAGACGAGCGCCCATAGCGTCGTGGTGTCGGTCGCCATCGGCTTGTCGGCGTCGGGCAGCGTCGCCGGCACCGTGAGCCTCGGACCGCGAGGCTCACCCTGGTCGACGCGCCGCGCGTCGACGTAGGCGATGCCCGTCGGGATGTACGGCGCGCCGCGCGCGGTCATGAGCATGAGCCGGCTCTCGCCCGGCTTCAGGTCGGGCGGCTTGGGGTCGCCCGCGTAGCGCACGCCCATCACCTGGAACTCCTGCAGTCCCTGGCCGGTGCGCACCGTGATGGCGTCGCCGGGGCTGAGGCTCTGGATGCCCGAGAACGGGCCGCCGAACGCGGCGGAGCGTCCGAGGAGCTTGCTCACGCCGCTCTGGCCGGGCAGCACGCTGTCGCGCTCGTGCCCCACACCCTGAGCCGTCTCGGCCGATGAGGATCCCTCGACGACGATCTCGTACAGACCGAGACGCGGGATCTCGAGGATGCCGACGGGTGCGCCGTCACGCAGCAGCTTGTCGTCGAAGGTGCCCTCGCTCACCGGCGCCGTGCCCGCCTCGAGCTGGGCGCGGAACTCGTCCCCCAGCCGCTGCTGGGCCACGAGGTGCTGAACGTGGCTGAAAGCGACGACGTTGAGCACGAACAGGAGCCCGAGCGCGGAGATCATCGCGACGATCGCGCGGACGAGGGATTCGGTCGCGGTGAGCGGCACGACCGTCTTCGGCGGTCGCGGCGGCCGGCTGGGCGGCTTGGGCGCGCGCGGCGGGCGCGGCACGCGGGGCGGACGCGAGCGCCGGATGCCCGCGTCGCCGGCGTCGGTGCGCGGCTCCTCCGTGAGCGTCACGGCGTCGCCGCCACGGGGCGGGCGGCGATCAGCTCGCGACGGACGAGCGGGACGCAGATCCCGGCGAGCGCGGCGAGTGCGGCGAGCAGCACCAGCAGCCACGGCAGCACGAACACCGTCGCGTCACGCGTGAGCGACGACAGCTCGGTGCCGTCGACCTCGGCCGGCGGGTTCACGCGCGCGTGCGTCGTGAGCACCGTCCACTGTCCCGCACCGGGCAGGTCGGCGCTCACGGTGCGCGTCTCACCGGGCTTGAGGCTCGACACGTCCACGCCGTCGATGGTCGCGATCCGCACGCCGAAGACGTTCTCCATCCAGAAATCCGCCGTCAGGTCGATCGTCGAATGCGACATGTTCCGCACCGTGAACCACACCTGGACCTCGCCGCTGAAGGGGTTCGCCGACGGCGAGCTGCCGGTCGACAGACCGCCGATCGACAGGATGCCGCCGAGGTCGACGTCGTCCAGCGACACCGCGGGGGTCGACGGCGAAGGCGACACGGACGAGGGTGCGCCGCCGGTCGATCCGGTGGCGCCGCGGGAGCCGCCGCTGGTGCCGGAAGAGCCCGTTCCGGAAGGGGCGCCGCCACTCGTCCCGCCGGTCGAGCCGGAGGCCGCAGGGCCGCACACGACGGCGGACAGGCCGATGCCCTCCCCCGCGGACGACGCGCTCGGCGCCGGAGTGGGGCACTGCACGCCGCCGGCCGCCGTCGCCGGTGCGGCGAGGGCGAGCACGAGCGCGGCCGCGACGGCCAGTGCGGCGATGGGGCGCCGCATCCGGAGCACGGGACGGGTCACGGTGCGCTCACGCCTTCGGCTCGGCGCCGACCGGCTCGCGCTCGGCCTCGGCCTTGCGGCGGGCCTCGGCCTCGGTGTGGGCGAGCCACGCCTGCGCGCGACGGTCGTTGCGCCGGCGGCTCGCCCACACGAGCGCCCACACCGCAAGCCCGATCACCACGAGGAGCAGGAGCGCCCACGGCACGACGAACAGCACGGCGTCGCGTGTGACGCTCACGAGCGGGCCGGGGTTCTGCGCCGTGGCGTCGACCGCCGGATACAGCGTCACGACCGGGTTGAGGAACACCCACTGGCCGACGCCCGGCACGGTCGTCGTGATCGTGCGCGTGCTGCCGGGCAGCATCTCCGACACCTCTTGTGCGACCGGGGCGGCCAGGGCGATGCCGAACAGGCCCCGCACGTCGGTCTTCAGCTGACCGGACAGGGCGACGTTCCCGGCGTTGCGCACCGTGAAGGTGACGGTCGTCTCCCCCGCGAACGGATTCAGGCTCGGGGTGTACGACGACGACAGGCCCGCGATCGTGAGGTTGGGCTGCAGCTCGCCCGGCACCCGCACGTACAGCCGCGTGCCCAGGCGGCGGTCAACGAGCACCTGCCCGTCGGGCGACTGCACCGAGACGACGACGCCCGCGGCGTGGTCGCCGGGGGAGGCGTCGTCGGGCGCGCGGACGGTGAAGGGGATCGTCGCCGTCTCGCCGGGCTGCAGGTCGACCTGCACCGACGGCTGGCCCGAGAACGCCACCCATGACCCGGCATCCGAGGGCGCGACACCACCCTCGAGCAGGGCGAAGGCGCCGTCGTCGGTGTTGAAGGCGTCGGTCGCGTACACCGTGAAGGTCTGCGCGGCCGAACCCTCGTTGCGCACGACGTAGGCGTCGTCGAGGCTCTGGCCCGGCGCGACCGTGTAGTCGAATCGTGTGCGGAGCGGGCCGTCCCCTGCCTGCGGCTGCGCCGAGATGCCGATCTCATCGGTGGGGGCCTGCTCGTCGGCGACCGCCGGAGACACGAGGGCGAGCACGCCGGCGAGGGCTGCGGCGAGCGCGGCCAGGGCGGGGAGGAGGCGGGCGTTCGGGCGCGCCGCGGTCCGGAAGAACTGCACGATACATCTCCGCAGGAAGGGCTTACGGCGGGACTGCGCCGTGCTGAACGAGGTGTGAACGAGGGTCGTACGAGGAGAGGGGCGGCGCCGGTCGGCGCCGCCCCTCCCTGGGGTCACTTCGAGACGAGCGTGAGCGTCAGCTTCGAGGTGTAGGTACCGGCGGGGGTGCCGGCGGGGGCGACGAGCTTCAGGTCGGCCTTCAGCTGCGTGGTGGGCTCCGTGGAGACGCCCGCCGTCGACGAGGCGAACGGCGACGGATAGGTCGCCGAGCCGGCCACCTGCGGAGCGGCGGCCGAGGCCGCCGCCGCGCCACCGGTCTTGGTGACCGCGACACCGAAGTTCTTCTTGTCGATGGTGTTGCCACCCGACGTGAAGTTCGCGACGGACTGGGTCAGGTCCCAGCCCTTGCGGTCGGCGGTGCGGCGCGTGTCCGACACCTCGATACCCGAGATCGAGCCGGTGGACTCCGAGAGCTGGGTCGTCGCGTTGATCGCGGTGGCGAGGGTCACCGAGGTCGTCGGCACGGTGAAGGTGAGGGAACCGGGTGCTTCCTGCACGGTCGCGGAGATGTCGATGTCCTTCGACTGACCACCGGCGGGCGGAGTCGCGGCGGGGACGGTCGGCTCGTACGTGTAGTTGCCGCCGGGCTGCACCGTGATGTGGACGAACGTCACGCCGTACACGGCCGCGGCGTTGCCGTCGGTGTAGGCGAGGCCGAGCGAGAACTGACCGCCGTTCGCCTTCGCCGCGGCGAGGTTGACGCCGGCGGTGTTCTCCGGCGCCAGGTTCGGCGTCAGCACCGTCTTGGCGGCCGGGTCGGCGAAGCCGTTGATGGCCTTCGACACCCACTTCGTCGGGTCGAGCTCGTCACCGCGCGGCGACAGGAAGACGTACACCGCCTGCGCGTTCGGGGTTCCCGTGAAGTACGCGTCGTAGTCGGTGAAGTTCGTGTCCTTCGGGTAGCCGAGGACCTGCTGACCCCAGCCGATCACCGAGGTGTTGGTGAGGAACGTCTCGTCGTTGTTCCACAGGTACATGGCCTCGAGCGAGGGCGGAGCGGAGGTGTCGGCCGCCGAGGCGCTGGAGACTGCGCCTCCGGCGACGATGGCGACGGCGAGGGCACCGGCGAGGCCGGCCTTCACCTTGCGGGAGATCTTCATGAGTGTGTTCCTTCGAGGTGGTGGATCAGCCCGCGGCGTACGCGGAGATCGGAGCGGTGGACAGGGGCGCCAGGAAGCCGAACTTGCGCTTGACGGCGCCCGGGGCGAAGGGAGCGGTGGAGAAGTTGGTGAACGAGGTGGTCTTCGACGAGTCGACGAGACCCGCGAGCACCGGGTCGAAGGCCGGCGCGCCGGTGTAGGTGAAGCTCGACTGCACCTTCGCGCGCTCGACGATCAGGTAGGTGTCGCGCCCGAAGGTCGTGTTGGAGTAGAAGCCAGAGCTCGGCACGAGGTTCGGCGCCGTGCCGGTGAAGGGCACCTGGCCCGCGACGGGCGAGCCGAGCTGCACCGCGGGAGCCGCGGCGACCGTGTTGACGCCGGAGACGTTGTTGGCCTGAGCGACCCAGTTCGCCACCGAGAACGGGATGATCTGGTTGTCTCCGAGCACGGTCGCGTCGTTCTCCGGCGTGGTGTTGCCGGTGTCGTTGACGGCCGGCGCCGTGGGCGCGCTGCCGGAGTAGCCGAGGGCGTTCAGGAAGAACGTGCGGGTGCCCGAGCCCGCCTGCGGCAGTCGCGGCGTGACGGGGACGCCGTCGATCGAGGTGATCGTGCCGTCGTAGATCTGCTTGAGCTGAGCCTGGGTGAGGTTCGCCCACGCGGCGGTGCCGCCCTTGTAGGCGTACGCGACGGCGTCGCGCGCGTACGGCACATAGAGAAGGCGACCGTCGGCGTTGGCGTTGGTGCCCGGGCCGCTCGAGCTGCGCGCGACGTCGACCTGGTTGGTGATGACACGCGCCGGCGTGGCATTGTTCGCCACCGACCAGTTGGCGCCGCTCACCGACGCGCGGAGGGCGTCGCGGCCCGAGCCCGAGCCGTTCGGCCGCGCGAAGTACACGCCGCCGGGCTTGGTCTGGATCGCGGCCGACCCGAATGCGTCGAAGTTGCCGACGGTCTGACCGGCGGCGAGGATGCGCACGCTCGCGCCCGACACCGTGGTGCCGTTGCTCAGCGCGTTCATCGAGTCCTGGAGCGTGTCGGACCCGACGATCGCGTAGCTGTTCGACACCGGCTCGGCCGAGGCCGACGATGCCAGGCCGGCGCCCGCGAGGACGACGCCGACGACCGCACCGAGTGCGGCGATCTTCTTGATCTTCACTGATGACCTATCTGTTGTGTGATGTGGGTGGAACTGCGGGTGATTCGGGAAGGAAAGTCGGAAGGCCCTACGACCGCCGAGGCAGGCGTGGGATGAACACGGCCACGCCCGCCGCGGCCAGGGCGGCGAGGAGGCTGAGGGGCAGAGCGAACGGCAGGCCGCCGGCATCCGGATCGGAGTCGGTCTTGGCTCCCGCGAGCGCCCCGGCGACCGCGCCGTCGGCCGTCGGGTTGGCATTCCCGCCGGCGGAGGATGGAGCCGCCGCGGCGGCCGGAGCGCCCCCGGCGGACGAGCCCGCGGGGAGCGAACCGGTCGCCGGCGAGAGGGATCCCGCCGCGGGAGCGGGGCTCGGGCTCGCGGTCGACGCGGTGAGCCCGTTCTCGAGCGCCGTAGCCGCCGCGCGGGACTGGATGCGCCAGCCGTCCGGGAGCGGCGCGTAGCCGGCGGGCAGCTGGCCCGCCTGCACGCCGGGCGCCTGGCCGTCGCCGGCGGCGTACCGGATGAAGCCGGCATAGCTGCGGCGCGCGGCGGCGTCCGTGAGGTACGGGCTCGCCGCCGCGTACACCGGAACGGCGAGCGGATAGGCGTCCCGCGCGCCGGCGGCCTCCGCCGACGTCGCGTCGAACGAGCGCACCTGCGGCTGCGACGGCGACGCGGTCATCGCGGCGGCGGCGGCGGCCAGGGCGTCGTCCGACGGCGCGACGAACTGCCCGGCGGGGTTGCGCAGCGCCGCCGTCACGAGCTGGTACTTCTCCGCGGCGGCGCCATCGGTCAGCGCGATAACCGCCTGCGAGCCGGGCAGGTTGCGCGGGCTGCGGGTGTAGCGCGGCGGATTGCCGAACGGATCCCACGCGCTGAGCGCCTGGCCGTCGCCGCGCAGCGTCGCATAGGCCGCACTGTCGAGGTCGTTCATGTAGGGCCGCCACGTCACCGCGTTGATCGCGGCCGGCCCGCCCGGCACCGCGGGCACTTCGACCGGGTCGGGCTTGGGGAAGCTGTCGCGGGGCAGCGTGAACCCGGTCTGCGTCGGGTTCTTCGCGGCGTCCGTGTTCGCGTAGGGGTTGACGACCATGCCCCACCGATCGGGCGTGCCGGCGAGGAACGCGCGCGCGTCGGCGTCGGCCATGACGTACCGCCACAGCAGCTGCGCCACGTCCGACCGCCCCTGGGGCAGCAGCATGTCCGACACGCCGACGCCGGCGATCGCCTGCTGCGCCCACGCCGGGTCGTTGATGGCCAGGAAGTCGGGGTCGTACAGCAGGTTGCGCGGATTCTTGCCGAGATGCGTGCGGTCGGCGGCGTAGGGCAGCGCGTCGAGATACGACGAGGTCAGCAGCTTCGCGATGAGACGCGGCGTGAGCCTCATGTCGGTCAGGGGCAGGCCAGCCCGGGCGAGCTCGTCGGCGGGCACCGTCCCGTCCTGTTTCGGGAATCGGTCGATCGCGAAGCTGACCACGACGGAGGTGAGGCCGATCGGTGCGTAGACGAGCCGATCGTCCTCCTCCCCCGCCAGCGGCAGCGACGTGAGGGCGAGCGGCGTGTCGGCGCCGGCGGCGTTGGCGGCGGCCACGGCGTCACTCTCGGTGCTCGTCAGGAGCGTGTAGATGCTGCCCCCCGACGAGCCGCACAGCACGGGCTGCCATGAGGCCACAGCGCCCGCGATGAGCTCGCTGCCGACGATCTGGCGCTCGCTGGCGCCGATGGCGCAGTTCAGGCCGACCGGGCGGAAGTCGAGCTTGATCGCGAGGTGGTGCTTCCAGTTGTCCCAGAACAGGCCCGAGCTGACATTGGACGATTCGCCCGCGTCCGAGACACCGCGCGGGATCACCACGAGCCAGCACGGCTTGCCGCTCGTGGCGCTCGGGTCGTCGCTCGTGCGGGCGCCGCATCCGAGACCTCGGGACTGCACGACCGTCTGCACCTCGAACTTCGCACTGCCCGTGCCGTCGGCGCCGGTGCCGGCCCACGGGATCTCGTTCGAGGTGTACTGCGTGAAGAACGGGTTGGTGTTCACGTCGACGCCGGGCACGCGCCTGCCGTCGACGACGGCGTCGACGGTGTCGCCGGTCGCCGAGCGGAACGGGATCGCGGTGTAGGCGGGCTCGAGGAAGCCGGCGGCCGGTACGGTGTCGCCGGCGTCCTCGTCGGCGACGCTCCCCTCCGACCGCGTGCCGTCGCGCGTGGCGCCGGGCGTGAGAAACGCGCCGTACTGGCACGTCGTGCGATCGGGCTGCCCGGGATGCTGCGGATCGTCGCCCCAGCACTGCGCGAACTGCAGGAAGTTCTGCCCTCCCGCCTGCTGCGTCGGCGGCGTGGACTCCTTGCCGCCGCTCCAGCTGATCTCCACCCCCTGCGCGACCAGGCCCTTGGTCTGCGACACCGTGACCGACAGGTCGGGGAACGGCGAGTCCTCCCAGTCGCTGTCGTATCCCTTCGCGGTGACGGTCGCGGCCGTGCTGTCGTCGGCGGCCGCGGGGGCTGCCGCGGCGACGCCGCCGATCGACAGCGCGGCGAACACGAGACCGCCGACGAGGGCGCCGGCGACACCGGACAGCACGCCTCGCGCGGCGCGCCCTTCGGGTAGAGCAGTACGCACGGGATTCTCCAGATTGGGGCGGCAGATCGTGCCGCCAGCGATGAAATTAGGGGCGGGTCGTGAAATCGGGATGAACGATCCGCCAACGACGGACCGCGTGCTCATGGCCTTCGGCGCAGTGATAGGAAAGACAGTCTGATCCGGTATTTTTTGCATGCCGAGGAAGCGGCCGGACGGCCGCCTCCCCGAATCGTCGTCAGCTCCTCGTCGAGCCCTTCCGCAAGCGCCGAGAGGTCAGCGGAGGAACGAGGATCGCGCCCAGTAGGAGGAGCCCCGCCGCCAGCATGAGGTACTGCGGCGCCTTCCATGAGCCGTCGTCGGCGACGGTGAAGGGCACGGACGCGGCGACCGCAGCGGTGCCGCCGACGCCACCCGAGACGAGGTTGCCGTCTGCGTCGTACACGGCGTCTCCCGCCGCCGGCGCCGCCGCGGGATCGCCCGCCGCGGCCGTGCCTCCCGAGGCGCCGGATGCACCGCCCCCGGCCTCGGCCGACGAGCCGCCCGACCCGGAGCCCGTCACGGGCGTGTCGGTGCCCGCCGAGCCGGCCGTCCCCGACGTGCACTGGTCCGGCCCCTGCTTGTCGCATGCGGCGGGCTGCGGTGCGGAGACGGCGAGCTGATTGTTCGACGGCGAGTCGCCGGGCTTGAACGTCGGGTTGTTGCACTTGTTGATGTCGATGCCGCCCGTGTTGGCGCCGGGGATGCGCTTGATCTGGTCGGAGCCGGCCAGCACGAGGTTCATCGGCAGCGGCGAGTACCCCAGCACGGTCGCGGATTGCTGCCCCTCGCACAGCACGTACTCGGCGAACGCGCCGAGGGTGCGGCCCTTGTCCTGCGTGAAGATGCCCGCCACCTGGGTCGGGACGATCAGGTAGGAGTAGCTCGAGAGCGGGTACGTGCGCGGGTCGGCGTTGTTGTATACGCCGTCGAGGATCTGCGTGAGGTAGTCCGGCGAGTTCGGGTCGGTGTTGATCTGGGCGCGCAGCAGCGCGACCGCGACCGACGGGGCCGTCGGCTCGATGTAGTACCCCGCGGAGTTGAGGATCTTCGCGACCGGAAACCCCGACTTCACCGCGTACGAGTACTCCACGTACGTGATCGCGCCCTCGCCGTAGTCCTGGCTGACGTATCCGGCGACGCCGAGCGAGCCGTTCTGGGCCTTGCCGTTGGGCGGGGTCGGGAACTGCGAGGTCATCCCCCGCGTCCAGATGTCGCCGTGCTGCTTCGACATCCACAGCGTGAACTGCGCGGACGAGCCGGAGCCGTCGGAGCGGACCACCGGCGTGATGGGCCGGTCGGGCATCGCCAGGCCCGGGTTGTCGGCCTGGATGGCCGGGTCGTTCCACGTGGTGATGCCGCCGGTGAAGATCCGCGTGACGACCGCGCCCGACAGGCGCAGGTTCGTCACGCGCTTGCCGCCGATCTTGAGGTTGTACATGAACGCCGTGCCACCCGCGACGATGGGCATGTAGGCGTACCCCGACCGCGGCACCTCGGGCTGCGAGCCGTCCTCCGGGCGCGACTGGAACGGGATCTCGCTGATCGCGAAGTCGACCGAGCCGTTGATGAAGTCGCGGCGGCCGGCGGACGAGCCGACACCGGTGTAGTTCACCTTCATGCCGTAGTTGGTGTCGACGTTCCGGCGCCACTGGTCGAGCGCGTTCTGCGACCACGTCGAGCCCGTGCCCGTGATCGACGCCCAGCCGTCGGCCGCCTGCGCGGGTGCCGGAGCGGTGGCGGTGAGGCCCGTCGCGAGGAGGAGGGCGACGACGGTGGCCGCGAGGAGCGGGCGGATGCGGCGGATCACTGCGGGTCCTTCGGTGCGGAGGGGGCGGCGGAGGCGGATGCGGGCGCGGAGTCGTCGGCGGGGGCGGGCACGCGGTGCCTCGCTTCGATGCGGCGCAGATCGTCGTGCGAGCGCGCCACCCGAGCCCGGCGCTGACGGTCGCTCAGCTGCCCCGGCCCCTTGCCGCCGATGATGCGCGCGACGATGAACAGCAGCAGGACGAGGAGGATCAGCGTGGCGGCGGCGCCGAACCCGCGGGCGATCATCGTGGGCTCGGGCGACTTGACGAAGTCGAAGACCTGCAGCGGCAGCGAGATCATCGGCCCCGAGAAGGGATTGACGTTCAAGTACGCCGTGACGCCGGAAGTCAGCAGCACGGGCGAGGTCTCGCCGATGCCGCGCGCGGTACCGAGGATGACCGCCGTCACCAGGCCCGAGCGGGACGTGGGCAGGACGACGTGCCACACCGTGCGCCAGCGCGAAGAGCCGAGCGCATAGGAGGCTTCGCGCAGGTTCGCCGGCACGAGCCGCAGCACGACGTCCGCCGCGCGGATCACGATCGGCAGCATCATGACGGTGATCGCGAGCGACGCGGCGAACCCCGAGCGCTCGTGCGTGATCAGCTGGATGACCGCGGAGTACACGAACAGTCCCGCGACGATCGAGGGCAGCGCCGTCATCGCGTCCGAGATCGTGCGCACGAAACGGGCGAAACGGCCGCCGATCTCGTTCATGAACACGGCGGTCGCGATGCCCAGCGGCACCGTGATGGCGAGGGCGATCGAGATCTGGATGAGCGTGCCGACGATCGCGTGCGCGATGCCGCCGACGCTGAGCGGGTCGAGCGGGCCGGCCGAGGCCATGGTCTGCACGAAGGAGTTGAGGTTCACGAGCGCCGGGAACCCGCGGAACACCGCGAAGCACACGACGAAGACGAGGGCCGCGATCAGGATCGCGCCCGCGCTGTACAGCAGCGCCGTCATGACCCGGTCGGCGACCTCCTGGGCGTCGGCGCGCAGGGCGACCAGCAGCGCATAGATCACCACGAACGACAGGTACGTGACCACGGCCCACCCGACCGCGCCCGTCATGGGCGTGAACCAACCGAACAGCAGCGTGGCCACTGCCGCAGCCGCGCCCAGCGCGCCCACGACGTTGAAGGCGTCCTCGGCCGCGGCACCGCGGATCCGCCGAGGCGGCCCGATGGGATCGTCACCGGGCTGCGGGCGGAAGGTGCGGGGCGCGACGGGGCGGCTCCACCCGTCGAGCGCCGGTCGGGTCGGCGCATCCGGGGCGACCGCGTCGGCGGCGAGCACGGTTGTGAGCGTTTCGTCGGGGGTCATGTCAGCCCTCGCTCTGCGCGCCGGAGCGCGAGCGCGCCACGATCGTGGATGCGGTGAAGTTGATGACGAGCGTGATGATGAACAGTGCGAGGCCCGCGGCCATGAGCGCGGACAGGCCGAAATCGCTCGATTCGCCGTAGCGCAGTGCGATGAGCGCCGAGACGGAATTGCTGCCCGTCTTCAGGACCTGCCAGTTGATCGTGAAGATCGGCGAGATGATGAGATAGACCGCGATCGTCTCGCCCAGGGCGCGCCCGAGACCGAGCATCGTGCCGCCGATCATGCCGCCGCGGCCGAACGGGATGACCACCGTGCGGATCATCCCCCAGCGCGTGGACCCGAGGGCGAGCGCGCCTTCTCGCTCGCCGACCGGCGCCTGGGAGAACGCTTCGCGCATCACGGAGGTCTGCGTCGGCGCCACCATCAGTGCGACGACGATGCCCGCGATGAAGGCGGACGATGTGAACTGGCTCGCGTCCGTCAGCCGCTGGCCGTCGGCGCCCGTCACGGCGAAGACGGGGATCCAGCCGAAGTAGTACGAGATCCACTCGGCGACCGGGATGACGTTCTCCTGAAGGAAGAACAGGCCCCACAGCCCGTAGACGACGCTCGGCACCGCGGCCATGAGATCGACGAGCGAGATCAGCACCGAGCGGAAGCGCGGCGGCACGATCTCGGAGATGAGGAGGGCCGTGCCGGTCGCCAGCGGCACCGAGAAGCACATCGCGACGAGCGCGATCGTGACGGTGCCGGCGAGGACCGCCGCGATGCCGAACGTGCGGGTCTCGGGGGACCACTCCTGCGTCGTGAAGAACGACAGGCCCGCGACCGAGAGGGCGTCGGCGCCGCGGATCGTCAGGAAGAAGCCCACCGCGAGCATGATGGCCACGGTGATCCCGCCTGCCGAGTACGCAAGCGTGCGGAAGACGGCATCGCCGGCGGACGGCCGTGACACGAGCGCCCGTGCGCGGGCGCCCGCGGTCACAGGAGGCGGCTCGGGCGGCTCGAGCAGCGCGGTGAGCTCGTCGGCGCCGGCTCCGGCTCCGGTCATGCGGGCGCGCCGGGCGTGCGGCGCGCGGCGACGCGCGGGTGTCGACTCATCGGGCTTCCTGAGCAGAGCGACCGGCGGCGGGTTCCATCCGGTCCCGCACATCGTCCGGGCGCCAGATGAACAACGGGCGACGAGCGTGCGAAGGACGCCTTGCGCGGGGCTGAGCGAGGGGCGTCACGGGGTCGGGTCGGGCGTCGGCGTGGCGGAGGCGCGCGGCGTCGAAGACGGCGAGGGGCCCGCGTCGACGACGACGAGTTCCACCGAACTGCCCAGCGGCAGCCGGGATCCCTCCGCCGGGCGGACGGCGGCGACCGCGCCGGGTGCCCCCGCCCGCTGCGCACGCACGACGAGCGGAACGAACCCGGCATCCCGGATCGCGGCCACCGCATCGCCCTCGGACGCCCCGACGGCGGCGGGAACGGCGTTGGCGCCCGTCGCCACGACGAGATCGACGCCCGAGCCGAGCGGCACGGCGACCGCGGCACCGGGCGTCGACGACAGGACCGTGCCGGCGGGGTCGGTCCCGTCGGCAGACGCCACGGCGCCGGGCGCGAGCCCGGCCTCGCGAAGCACCGCCGACGCGGCCTCGAGCGTGAGTCCCGCGAGCTCGGGCACCGGCGTGTCGGCGGGAACCGCGGACGGTGCGCTGACGGTCGGCGCCGCGGTGGGCGACGGAGCGGCCGGCGTCGGCGTCGGCGCCGAGACCAGCGGCGCCGGCCCGTCGGCGGCGTCGGCGGGCACCGCGGGAGGACGGAGGGTCGACGCCGCCACGGCGACGACCACCGCGACCGCGGCGGCGGCCAGCACCCACAGCCACGGCGACGTCGATCGGGTGGCGGGCGGTGCGGGCGCGGATGCCGGCTCGGCCGCGGGCGACGTGTCGGAGAGGTGCGACCGAAGCGGCGCCGTCGGGGCGAGGACGCGGGTGCGCCCCTCGCGGCCCTCGGCCGCCGGGCGGGCGGCGACGGCGGCTTCCAGCGCCGCACGCATCTCCGCCGCATCCGTGAATCGCGCGTGCGGCTCCTTCAGGAGGCCGCGGACGAGGGCCCGGTCGATCGCCGGCGGCACGCCCGGCGCGTGCACCGACGCCGTCGGCGGCAGCGCGTCCAGCGCCGCCGCCACGGTCGCCTCGGTCGTATCGCGAGCGAAAGGCGCCGCCCCGACGAGCGCGAAGTACACGACGCCCGCGACGGCGTACAGATCACCCGCGGCACCCACGGGCAGCCCGCGCAGCTGCTCGGGCGCGGCGTAGAACGCGTTGCCGACGACACCGTCGCCGGCGGCGGTGCGCAGCACGTCGGCACCGCGCGTGTGCTCGCCCGCGGCATCCGTCAGCCCGAAGTCCACGAGCCGGGCGCCGCGCACCGTGCCGTCGGGCGCGCGATCGACGACGATGTTCGCCGGGGACACGTCGCGGTGCACGAGTCCGTGCGCGTGCAGTTCCGCGAGCCCGTCGAGCACGCGCGCGGCGACGGCGACCGCGGACACCGCGTCGAGCGGTCCCTCCGTCCGGACGATCTCGGAGAGGGTGCGGCCCGGCGCGAGGTCCCACGCCGTCCACGCCTCGGCGACGGGTTCGGCCGACCGCGGCCCCCAGGCGATCACGCCGCACAGCGCCGGGTGCCGCACGCGCGCGATCACCTGGGCCTCGCGATGGAACGCCGCGACGGCGGCCTGATCGCCCGCCAGGTGCGGATGCAGCACCTTCAGCGCCGCGGGGCGACCGGCGGCGACGTCCCACACCTCGTACACCGAGGCCGTCGCGCCGGCGCCGAGCAGCCCGACGATGCGGAACCTGCCGCCGACGAGCGGCGACTCGCCCCCCGGCGGCGCGTCAGCCAACGGCATCCATCGGCACCACGGCGTGGCGATGACGCCGCCCCGAGCGCGTGCCGATGTTGACGCTGCGGACGATGACCGCGTCCGAGAGAACCGCGCGCACGCCGCGCGCCGCCGCGGCGGCGTCCGCCGCCGATTCGTACCAGCGCGCGCACATGACCGCCGCGACGCCCTCGCGCCGCAGGAGCCAGCCATGCGCCGTCGACGACGCACCGCGCACGATGTGCGTCGTCAGCGCGGCGCTTCCCTGCTGCAGCACCTCGGCGTCGACGAGCGCCAGCCCCGGCGACGCGTGGAGCGCGACACCGCGCGCCAGTTCGCGGTTGTTCGTCGCGAGCAGACGCCACACGCCGTACTGGCTGCGCGGCGCGCTCACGTCGTCGGGCACGACGGCCGTGACCGCCGAGGCGCCCGCCTCGGGCACGATGTGCGCGCGGAAGCGCAGCCAGGAGTGCAGCATCGGGTCGTAGGCCGAGCGGAAGGTGTCGAGCACGATCCGGGCCGGGTGAGCCGGACGTGCCGGGAGCGGAGCGCTCACGGGTTCCCCATCGGATGACCGGGCGCGCGAGCTTCCGGTGAGGCTACTTTGCGGTCATCCGAGGAATGAAGATGACGGCGACGGGTGGCCGGCACACGAGCGCGAGGTGTCCGCGCGGTATACGACGCGTGGCCGTCGGTCGTCTCCCGTCGGGTCGCCGGCCGTCAGCCCGCCGCGACCGCCGGCGGCTCGCCGGGCCGGGGGCGCGCGCGCAGTCGGCCGCCGGTGGCCGCGAGCCAGCATCCGACGATCACGAGGGGGAAGCCCAGGACCAGGCCGGGGCTCAGCTCCTCGCCGACCAGGAGCACCCCGAGGGCGATCGCCACGATCGGGTTGACGTACGTGAACAGCGGCGCGCGGGCCGGGCCCACCTCGGCGATCAGCGCGAAGAACGCCAGGAACGCCACGGCCGTGCACACGACGGTCAGCGCGATGACCGCGAGCAGGCTGCGGGTGGTGGGAAGGGAATGCTGCGTGAGGATCGCGAACGGGAGGTAGCCGACGCCGATGAACAGCAGCGACAGGCTGATCGTGCCGAGAGAGGGGATGCCGCGCAGCTTCGTCGCCACGACGAACGGCGCGATCGCGTACAGGACGGCGACCGCGAGCACCTCGCCGATCGCGCCGAGGCCCGCTAGTCCGTCGCCCGCGGCCAGGCCCGGGCCCGTGACGACCACCGCGACGCCGGCGAAGCCGACGGCGAGTCCGAGGACACGGACGAGCCCGAGTGCGCCGCGGTCGCCGGTGAAGAAGCCGATGACCGCGGCGAACAGCGGCACCGTGGCGACCAGCAGCCCGGTGAGGCCCGACGGCAGCGTCTGCTCCGCGTGGCCGAGAAGCAGGAACGGTCCCGCCATCTCGATGAGCCCGAAAACGAGCACCCACGGCCACACGCGCAGGGCCGGGCGGAGGGCGCCGGAGCGCCACGCGAAGGGCAGCAGCAGGAGAGCCGCGCCGAGCGTGCGGATGCATACGACGGCCGGCGGCGACAGCGACGCGACGGCCTCCTTGATGAAGAGGTACGGCATGCCCCACACGAGGGCCATGACGGCGAACAGCAGCCACGCCCGCGGAGTGAAGCGACTGCCCAGGGCGGCGTTCACAGCGTGCGACGACCCTCGAAGGCGCGCCCGAGCGTGACCTCGTCGGCGTACTCGAGGTCGCCGCCGACCGGGAGGCCCGACGCGAGGCGCGTCACCCGGATCTCGAGCGTGTGGAGGAGTCGGCTGAGGTAGGTCGCGGTCGCCTCGCCCTCCAGGTTGGGGTTTGTGGCGAGGATCACCTCCTGCACCGTGCCGTCGGCCAGTCGCTGCATGAGCTGCGCGATGCGCAGGTCGTCGGGGCCGACGCCCGCGATGGGGCTGATCGCTCCGCCGAGCACGTGATAGCGGCCGCGGAACTCGCGCGTGCGCTCGATCGCGGCGACGTCTTTCGCGTCCTCCACGACGCAGATGAGGGTCTCGTCGCGGCGCGGGTCGCGGCAGATCGCGCACCGATCCTGCTCGGAGACGTTCCCGCAGATCTCGCAGAAGCGCACCTTCTCGCGGATCTCGCCGAGGATCGTCGCGAGGCGCGCGACGTCGAACGACGGCGTCTGCAGGATGTGGAACGCGATGCGCTGCGCCGATTTCGGGCCGATGCCGGGGAGCCGGCCGAACTCGTCGATGAGGTCTTGGACGATGCCGTCGTACATGGGCTAGCTGAACCTCGTGGGACTCTGGTGCGGCTCTTCCCGCACGAAGCGCGCCCCCAGGACCTGCCGTACGACGGCCTCGCCGTACCGCTGCACGCCCCCGCGTGCGGGGGCGATGGGCGGCGCGACGACGGGCGGGACCGGCGCGTCGACCGGCTCATCGGGGGGCAGCTCGTCCTCAGGCTCATCGGGATCCGCCGAGGGCTCGACGACGTCGGCGGGGAGCACGTCACCCTCGCGAGCGGGCGCGAGGGTGGCCACGCGCGCCGCGTCGGGCGCCGCATCCTCGGGCTCGTCGTCGACCGCGAACTGCGCGACCGCCGGCGTCGCGGCGGCGGGACCGGGCAGTCCGCCCCCGCCGTCGGGCTCCGGCGCGGAGACCGGGATGGGCGCGACCGCCCACTCCGTGACGGGCGCCGCGGCGGCGGCTGCAGGGCGATGCTCGGGCGCGGGCGCCGGTGCGGGCGGCGGTGCGGCGGGCCCGCGGCCGTCGGGACCGTCGCCGTCGAGGCGCGCGATGAACTTCACGCGGATGCCGAGGACGCCCATGATCGCCTGACGCAGGTCTTCGCTCGGGCCGGAGCCGGCGGAGCGCTTCTTGAAGGCCGCGAGGTCGTTCGGGCCGGCGAAGCCGAGCGCGAGCACGTCATCGTCGAGCGAGAGCACCCGTGCGCCGGAGGCGACGAGCCACGACGTGCGGCTGAGCGTCTCGAGTCGTGCGAGCACCTCCGGCCACGCGTCGCGCATGCGCTGCGTGGTGAGCGGGCCCGCGGGCGCGGGCGCCGAGAATGCATCCTCGTCGCGAGTCTGCTCCTCCGACGGTGCACTCTCGGCGGGAGCGGGCACTCTCGCCGGCTCCGATGCGGCGGGCGCGGGTTCTGCGGCGGGCGCGGGCGCGGCGGCGGGCGCTGATGGCGCGGGTGCGGGCGCGGGGGCGGACGCGGCGGGCGCGGGCACGGGAGCGGCAGGGGCCGGAGCGGGCTCGGCCGACGTGCCGCCGGTGTGCGCGAGCACGCGAGCGACGAGCAGCTCGAGCTGCAGCCGCGGCGAGGTCGCGCCGGTCATCTCGTCGAGCGCGGCGACGACCAGATCGGCGGTGCGCGACAGTCGCGTCGCGCCGAACAGCGACGCCTGCCGCGACATGCGCTCGAGCTCCTCGGCGGGCACGCCGCGCAGGACGGCGGATGCGGCGGACCCGGCCGCCGCGATCACGATGAGGTCGCGCAGCCGCTCCAGCAGGTCGTCGACGAAGCGCCGCGGGTCCTGCCCGGTCTGCACGACGCGGTCGACCGCCGTGAAAGCGGCCGCCGCATCCGACGCCGCGAACGCGTCGACGACCTCGTCGAGCAGTTCGGCGTGCGTGTAGCCGAGCAGGGCGACCGCGCGCTCGTAGCGCACGACGACCTGCCCTGCGTTCTCGGTACCCGCGTCCGTCGACGCCTCCGACCCGGCGATGAGCTGGTCGAGCAGCGACAGGGTGTCGCGGGGCGAGCCGCCGCCGGCACGCACGACGAGCGGCAGCACGCCCGGCTCGACCGCGACGCCCTCCGTGTCGCACAGGCCCTGGACGTACTCGAGCATCGCGGCGGGCGGCACGAGGCGGAACGGGTAGTGGTGGGTGCGCGAGCGGATCGTGCCGAGCACCTTCTCGGGCTCGGTCGTCGCGAAGATGAACTTCACGTGGTCGGGCGGCTCCTCGACGAGCTTGAGCAGGGCGTTGAAGCCCTGCTGCGTCACCATGTGCGCCTCGTCGAGGATGAAGATTTTGAAGCGGTCGCGGGCCGGCGCGAAGATCGCCCGCTCGCGCAGGTCGCGCGCGTCGTCGACCCCGTTGTGGCTCGCCGCGTCGATCTCGACGACGTCGAGCGACCCGCCGCCCCCGCGGCCCAGCTCGACGCAGCTGTCGCACGTGCCGCACGGCGTGTCGGTCGGCCCCTGCGCGCAGTTCAGGCACCGGGCCAGGATGCGCGCCGACGTCGTCTTGCCGCATCCGCGGGGCCCCGAGAACAGGTAGGCGTGACCGACCCGGTCGCTGCGCAGCGCGGTCATGAGCGGATCGGTGACCTGCGACTGCCCAATCATCTCGCCGAACGCCTCGGGGCGGTAGCGGCGGTACAGAGCGGTGGTCACCCGACCAGCCTACGGCGTGCCGCCGACACGGCGCCGGGTGCGCCCGACGCCGCCCGCGACGTGCGGCGTGTCACGTGTCCAGCGGCAGCGCGGCGCCCGTCTCATCGGCGTGCACGCCGTCGGTGATGACCGGGATCGCCGCCGTCACCGTCGGCACGGAAGCGGACAGGAACGTGCCGTCCTCGCGCCGCGCGTCGGCGAACTGCCGCAGCGACGGCTTGCCGGGGATGACGGGCCCCTGACCCTCGAGCGGCACCTCGACGCGAGAGCCGCCGTGCACCGTGTAGCCGACGCCGCGCACCGAGAACGACACCGGGTCGCCCTCCCCCGCCTCGATGGTGAGCAGGTCGCGGCGCAGGGTGACGTCCAGGCGCGTGCCGTGCCACTGCAGCGGGAACGACATCGACGGCCACTCGGCGGGCAGACGCGGGTCGAACGTGAGCTCGCCGAAGTGGTCGCGCATGCCGCCGAAGCCGCACACGAGCGCGGTCCACACGCCGCCGGCCGACGCCACGTGCACGCCGTCGGCCGCGTTGTGGTGCAGGTCGCCGAGGTCGACGAAGAGCGAGTTGCGGAAGTACTCCAGCGCAAGGTCCTGATAGCCCACCTCGGCGGCGAGGATCGCCTGCACCACCGCCGACAGCGTCGAGTCTCCCGTGGTCAGCGGGTCGTAGTACTCGAAGTCGGCGAGCTTCTCCTCGGCCGTGAAGTGGTTGCCCTGCAGGAACAGCGCGAGCACGACGTCGGCCTGCTTGAGCACCTGGTAGCGGTAGATGACGAGCGGGTGGAAGTGCAGCAGCAGGGGGCGCTGGTCGGCCGGCGTGTGCTCGAGGTCCCAGATCTCGCGCTCGAGGAACACCGAGTCCTGCGGGTGGATGCCCAGCGCCTCGCTGTAGGGAATGTGCATCGCCTCGGCGGCGCGCTCCCACATCTCCGGCTCCGACGGGTCGAGGTTCATCCGCTCGACCATGCGCTCGTACGCGTCGTGGTCGGCTTCCTCCATCTCGCGCACCGTGCGGGCCGCGAAGCGCAGGTTGAAACGTGCCATCACGTTCGTGAACAGGTTGTCGTTGACGACGGTCGTGTACTCGTCGGGCCCGGTCACGCCGTGGATGTGGAACGACTCGCCCTCGCCGTCGATGACGTTGTCGCTCGAGCGCCAGAAGCCCAGCGTCGCCCACAGCCGCGCCGTGTCGACGGCGATGTCGACGCCCTCGGAATCGAGGAAGTCGACGTCGCCGGTCGCGCGGACGTACTTCGCGACCGCGAAGCTCACGTCGGCGTTGATGTGGTACTGCGCGGTACCGGCGGCGTAGTAGGCGGATGCCTCTTCGCCGTTGATCGTCCGCCACGGGAACAGCGCGCCCGCCTCGTTCAGCTGGTGCGCGCGCTTGCGGGCCGCCGGCAGCATCAGGTAGCGCATCCGCAGCGCGTTGCGCGCCCACAGCGGCGACGTGTACGCCAGGAACGGCAGCACGTAGATCTCGGTGTCCCAGAAGTAGTGGCCGGAGTAGCCGGAACCGGTCACGCCCTTGGCGGGAACGCCCTGACCGTCGGCCCGGGCCGCCGCCTGCGCGAGCTGAAACAGGCACCAGCGCGTGGCCTGCTGCAGGTCGGGGTGGCCCTCGATGCGCACGTCCGAGCGCTCCCAGAAGGCGTCGAGCCACCGGCGCTGCCGCGCGAACAGCTCGTCGATCCCGATCGTCTCGGCGCGGTCGAGCGTGCGGCGGCAGCGGTCGATGAGCTCTCTCGTGGGGACGCCGCGCGACGTGTGGTACGCGACGGTCTTCGTCAGCGTGGTCGGGACGCCCGCGCGCGCCTGCACGCGGAAGACGTTCTTGGCGATGTCCGGCTCGATGAGCCGGCGCGCGGTGTACTCGTTCGCGGTGCCGACGGTGTGGTCGGCGATGACGGCGAGGGTCATCCCCGACTCCGCCACGCGGTAGCTGAGGGTCGAGCGGTCGCCGTCCTGCCAGTACTCCTGCGGCTCGAGCACGCGATCGGCGAGCTTGTCGGTCTTGCGCGGGTCGAAGCCGGACGCGCCCGGGCGCGACGACGCCGCGCCACCGTAGGGCTTGCCGCCGTAGATGCCCTCGCCATCCTGGCGGTTGATCAGCTGCGAGCTGATCGTGACCGGTGCATCCGCGTTCAGCACCGTGACGGTCAGCCGCATGATCGCGAGGTGCTTCTCCTCGAACGACACCATGCGCTCGTCTTCGATCTCGACGTGCTTGCCCGAGGGCGTGACCCACAGGATGCGCCGGCGCAGCACGCCCTCCTGCATGTCGAGGACGCGCTCGTACTCGCGCACGTCGGCGACGTCGAACGACAGCGGCTCGTCGTCGACGTAGACGCGCATGACCTTCGCGTCGGGCGCGTTGATGATCGTCTGTCCGACCTCGGCGAAGCCGTACGCCTGCTCGGCGTGGCGGATGGGGAAGATCTCGTGGAACCCGTTGATGAAGGTGCCCTGCTCCTGCGCGAAGCGGCCCTCGGGATAGTTGCCGCGCAGGCCCAGGTAGCCGTTGCCGACGGAGAACAGGGTCTCGGTCACGCCGGCGTCGTCGAGGGAGCCCTCGGTCTCGACGAGACGCCACTCGTCGACGGGGAATCGGCCGCGGTCGATCATGGACAGCCTTCTGCTGAGAGGGGAACGTTCGGGTGGTTCGAGGGGTCAGTCTACGAGCGCGGCGAGGTCGTCCACGACGACCGTCGCACCGGCTTCGCGCAGCGCGTCCGCGCCCGCACCGCGATCGACGCCCACGACGACCGCGAAGCCGCCCGCGGCGGCGGATTCGACGCCGCTGATGGCGTCTTCGACGGCGACCGAGCGCGCCGGCTCGACGCCCAGCATCCGGGCCGCCTCGACGAACACGTCGGGCGCGGGCTTCGAGCGCAGGTGGTCGCGCTCGGCGATCACGCCGTCCATGACGACGGGGAAGCGGTCGCGGATGCCCGCGGCCTGCAGCACCTCTTCGGCGTTCTTGGAGCTGGAGACGACGGCGATGGGCACGCCTGCGGCGCGCAGCCGGTCGACCAGGCGCACGGAGCCCGGGTAGGGGGCGATCCCCTCGGTGCGCAGCAGGCTCGAGAAGACGTCGTTCTTGCGGTTGCCGATGCCGCAGACCGTGTCGGCCGTCGACGGGTCGGACGGGTCGCCCCACGGCACCTCGATGTCGCGGCTGCGCAGCAGGCTCGCGACGCCGTCGTAGCGCTTCTTGCCGTCGAGGTGCTCGAAGTAGTCGCGCTCGGAGTACGGCGGCTCGATGTGCCAGTCGGCGAACAGGCGGTCGAACATCGTCTGCCACGCGCGCATGTGCACCTCGGCGGTGGGCGTGAGCACCCCGTCCAGGTCGAACAGCACGGCGTCGTAGGCGGTCAGGTCGGGCAGCTGCGTGTCGTTGGCCTCGGGCACCCCTCCAGCGTAGTTCGCGCGGCCGCTTGCGTGCGGGGCCGCGCGCCGTCTCGCTGCGCGCGCTCAGCGATCGAGTGCGGGCGCAGGGCCGGGAGCGCGGGAGCGCAGCGACCGAGACGAAGGGCACCCCGCACGCGGATCGATGTCGGAGGTTGATGCGAGAGTAAGCACATAACCAGGACCCCGAGCATCGTTCATCCCGACGAGGATGACGTCGCGCTCGCGGAACTGATCGATGGGCTGATCGCCGACGACGAGGCGATCGCGGAGATCGAAGCCGACAAGATCGTCCGGCTGGCCGCGGCGCTGCGCATCGCGAAGAAGCGTGCGGCCACGCAGTCGGTGGAGACGCGGATGCGGGAGGTCGAAGAGCGTTCGATCGCGTCGGAGATCGGCGCCGCGCTCCGGGTGCATGACCGGGCGATCCAGAACCGCATGCACGCCGCCCTCGAACTGGTCGAGGACTACCCCGCCACCCTCGACGCTTTGGCCGAGAGCCGGATCTCGGCGCGGCACGCGATGGTCATCGTCGAGGAAGGTCGCGACCTCGTCGACCCGGACACCCGGGCGCTGTACGAACGCACCGTGCTCGAGCGGGCGTTCCTCGTGACCGCGCCGGCGGCACGCACCTTCGCGATGCAGGTCGCGCAAGAGCTGCACCCCCGCTCGATCACCGAACGGCATGCCGAGGCGGTGCAGAAGCGGAGAGTGTGGGTGCAGGACCTCGGCGACGGCATGGCCGAACTCGGCATCGTCGCGTCCGCGGTCCTCGTCCACGGGACCATGGACCGGCTCACGCAGGGCGCGAATCACATCAAAGCGGTCGCGGTGAAGGAACCGGTCCACGGGGATGAGAACCCGGACGCGGTCTACGACCAGCGCAACATCGACCAGATCCGCGCCGATCTCGCCACCGACATCCTCCTCACCGGCGGCCCAAGCGTCGACCCGACCACCGGCGCCATCACCGGCGCACTCGGCGGGCTCGCCGCCATCCAGGCGCGCGCGTCGATCGTCATCCCCGCGCTCACCGCCGCCGGGCTCGCCGACCGCGGCGCCACCCCCGACGGCGCCATCCCGATCGACGCCGACACCGCCCGATGCCTGCTCGCGCAAGCGCCATCGTGGGAGCGGATCCGCACCCACCCCATCCACGGACACGTCCTCGCCACCGACACCTACCGGCGACCCGCGAACCTCGACCGCTACCTCGCCGCCCGCGACATCCACTGCCGCTTCCCCGGATGCCGACGCCCCGCCCGACACTGCGACCGCGACCACAACCGCGACTGGGCGCTCGGCGGCACCACCGAAGCGTGCAACCTCGCGTGCTTGTGCAAGAGGCACCACACCCTCAAGACCGAGAAACCCTGGAAACCGGTGCAGCTCCGCGACGGCAGCATCCGCTGGACCAGCCCCCTCGGCAGGGTCTCCACCGACCCACCCGAGCGATACGTCATCTTCCGCGACGAACCCGACCCCCCACCCGGCGACCCACCCTTCTGAATCGGCGCGGGCCGCGCCTCCGCCTCGTCTGGACGTCAACAGCAGTTGACGACCCGTCCAGCGTCAACTAGCGTTGCCGCCGAACAGGAGGCGGCATGAGCGACATCGCAACAATCATCGGCGCTGATGGGGGCGAGCCCCTGCCCGAGCTGCGGCGGCTCGCAGAGCTGCGGCGCGAGATCGCCCGCGCCGAGGAGGTGCAGGTGCGCCGCGCGCGCAACCTCGGCTTCTCGTGGCAGGCCATCGCCGGTGCGCTCGGTGTGAGCAAGCAGGCCGCGAACAAGCGGTTCGGCCGGCGCTGACCGCCGCCCGGACCATCTCGAGCCGTGCCTGGTTTCTCGACGGCGTGACGGATGCATCGGGTGCCCCGCCGCGCGACGTACTGTCGTGGATGACCCCGAGCGTGATGAGCAAGGAATCCGCATGTCCACTCCCCCACCCCCGCGCGGCCGGCGCGGCCGCCGCAGCAACGACGACGGCCCGCGCGCGTCGTTCCGGCAGCTGCTGCCCTTCCTCCTCGAGCACCGTGGCGTGCTCGTCGTCGTCGCCGTCCTCAGCGTCCTTGGCGCCGGCGCGACGCTCGTGCAGCCGGCGCTGGTCGGGCAGATCATCTCGCGCGTGCAGGAGGGCGTGCCGCTCGGCATTCTCGTGTGGCTGCTCGTGGCCTTCGTCATCGTGTCGTCGGTGATCTCCGGCTACCAGCACTACCTCCTCCAGCGCACCGGCACCGCGGTCGTCTTCTCCAGCCGCCGGCGCCTGATCGCCCGCATCCTGCGTCTGCCGATCAGCGAGTTCGACGCCCGCCGTACGGGCGACCTCGTCTCCCGCGTCGGCACCGACACCACCCTCCTGTACGCGGTGCTCACGCAGGGCCTCGCCGACGCGGTCGGCAACGCGCTCATCCTCGTGGGCGCGGTCGTCGCGATGGCGCTCATCGATCCCGTGCTGCTCGGGCTCATCGTGCTCGTCGTGGGCGCCTCGATCGCCACGGTCGTCGTCCTCAGCACCCGCATCCGCGCGGCCTCGACGCAGCAGCAGGAGAAGGTCGGCGAGCTCGCATCGGGCGTCGAGCGCGCGGTCGGATCAATCCGCACGATCCGGGCCGCCGGCGCCACGGAGCGCGAGGGCGCCGCGCTCGAAGGGACCGCGACCGACGCCTACCGTGCGGGAGTGCGCATCGCGCGCGTGTCGGCCCTCATCGTCCCGGTCGCAGGCATCGCCCTGCAGGTCTCGCTTCTCGTCGTGCTCGGGGTCGGCGGGTTGCGCGTGGCCGCGGGCGCGATCGACGTCGCGAGCCTCGTGACGTTCGTGATCTTCCTGTTCCTCCTCATCCAGCCCCTCGCCTCCGCGATCGGAGCGATCACGTCGGTCAACCAGGCTCTCGGCGCGCTCGGGCGCATCCAGGAGATCCTCGAGCTCCCCGAGGAAACGGCCGCCGACCCCCCGGATGCGGCGGCACCGCCTCGCGCGGACGCCCCGGCGATCGTGTTCGAGGATGTGCGGTTCCGCTACCCGGCGCACGTCGTGAAGGCGCGCGAGGCGGCCGCCGAGGAGGCGCGCACGGTGCTCGAGCAGGCGCACCTCGAACGCGCCGCCGACCGGGCGACGACCGCTGCGGCGGAGACCGACCACGACGTGCTGCGCGGCGTCTCGTTCACGGTGCCGCACGGCGCCCGCGTCGCGCTCGTCGGGCCGTCGGGCGCGGGCAAGAGCACGATCCTCTCGCTCGTCGAGCGCTTCTACGACCCGACCGACGGTCGGATCCTCGTCGAGGGCGCCGACGTCCGCGCGTGGGACCGCGCGGCGCTGCGTGCCCGGTTCGGCTATGTGGAGCAGGATGCACCGACCCTCGCGGGCTCGATCGCCGACAACCTGCGCCTCGCCTCCCCCGACGCGAGCGACGCCGAATGCGAGCGCGTCCTGCGCGCCGTCAACCTCAGCGAGGTGCTCGAGCGCAGCCCGCTCGGGATCGACGCGCCCGTCGGCGAGGACGGCGTCATGCTCTCGGGCGGCGAGCGTCAGCGTCTCGCGATCGCGCGTGCCCTCCTCGCCGCGCCGCCGATCCTCCTCCTCGACGAGTCGACGTCGTCGCTCGACGGCGTGAACGAGCAGCGCATGCGCGAGGCGATCGACGCGGTCGCCACCGGTCGGACGCTGCTTGTGATCGCGCACCGCCTGTCCACGGTGGTGGACAGCGACCTCATCGTGGTGCTCGACCACGGCCGGGTCGTCGGGCAGGGCACCCACTCGGAGCTCGTCGCATCGACGCCGCTGTACCGCGATCTCGCGAAGCACCAGCTCCTCGTGTGACGCCCTCGGGCGCCCGGCTCAGGCCGTGGTCTTCAGGCGGTAGCGCAGCGACGCGAGCTCCGCGTGAAGCGCGGCCGGCAGCCGGGCGCCGAAGCTCGCGTAGAACTCCTCCGTGAGGTCGGCCTCGGCGAGCCACGAGTCGCGATCGATCGCGAACAGCTCGTCGAGGTCGGCCTCCGGCACCTCGATGCCGTCGAGGTCGAGGTCGTCGATGCGCGGCAGGCGCCCGATGGGGGTGTCCACCGCCGGCACCTCGCCGTCGATGCGGCGGATGATCCAATCGATCACCCGCGAGTTCTCGCCGAAGCCGGGCCACAGGAAGCGGCCGTCGGCGCCCTTGCGGAACCAGTTGACCTGGAAGATCCGCGGCGCGCGGTCGAACCGCAGCTCGTGACCGATCTTGAGCCAGTGGCCGAAGTAGTCGGCCATGTTGTAGCCGCAGAAGGGCAGCATCGCGAACGGGTCGCGGCGCAGCTCCCCCACGGTGCCCTCGGCGGCGGCCGTCTTCTCCGACGAGATCGTCGACCCGAGGAACACGCCGTGCGTCCAGTCCGTCGCCTCCACGACCAGCGGCACGTTCGTGGCCCGGCGGCCGCCGAACAGGATCGCGTCCAGCGGCACCCCCTCGGGGGCATCCCAGTCGGCGGCGATCTGCGGGCACTGCGCGGCGCTCACCGTGAAGCGAGAGTTCGGGTGAGCGGCGGGACGGCCGGAGTCGGGCGTCCAGGGGTTGCCCTCCCAGTCGGTCAGGTGCGGCGGGGCCTCGTCGGTGAGGCCCTCCCACCAGACGTCGCCGTCGGGGCGCAGCGCGACGTTCGTGAAGATCGTGTTGCCCCACAGGGTCTCGACGGCCGTGACGTTCGTCGACTCGCCCGTGCCCGGCGCGACGCCGAAGAAGCCGGCCTCGGGGTTGATCGCCCACAGGCGCCCGTCCTCGCCCGGGCGCAGCCATGCGATGTCGTCGCCGAGCGTCTCGACGCGCCATCCGGGGATCGTCGGACGCAGCATCGCGAGGTTCGTCTTGCCGCACGCCGACGGGAACGCCGCGGCGACGTGGTAGGCGCGACCGGCTGGGTCGATGACGCGGATGAGGAGCATGTGCTCGGCGAGCCAGCCCTCGTTGCGGCCGATGACCGAGGCGATGCGCAGCGCGAAGCACTTCTTCGCGAGGATCGCGTTGCCGCCGTAGCCCGAGCCGAACGACCACACCTCGAGCGTGTCGGGGAAGTGGACGATGTACTTCTCGTCGTTGCACGGCCACGCGGTGTCGGCCTGGCCGGGGGCGAGCGGCGCGCCCACCGAGTGCACCGTCTTGACCCAGTCGTCGCCGTCGGCGATGCGCTGCAGCACCTCGGTGCCCACGCGCGTCATGACGCCGATCGAGGTGACGGCGTAGGCGCTGTCGGTGACCTGCACGCCGATGTGC
Source organism: Microbacterium sp. 10M-3C3 (assembly GCF_003931875.1). Taxonomy (NCBI): domain Bacteria; kingdom Bacillati; phylum Actinomycetota; class Actinomycetes; order Micrococcales; family Microbacteriaceae; genus Microbacterium; species Microbacterium sp. 10M-3C3. Next base: position 1,070,581 of record NZ_CP034245.1, on the reverse strand, counting down.
GACAGGGGGCCGCCGACGGCTCCCATCGAGAACGGCACGACGTACATCGTGCGCCCGCGCATCGAGCCCTCGAACAGCGGCGTCAGCGTCGCGCGGATCTCGTCGGGCGCGATCCAGTTGTTCGTCGGGCCGGCGTCATCCTCGCGCTCGCTGGCGATGTAGGTGCGCGATTCGAGGCGGGCGACGTCACCGGGGTGGCTGCGCGCCAGGTACGAACCCGGACGCCACTCGGGGTTGAGCTTGAGCAGCTTCCCCTCCGCGACCTGCTCCCGCAGCAGCGCGTCGTTCTCGGCGCGCGACCCATCGACCCAGTGGACCCGGTCGGGCCGCGTGAGCGCCGCGATCTCGTCGACCCACGCGGTCAGCGCCGCCATCCCGGGGCCGGAGACCTGGGGACGCGCGCCGAAGCGCGGGGCGGGCTGGCGAGCGACGCGAACGGTCGCACGCGGGGTGGTGGGGATGTCGGCGATGGCCATGAGCACTCCTCGGTCGGCGTCAGAAGCTCGGTCTTCCTCCACTTTCCGCGACATCGCGCGCAGTTTGCCGACGAATCCGCGTTCAAGAATCGCGATTCTTTCGCTAGCATCAAGGAATGACCTCGCCCGCCCTCGAACTCGCAACCCTCGGCCACCGCATCCGGCACCACCGGGTGGCGGCGGGCCTCACGCTCGACGAGCTGGGCGCGGAGGTCGGCGTGGCCGGGAGCCAGCTGAGCCTCATCGAGAACGGCAAGCGGGAGCCGAAGCTCTCCCTCCTGCAGGAGATCGCCCGCGCCACCGGCACCGAGCTGTCCGACCTGCTTTCCGCGGAGCCTCCCAACCGCCGCGCCGCGCTCGAGATCGAGCTCGAGCGCGCGCAGGCGAGCCCGGTGTTCCGCCAGCTCGGCATCCCGCCGGTCAAGGTCACCAAGGGCATGGCCGACGACACCATCGAGTCGATCCTCGGGCTGCACCGCGAGCTGCAGCGACGCGAGCGGGAGGCCATCGCGACCCCCGAGGAGGCGCGCCGGGCCAACACCGAGCAGCGACTGCAGATGCGGGCGCAGAACAACTACCTCCCCGAGATCGAGCGGCTCGCGGAGAAGCAGCTGAAGGCGGCCGGCCACGTCACCGGCGCGCTCACGCACCGCACGGTGAGCATCATGGCCGAGCAGCTCGGCTTCGAGCTCATCTACGTCAACGACCTGCCCCACTCCGCGCGCTCGGTCACCGATCTCGAGAACGGGCGCATCTACCTTCCGCCGGCGTCGATCCCCGGCGGACACGGCCTGCGGTCGATGGCCCTGCAGGCGATGGCGCACCGCCTGCTCGGGCACGAGCGACCTCACGACTACGCCGACTTCCTGCAGCAGCGCCTCGAGATCAACTACTACGCGGCGTGCTGCCTCATGCCCGAGACGAGCTCGGTCGCGTTCCTCCAGCAGGCCAAGAAGGACCGCAACCTCGCGGTGGAGGACTTCCGCGACGCGTTCGGAGTGACGCACGAGGCCGCGGGCATGCGCATGACGAACCTGCTGACGCAGCACCTCGGCATCCGCCTGCACTTCCTCCGCGTCGACGGCTCGGGGGCGATCTCGCGCGTGTACGAGAACGACGACCTGCCCCTGCCGGTGGATGTGACCGGATCGGTCGAGGGCCAGGTGGCGTGCCGCCGGTTCTCCGCACGGCGGGCGTTCTCCGAGCACAACCGCACCACCGAGCACTACCAGTACACCGACACGCCCGCCGGGACGTTCTGGTGCTCCACCCAGACCGGCACGACGTCGGAGGGCGACTTCTCCATCACCGTCGGCGTGCCCTTCGACGACGCGAAGTGGTTCCGCGGTCGCGAGACCGCCGAGCGCGCCGAGTCGCGCTGCCCCGACGAGTCGTGCTGTCGGCGCCCGCCGGCCGACGCCGCCCAGCGCTGGGCGGGCAAGGCGTGGCCGAGCGCGCGCGTGCATCGGCACATGTTCTCGCCGCTGCCCCGCGGCGACTTCCCCGGGGTCGACGACACCGAGGTCTTCGAGTTCCTCGACCGCCACGCCGAGGGCTGACGCTCAGCCGACACGAACGACGCGTACCGCGCGAGGGCACGCGCGAGCGCCTCCTCGTCCACCGGCGAGAAGAGCTCGACGGCGGATGGTCCGGACGTCGCCCTGCCCGGCGTCCAGGCGCCCGCGACGCGTCCCCGATCGAGCACGGTCGCGCGCACCATGCCGTTCGCGCCCGGTCCTACGCGCGCGGCATCGTCGGGCGCGCACGCGAGGGTGCGGTCGGCATAGGAGAGGTAATACTCGTCGAAGGGCGGCAGCACGACGACGTCCGCGGCAGCCGGCGAGCGTCGCGGACCCGACGCGGCAGGGGCGTACTGCGGCTCCGGATGCTCCGCCACGACCCGCACGCGCTCGCCCGCCGCATCCGCCGCCTCGCGCGCGAGCGTCACCGGCAGGCCCGACCACCACGCGAAGTCCCGCACGCTCGCCGGCGCATGCCCGTCGAGGTAGCGGACGAACATGTCGGCCGAGACGTCGGCCGGCTCGTGCGGGGAGGGCAGCCACTCGTCGGAGCGCACGATGTACTGCTCGCGCGTGATCGCACCGGGGCGCGGGACGACCGGTCCGAGGCACACCGCGCCGCGGAGCGCGAGGGCGACGAGCACGTGGTAGCCGCGCTGGCCGGACGTCGTCACGCCGCCGCGGTCGAGCGCCGCGAACAGCTCGGCGCGGGTGAGGCGCTCCCCGCCGGCGAGCGCGGCGAGCCCGAGCCGCTCGGCCCGGGCGAGCTCCGCGGCGTCGACGCCCTCGCGGCGGTGGACGCCGGCCGCGCCGCGGAGCTGCCGCTCGCGCGTGACCGCGAGGAGCCACGGAAGGTCGCGCGCGGGCACGATGTGCAGCGTCCCGCGCATCGTCCACGACCGCACGAGCGTGCCGCGGTCGAACGCGGCATCGACGTCGGCCAGCGTCGGCGTCCCTCGCGTGCGCACGCCGAGCGCCCAGCGCCCGCCGGCGAAGTCCTGCGCCTGCACCGCGAGCAGGTGTGCCGCCGCATCCGCCGGCGTCGGCGCGGGGGCGGTCAGGCGATGCGACCTGAGCCGGCGTTCGAGGATCGCGTTTGCGTGCACGCCCCCATCCTGCCCGCCGCGTCCGACGCTGCTCAGGCGAAGGGGTTCGGCGTCAGCGTGTACTTCGTCTGCAGGTACTCGTGGATGCCCTCCGCGCCACCTTCACGGCCCAGGCCCGACATCTTCCAGCCGCCGAAGGGCGCCGCGGCGTTCGAGACCACGCCCACGTTCAGGCCCATCATCCCCGTCTCGAGCCGCTCGATCATGCGCTGCCCGCGGGCGAGGCTCTCGGTGTAGACGTACGACACGAGCCCGTACTCGGTGTCGTTCGCGAGGCGCACCGCGTCGTCCTCGGTGTCGAACGGCACGATCGCGAGCACCGGCCCGAAGATCTCCTCGCGCAGGATGTCGCTTCCCGCCTGCACGTCGGCGACCACCGTGGGCTCGTAGAAGGTGCCAGGGCCGTCGACGGGCGAGCCGCCCGTCGTGACCGACGCGCCGCGCTGCACGGCATCGGCCACGAGCGCCTCGGCCTTCGCCACGGCGCGGTCGTCGATGAGGGGGCCGATCTGCACGCCGTCGTCGGTGCCGCGCCCGATGCGCATCGTCTTCACTCGCTCGGTGACACGGCGCGTGAACTCGCCCACGACCGAGCGCTGCACGATGAAGCGGTTCGCGGCGGTGCAGGCCTGGCCGATGTTGCGGAACTTCGCCGCCATCGCGCCCTCCACGACCTTGTCGAGGTCGGCGTCGTCGAACACGACGAACGGGGCGTTGCCGCCGAGCTCCATCGACGTGCGGAGCACGCCCGGCGCCGCCTGCTGCAGGAGCTTCTGCCCGACCGGCGTCGAACCCGTGAAGGAGAGCTTGCGCAGTCGCGGGTCGCCGATGATCCGCTCGGACACGGCGGCGGTCGAGTTCGTCGTGACGACGTTGACGACGCCGGCCGGCACGCCGGCCTCCTCGAGGAGCTTCGCGAAGTACAGGGTCGTGAGCGGCGTGAGCGATGCGGGCTTGACCACCACGGTGCATCCGGCGGCGAGGGCCGGCGCGATCTTGCGCGTGGCCATCGCGAGCGGGAAGTTCCACGGTGTGATGAGGTAGCAGGGCCCCACCGGATGCTGCGTCACGATCATGCGGCCGGTGCCCTCCGGGTTCGCACCGTAGCGACCCTGCACGTGCGCGGCCTCCTCGCTGAACCAGCGCAGGAATTCGCCGCCGTAGACGACTTCGCCGCGAGCCTCGGCGAGGGGCTTGCCCATCTCGAGCGTCATGAGCAGGGCGACGTCCTCCTTGCGCGCCTGCAGCAGGTCGAACGCGCGACGGAGGATCTCCGCGCGCTCGCGGGCGGGCGTCGCCGCCCAGGACGGGAACGCCTCGGCCGCCGCATCCATCGCGGCGACGCCGTCGGACACCGACGCATCGGCGATGGTGCGGATGACCTCGCCCGTCGAGGGGTCGCGCACGTCGAGGGTCTTACCGCCCTCGGCGGGGCGCCACTGGCCTCCGACGAACAGCCCGTCGGGAACGGTGGCGAGCAGCTCGGCTTCACGAGGGTCGGTCATGGGTCCTCCTGGGGTCGGCGAGGGCGCAGCGGTTCTCGCCCTCATTCTGCGGGGCCGGCACGCGACCGCCGATAGACGCGATGTACATGTCGGACGGATGCGGCACCGTGGCGTACAGCGCGGCGGTCACACCGACGCGGCGGCGGGCGTCGCAAGGGCGCCCGCGAAGAACGCGGCGAGCTCGTCGGTCGCGGTCAGCGGCAGCACGTGCGCGACGTACTGGTCGGGGCGGACGACGATGACCGCGCCCGCGTCGGAGATCTCCCGCTCGGCGAAGATGTCGGCGGACACCCAGGCCGAGGGGCGCCCGGCGTACACCTTCTCCCAATCCGTGAGCCCGAGCGCGCCGCTGCGGGGGCGGAAGATCGGGGGGGTCGCGAAGAAGTCGACCTCCTCGAACGGGCGCGGGAAGACGACCTTCACGTCGAACACCGCGTCGAGGTCGGCGCCGTCCGGGGTGTGCCGGCGCACCGGCGACTCGGGCGACGCCATCCACACCCCCCACGCCTGCAGTGCGGGCGAGCCCGGCGCGGCGTCCGCGAACGCGTAGACGCGCCAGCGCCCGTCGGCGCGCGCGTGGTGACCGAGGTGGACGGGGTTGCCGTCGCTCACGCGCGTCACCTCGACCGAGTGGAAGCGCTTGCCGACGGGGAACCCCGCCGCGAGATCCTGGTGCGCGGCGTCGCCGACGATCGCCGAGGGCGCATACTGCGTCATGAATCCGGAGGGGAACTCGGCCGTCGCGAGGTAGTAGGTGGCGAGGTCGTTCGGGTCGGTGATGTCCTCGGGCTTGCGCGCCATGAGTGAGGACCACTCCTTGTCGAAGTCGATGAGCTGCTGTGCGACGGGCTGCCGCTCGGCGGAGTAGGTCGTCAGCAGGCTGTCCGGCGCGAGCCCCGTGAGCACGTGCCCGAGCTTCCAGCCGAGGTTGAAGCCGTCCTGCATCGACACGTTCATGCCCTGCCCGGCCTTGGCGCTGTGGGTGTGGCACGCGTCGCCCGCGAGGAAGATGTGCGGATGCTCGGGATCGTCGTCGAACCGGTCGGTCACGCGGTGGCCGACCTCGTACACGCTGTGCCACGCGACCTGCTTCACATCGATCGAGTAGGGGTGCAGGATCGCGTTCGCGCGCCGCACGATCTCCTCGATCGGCGTCTGCCGCACGCGGTGGTCGTCGTCCGCGGCGACCTCGCCGAGGTCGATGTACATGCGCGAGAGGTACCCGCCCTCGCGCGGGATGTGCAGGATGTTCCCCGCCTCGGCGTTGATCGCGCACTTGGTGCGCCAGTCGGGGAAGTCGGTTTCCACGAGCACGTCCATCACGCCCCACGCGTGCGCGGCGCTCTCGCCGACGTGGGTGCGGCCGATGGCTTCGCGTACGCGGCTGCGCGCCCCGTCGCATCCGACGACGTAGGCGGCGCGGATCGTCCGCTCCCCCGACGCGTCGCGCACGCGCACCGCGACCGGGCGGTCGCCGGCCCCGTCCACGGTGAGCCCGAGGAACTCCACTCCGTAGTCGGGCACGATGCGCCCGGGGGCGAGGGCGGCGGCCTCCGCGAAGTAGTCGAGCACGCGGGCCTGGTTGACGATGAGGTGCGGGAACTCGCTGATCTTCAGCGCGTAGTCCTCGGTGCGGGCGGTGCGCACGATGCGGCTCGGGTCGGCGGGGTCGGGGCCCCAGAAGTTCATCCAGGCGATGTTGTACGCCTCGGCGACGATGCGTTCGGCGAAGCCGAAGGCCTGAAAGGTCTCGACGCTGCGGGGCTGGATGCCGTCGGCCTGGCCGAGCGGCAGCCGCCCGTCGCGCTTCTCGATGAGCCGCGTCGTGACGCCGGGGAACTGCGCCATCTGCGCCGCGAGCAGCATGCCGGCCGGCCCCGAGCCGACGATGAGGACGTCGACCTCGTCCGGCAGCTCCGCGGGCCGGTCGATGCCGGTGCCGGCGGCGGGCTGCACGCGCGGGTCGGCCGAGACGTATCCGTGGTGGTGGAACTGCATCGTTTCTCCTGACGTCGATGTCGAGGTTTGCCTCTTCGCGGGGCATGTTCTATATTCGAACGCATCGTTCCGCTATCGAACGAGAGGCTAGTGGACCCATGCCCCCTCGGCAAGATGCGCCGCCCGCTTCACAGACGCTGAGCCGCGGCATCCGCCTGCTCGAAGAGCTCGCCGACGCGCGCACGCCGCTCTCGATCGACGACCTCGCCGCCCGCGTCGATCTGCACCGTTCGGTCGCCTACCGGCTCCTCCGCACGCTTGAAGACCACGGACTCGTGTCGCGTGATGCCGCGGGCGCGGTGCGCCTGGGAACGGGTCTCGCCGCACTCGCCGCGGGCGTCGCCGCCGACCTGCAGGCCGAGGCCCTGCCCGAGCTCACCTCCGCGGCGAACGACCTCGGCATGACCTGCTTCCTAGTGGTGCTCGACCACGACGAGTGCGTGACGCTCACGAGCATCGAGCCGCGGCATGCCGTGACCACCGTCGCGCAGCGCCCCGGCGCCCGGCACGCCGTCACGCGAGGCGCTCCCGGACGCGCGGTCCTCGCGCAACTGCCGCCGCGCCGCTGGCCCGACGACGTCGACGCCCGCCTCGCCGCCGAGGTGGCCGAGGTCGCCGAGCGCGGCTGGGCGACGAGCCACGACGAGGTCGTCCCGTCGCTGCGGGCCGTGGCCGTACCACTGGCCGTGCAGGGCCGCGAGCCGGCCTCGGTCGCGGCGGTGCACGTCGCCACGCAGCTTGACGACGCTGCAATCGCCGCCCGGCTGACGGCCGCTGCCGCGGCTATCCGCCAGGCGCTCTGAGCACGCAGGTCGGCTCCCGCGCGCGAGGTCAGGGCGGCGCGCGCAGGCATCCGCTGTGCACGGGCAGACAAACGCGGCGTCCGGACACCGGGTGAGAGTAGATGCCGGAGGCTCCCCCATGCACGATCACGCGCATCCCGTCCCCGACCAGGCCATGGTCAACCCCGACCTCGAACGGGCGGCCGGCACCCTGCCGACCGCGCACCCGCTCGACCCGCTCACCGCCGAGGAGATCGAGCGCACCCGCGACGTCCTCGTCGCGGCCGGACTGCTGGGCGAGACAGTCCGCGTGCCCATGCTGCTGCCCGCCGAGCCCGACAAGAGGGCCGTGGCGTCGTGGCACCCGGGAGATCCCGTCGACCGGCGCGCCGACGTCACCCTGCTCGACACGGCGACCGGCGAGGTCACCGAGGTGATCGTCTCGATCACCTCGGGCGAGGTGCGCGACTCCCGCCGGCACCCCGCCGATGTCTCGCCGTACGGCCAGCCGCAGTATCTGTTCGAGGAGTACGAGCGCGCCGCCGAGTTGGTGAAGGCGTGCCCCGAGTGGCGCGCCGCCATGCGCCGCCGGGGCCTCGAGGACAGCATCGACCTCGCGTTCTGCACGCCCCTGGCCCCCGGGTTCGTCGGGCGCGAGAACGAGGTCGGGCGCCGCGTCATCCGCTCGCTGACGTTCCTGCGCGAGAGCGAGGATGACATCGCCTGGGCGCACCCCGTCGAGGGACTCATCGTGCACATCGACCTCACCGCGAACCGGGTGATCGGCATCGAGGACAAGGGCGACGTCCCCGTGCCCGCGGGCAGCGGACGATACGACCCCGCGACCACCGGCCCCGCGCGCGCCACGCTGAAGCCGATCGAGATCACGCAGCCCGAGGGTCCCAGCTTCCGCGTCTCGGGCTCCCACGTGCAGTGGGAGAACTGGACCCTGCGCGTCGATTTCAATGCCCGCGAAGGGCTCGTGCTGCACGACGTGCGCTTCGACGATCGCCCGGTGCTGTCGCGCGCGAGCGTGCCCGAGATGGTCGTGCCCTACGGCGACACGAGCAACACGCGCTTCTGGATCAGCTACTTCGACGCCGGGGAGTACCTGCTCGGCAAGAACGCCAACCACCTCGAACTCGGATGCGACTGCCTCGGCGTCATCCACTACTTCGACGGGCACGTCGCCGACGATCACGGGCACGCCATGAGGATCCCGAACGCCGTGTGCATGCACGAGGAGGACTACGGCGTGCTGTGGAAGCACACCGAACCCGGTCCGGTCGGTTCGCACGTGCGGCGCTCGCGGCGCCTCGTGGTGTCGTACTTCGCCACGATCGGCAACTACGACTACGGCTTCTTCTGGTACTTCTACCTCGACGGCTCGATCCAGGTCGAGGCCAAGGCCACCGGCATCGTGTTCGTCGGCGGCGGCGTTCCGGGCTCGACGAACCGCCACGCCCCCGAGATCGCCCCCGGCGTCTTCGCCCCGGTGCATCAGCACCTCTTCTCGGCGCGGCTCGACATGGCGATCGACGGCGACGAGAACCGCCTGTTCGAGGTGGACGCCGTGCGCATCCCGTTGGGCGACGACAACCCCTTCGGCAACGCGTTCACGTGGTCGCACACGCCGCTGCGCACCGAGCAGGAGGCTCAGCGCGAGGCCGACACCTCAGTCGCGCGCGTGTGGGAGGTGCAATCGACGTCCCGCACCAACTACGTCGGCACGCCCACGGCGTACCACCTCATCCCCGAGCCGACGGCGCTGCTGATGGCCGACCCCGCGTCCACCGTCGCCGCGCGCGCCGCCTTCGCGACCAAGCACCTGTGGGGCACGGCGTACGACCCCGAAGAGCGGTGGCCCGCCGGCCGCTACCCCAACGCCCACGCGGGCGGGGCGGGCCTGCCGGCCTACACAGCTGACGACCGCTCGATCGACGGCGCCGACCTCGTGCTGTGGCACACCTTCGGCCTGACGCACGTGCCGCGCCCCGAGGACTGGCCGATCATGCCGGTCGATTACGCCGGGTTCTGGCTCAAGCCCTACGGCTTCCTCGACCGCAATCCCGCGCTCGACCTGCCCGAGTGGTCCCCGGCGCACGCGCGGCGCGGCGAAGGATGCTGCGGCGGCGGGGCGACCTGCAGCTGCGCGCACTGAGCGGCGCCCGGGCGTCGCGGCGCCTCCGCCGGCTCGACGATGACGGATGCCGCGAAGGATGCGCGATGGCGCTGACCGACCGATCTCGACCCGCCGGATAGGGTGAGCCGGTCCGGGCGCTCCCCCGCGGCATCCGGACACGAAGGAGGAGGACGCACATGCCCCGACTGGTCGATCACGAAGCGCGCCGACACGAGATCGTGCTGGCCACCTGGCGTCTGATCGCCCAGCGCGGCATCGAGGCGACGACGATGCGGGAGCTCGCGCGCGAACTGGGGCTGGCCAACGGCAGCGTCACGCACTACTTCCCGGACAAGAGCGCGATCCTCACGGCCGCCTTCGCGCACGTCTTCGCCGCGACGAATGCGCGCGTCGCCGCGCACCGAGCCACGTCGGGCGCGACGGGGCTCGCCGCGCTCCGGGCCTTCCTGCTCGAGGCCGCGCCGATCGACGAGGAACGCGCTCTGGAGGCGCGCATCGTGATCGCGTTCCTCGAGTACGCGGCGGCCGACCCCGCTCTTGCCCAGATGTTCCGCGATCTCATGCGCGAATGGCAGCAGGCGTTCGGCGAGATGGTTGCCGAGGCGCAGGCTCAGGGCGAGGTGCGTGACGGCCTCGACGTGCAGGCGGTGAGCGACGCGATCCTGCACGCGGTCAACGGGATGCAGGCGAACGGCATCCTGCTGCCCGAGACCGCGCGCGAGCAGCGGATGCGCGCCACCGTCGACGCGCTCGTCGATATGTTGCGCTGAGAAGCACTCGCGGCCGCCGATACAGAGAGGTAATATTCGGGAAACTTTGGCTCTACAAGCGTCGGATAAAACTGACGCGGGAGCCGAGTGCCGAGGGAAACGAGGAGGTCTCCCATGCCGATCGTCATGACCCGACCTGGATCGGGTGTCACCGCCATCCACGCCGCCGACCTGACCGCGTTCCGCGCGGCGGTCGACGACAGCTTCGTGCCGCTGCATGTCACGGCGGCCGACCCCGACCGGTTCCGCGGCTCCATTCGCGCGGCCTGTGCCGATGGCATCCATGTCAGTACCGTCGCCGCCTCGCCGCACGTGGTGGAGCGCACTCCCGACCTCATCGCCCGCGCCGACGGTCCCGCCGTGAAGATGAGCCTCATGCTCGCCGGTACGGGGCTGCTGATCCAGGACGGGCGCGAAGCGCTCCTGCGACCCGGAGATTTCGCGGTGTACGACACCTCGCGCCCCTACACGCTGTGCTTCAGCGGCGAATTCCGCACGATCGTCACGATGTTCGCCCCGAGCGCCCTCCCCCTGCCGTCGTCGGCCCTTGCGCAGCTCACGGCCGTGCGCGTCCCCGGCGACGGCGGACTCGGCGCCGTCGCCGCCCCCTTCCTCGCGCAGCTCGGGACCCACCTCGATCAGGTGGCGAGTCCGTCCGGGTCGCGGCTGGTGCACACCGCGCTCGACCTGCTCACGACGGTCTACGCGCACGAGCTCGGCAGCGACGTCGCCGCGAACGATCCGCACGCCGCCCTGCGTCGGCGCGTCGAGGAGCACATCGACACGCACCTCGCCTCCCCCGACCTGGGGCCGGGAACCATCGCCGCCGCGCACTACATCTCGACGCGGCACCTGCACACGCTCTTCCAGGGGCAGGGCACCACGGTCGCCGCGCTGATCCGCTCACGTCGCCTCGAGCGCTGCCGCCGCGATCTGACGGATCCGCTGCTCGCCGATCAGTCGGTGTCGGCGATCGGCGCGCGATGGGGATTCCCGGATGCGGCGCACTTCAGCCGCACGTTCAAGTCGGCGTTCGGCTTCTCGCCGAGCGAGTGCCGCACGGGGCGGTGACGCGGGCCCTCCCCTCTCCCCTGTCCCCCTTCGGACGGATCGTGTCCCTCGAATGGTCGGCGGGGAGGTCGCCGACCAGGAGTGGGACATAGGTCAGGGGGTCCCGCTCGAGCGGGCGCAACCCGCTCTCACATTCCCGCGTGATCGAACGCGATCGTGGGGACGTCGACGATGTGCGCGCCGCCGTCCGCGACGATCGTCGCGCCGGTGATGTAGGACGACTCACCCGACACGAGGAAGCGCACGACCGCGGCGATCTCGTCCGGCTCGGCGGGGCGGGAGAGGGGCACGTCACGCGTCACGGTCGCGTAGGCCTCCTCGCGGTCGGTCAGCCCCGCCGCCGCGGCGAAGGCGTCCATCTCCTCGTCGGCCATGGGCGTCGCCACCCAGCCCGGGCAGACGGTGTTGACCCGCACGCCGTCCCGGCCGTAATCACGGGCGAGCGAGCGGGTCAGCCCGATCAGAGCGTGCTTCCCGACGGTGTAGCCCGCGACCGAGGGACCGGCCGCGAGGCCCGCGATCGACGACATCACGACCACCCGGCCGCGCGCCGCGACCAGGGCGGGCAGAGCCGCGCGGACTATCACGAACGCCGTCGTGACGTTGGCGCGCAGGGCCGCCTCCCACGCCTCGTCGTCGGTGTCGGCGACGGTGGCGAAGCCATGCCCGCCGGCGTTGGCGACGACGATGTCGAGCCGCCCGCGCTCCTTGAGGATGCGGGCGATCAGCGCCGCGGCGTCGGCGGAGCGCGCAGCGTCCGCAGCGATCGCGGTCCCCCCGATCTCGTCCGCCACGCGCGCGAGCGGTGGGAGGCGTCGGCCCGTCACGACGACGTGCACCCCCGCGCGGGCGAGCCGGCGGGCGACCGCCTCGCCGATCCCCGTCCCACCGCCCGTGATCAGAGCCACCTGGCCGTGAAGCTCGTCATTCATCGTTCCTCCTTCTCCGTTCATGCTTCTCCGCTCACGCCGGGAATCCCGATCGCGCGCTCACACCGAAATCCGACACCCAGGTCGCCGCCGACACCGGTCGGAGACGGGGCGATGCCAGGAGCACGATCTGATCCGCCACCTCCGCCGGCGTCTGCACCGGGTACGCCGCGGCGGTGAAGCCGTTCGGCATCCCGAGATCTCGGCGACTCATCGGGGTGTCGACGATCGAGGGACACACCGCGTTGACGCGGATCCCCTCGGGCGCGAGCTCAACCGCGGCGGCGCGGGCCAGCTGCAGCAGCGCGGCCTTCGACGCGGCGTAGGGCGCCATCCCGGCGGTCGCGACGAGGGCCGAATCGCTCGCGACGACGACGACCGCGGGCGCGTCCGATCGTCGCAGCCACGGGATCGCCGAGCGGAGGGTGAGGAACGCTCCGGTGACGTTGACCGCGAAGACGCGCTCCCAGTCCGTGAGCGCTGTGCGATCGAGCGGGGTGCCGACGGGGCCGGAGACGCCGGCGGCCAGGACCACCACATCGATCCCGCCGAGATCGCGCGCGCACGCCTCGACCGCGGCGGCCGCCGCCTCGGCATCCGTGAGGTCGGCGACGGCCGTCGGCGGGATCAGCTCACGCACCCGCGGATCGACGTCGATCGCGCCCACGCGCGCGCCGACGGCGGCGAGCGCCTCGACGGCGGCGCGCCCGATTCCCCCGGCGGCACCGGTGACGAGGGCACGGCGGGAGGTCAGCTGAAGGTCCATGCCGCCCATCCTCTGTGCCTGCCCGGGGCTCGGCATCCGTCCCTGCACGGACGCAACAGGCCCCCTCACCCGCGGTCAAGTCCCCGGGTCCCGAGCGGAGCAAGATCGCTGCAGCGGGCGACGAGGCCCGCCTGGAACCCGAACCGAAGGACTCGCCATGACCGACCCGACACCCGCCGGCTCCTCCACCGCGTTGCGGCGCGGCGCGCTGGGCGTCGCCGGCATCGTCTTCCTCGTTCTCGCCGCGGTCGCGCCGCTGACCGGCATCGTCGTCGTCGCGTCGCTCGCGATCGCGCTCGGCAACGGCGGGGGCACACCCGCGTCGTTCCTCATCATCGCGTTGATCCTGCTGCTGTTCGCCGTCGGCTACGCGCAGATGTCGAAGCAGCTGGTGAACGCGGGCGGGTTCTACGCCTTCGTCGTCAAGGGCCTCGGGCGCACCGGGGGCCTCATCGCGGGACTCATCGCCGCGCTCGGCTACAACTTCTTCGTCGTCGGCACGATCGGGACGAGCGGCTTCTTCATGCAGTCGATCATCGCGGGGCTCACGGGCTTCGACCTGCACTGGTACGTGTGGGGCCTGCTCTCGATCATCGTGTGCTTCGTCATGGCCCGGACGGGCGTCGACTTCTCGTCGAGGGTGCTCGGGGTCGCCCTCGTGCTCGAGGTGCTGATGCTCGTGGTGTTCGACGTGTCGGTGCTCGTGCAGACGGGCTTCGATCTCGGCGCCTTCTCACCCGAGGCCGTCTTCTCGGGCTCGCTCCCGATCGGCCTGCTGCTCGCGGCGACGGGCTTCCTCGGGTTCGAGGCGACCGCGCTGTTCGGCGAGGAGGCGCGCAACCCGCTCAAGACCATCCCGCGCGCGACCTACACCGCGATCGTCGCCATCGGCGTGATCCTCGGGGTCACCACCTGGGCCGTCGTCAGCGCGACCGGTGTCGCCCAGGCCCAGGGCACCGCCCAGGAGCACCTCGCGACCGGCGACCTGATCTTCAGCCTCGCGGCGACCTACCTGGGTCCGCAGCTGACCGTCGTGATGGAGGTCCTCCTGCTCGTGAGCCTGTTCGCGGCGATGCTCGCCTTCCACAACTCGGCGACCCGATACCTCTACGCCCTCGGTCGCGCGCGCGTGCTGCCCTTCGCCCTCGCCCGCACCCGCTCGTCGGGCGCCCCGCAGCTCGCGGGCATCGTCCAGGCCGGTTTCGCCGCGATCGTCGCGGGGATCTTCGCCCTGGCCGGTCTCGACCCGATCCTCAACCTCGTGCCCGCGATGCTCGGCTTCGGCACCCTCGCCGTGATCGTGCTGCAGGCGCTCGCGGCGCTGTCGATCGTGGTGTTCTTCCGCCGCGGCGGCGACCGTCGCTGGTGGAGCACCCTGGTCGCGCCGGGCATCGGCTTCCTCGCCCTGTCGGTGATCGTGGTCCTGGCCGTCGCCAACTTCGACATCGTCGCGGGCTCGAGCGAACCCGCGATCCGCCTGATGCCGCTGCTGCTCGTCCTCGCGGTCATCGGCGGCCTCGGCTACGCCGCCTACCTGCGTCGCCGCAAGCCCGCCGTGTACGCCGGACTCTCCGATGACCTCGAGGCCTTCAACGTGGCCTCGGCCGAGAAGGGCAAAGACCCCGTTCCCGGACTCTGACCACGGATGACCCCTCCGCGCTCGCCCGACGCCCGCGTGGCGTGGAGCCGTGGCATCCGTCTCGCTCCTCCCCTCCCTCCACAGAAAGAGATCGCATGACGACCGACACCCTGAACCTTTCCGACACGCGCACGTGGCTTCCGCTCGACGGGCTCGCGCCCGGCTTCGACGCCGCCAAAGCCGACCTGACCGATGCACTCGCCGGGCGCACCTTCACCACCGTCGACGACGAAGGCGCGCGCACGGCGTATCGCTTCGATGCCGACGCCGTGGAGTGGGCCGCCGACGCCCGGAGCGGCCGCGACGACGTCGAGGTCATCGAGGTGGACGAGGATCTCTACTACGCCCAGTACACCCCCTCCGCGCGCCCCGACGAAGCCGTGACGCTGATCCTCGACCTGCGCCGCGGGTACGCGCTGACCGTGGTCAGCACCCTCGGCGCCGCCGCACCCGGGCGCACCGCGGTGCAGATGAGCTTCGCGCCCGCGCGCATCGAGGAGCTCGACCAGCACGGGGAGGCCCCGGCACCCACCGAGGAGCTGATCGGCCGCCGTGTGCTGTGGGTGTACTCGACCGTGCACGCGTACGAGCACGTGTACCTCTCGCCGCACTGGTACTCGTGGCACTGCCTCGCCGGCCCCGAGCAGGGCCTCGCCGACACCGACGAGAACACGGTCTGGCGTGTGCGCCCCGGCATCTACGTGTTCACGTGGCGCGAGAAGGTCATCCCGTGCGGCTCGGTCACGATCGCGGACCACCGCGATCAGAAGGCCCTGCGCGCCCATGGGGTGCTGTTCGGCACCGACGAGTCGGGCTCGGGCGCGACGCACTTCACCTTCGGCGCACACGGCCGCCTGCTGTCGAACACCGTGCACCCGGTCGAGTACGACCCGGCGCGTCCGCTGGAGCGCTGAGGCGCGTCCGCGCGAGAGCCGCGTCCCTCGGGGGCGCGGCTCTTTCGCGTACGGGGGCGGCAACCGCGACTCGCCCGCCACGACCCCGCGCCGTGTGAGGGCGCTCACCGGAATCGGACGAGCGGGACATCGGATGCTGCCGGCGGCATTCCTCCGATTCCGCGGCACGGGTCAGGCGGCAAGCGCCACCAGCTTCCGCGCGCGGGCCGTCGCCAGGCGCACGCGGACAACGTGCGTGAGAGCGCTGAGACCGATCGCCGCGACCAGGGCGAGTCCGCTGGCCACGGCCTGCCAGAATGTCGTGACGCCCAGGAGCACGAGCGAGTTGTTCAGCGCGCCGTAGAAGAGCACCCCGACCACGACGCCGAAGATCGTGCCCTCGCCGCCGGTCAGCGCGACCCCGCCGAGGAGCACCGCGGTCAGCACGACGAGTTCGAATCCGGCGCCCAGCTGTCCGGCCGGAGCGCTGTTCAGGCGAGCCGCGACGATCGTGCCGGCGAAGCCCGACATCGCGCCCGAGAGCACGAACAGCGCGAACGGCAGCCGGCGCACGGGAACGCCCGAGAGGTACGCGGCCTGCCGGTTCACGCCGACGGCGTACACGTGACGGCCCGTCGGCGTCAACGCGAGGAAGATCCCGGCCGCGATGAGCAGCAGCGCGGCGATCCACACCGAGAGGGGGATCCCCGCGACGGTGCCGACGCCGAGCATGCCGAACTGGTCGCCGAAGTTGTTGCGCGGCGTGGGGCTGATCAGCTGCGCGACGCCGCGCACCGCAGTGAGGGTGCCGAGGGTCGTGATGAAGGAGTTCAGACCCAGCACCGTGATGATGACGGCGTTCACGAGGCCGACCACCGCCCCGGCGACGATCGCCAGCACGATGGCGACCGCGGGCTGCCCCGCACCCTTGTCCATGACGAGAGATGCCACGACCCCGCCGAGCGCGAGACTCGAGCCCACCGAGAGGTCGATGTACCCCGCGATGAGCAGCATCGCGACGGGGATCGCGACGATCGCGATCACTGCGCTGTCCTGGAGGATGCCGCGGATGTTCTGCCAGCCGAAGAAGGAGTCGGTGGCCAGCTGCACGCCGACCACCAGGACGATCAGCACGACGAGGAGCGGGGTGCGCACGACGCCCTCGACGGCGGCGCGGAGGAAGCGGTTGTCGGTCACGGTCGGGTTCCTTCGATGGGGGCGGTGAGTTCGGCGGGGGCGGCGTGCACGGCCGAGAGAAGACCGTCGGCCGTGGTCTGAGCGACGTCGACCTCGTCGAGCACGGCACCCTGCGCGAAGATGAGGCAGCGGTGGGCGAGGTCGACGACCTCTTCGGGTTCGTTGGTCGCGACGATCACGCCCATCCCCTTCTCGGCGGCGAGGACCTTGATCGCGTCGTAGATGTCTTTGCGGGCGCCCACGTCGACGCCCTGCGTCGGATCGTCGAGCAGGATCACCCGCGTGCGGGCGGCGTCGTTGACCCACCGTCCGAGCAGGATCTTCTGCTGGTTGCCGCCGCTGAAGCGTCCGGCGGGAAGGTCGGCCGCGCGTGGTCGGAGGACGAAGGTCTCGGCGACCCGGTCGAACACGCCTCGCTCCGCTCTCAACGACCGCAGCCCCCACGAACCGAGCCGGCGCATCGCGTCGATGACGGTGTTGTCCTGGGCGGGGAGGGCGGCGAACAGCCCCTCCCGCGCTCGATCCGCCGGGACGAGGGCGATGCCGGCGCGCAGCCCTTGGGCGGGCGTGCGCGTCTCGCGGGACGCGCCGTCGATGAGGAGCGTGCCGCCGGTGCGGGCGATGCGCCCGAAGACGGTGCGGAGGAACCGCGTGCGCCCCGACCCGACGAGGCCGTAGCACGCGACGATCTCGCCCGGCGCGACCGCGAGGTCGATCGGGCCGAGGCCCGGGGCGGTGAGCCCGCGGACCTCGAGCACCGGCGTCCGGTCGCGACGCGGCGGGGCGGGGCGGTCGTTGGTCGCGCCGTGCCCGTCGCTGATCGCGGCGACGAGGGACGCGCGGGTGATCTGCGCGCCCTCCGCCGACCACACGGCCCGGCCGTTGCGCATGACGGTCGCGGCGTCGGCGAGCGCGAGCACCTCGCCGAGCAGGTGCGTGACGTAAAGGATCGCGATCCCCCGTCCGGCGAGGTCGCGCACGAGCTCACCGAGGCGCGCGGCTTCGGCGCGGGAGAGGGCGGCGGTGGGCTCGTCGAACACGATGAGGCGCGCGTCGCGGCGCACCACCTTCGCGATCTCGACCAGCTGCCGCTGCCCGATCGGCAGGGTCGCGACCTTGACGTCGGGATCGATGCCGGTGGCGCCGACGGCGTCGAGCGCCTCCCGCGCGAGGCGGCGCTGCTCGCCGCGGCGGATGAGCCCGCCGGCGGTCATCTCCTGGCCGATGAAGATGTTCTCGGCGACGGTCATGCTCTCCAGCAGGCTGAGGTGCTGATAGATCACCGCGACTCCGGCCGCGATGGAGGTGCGCGGGGTGAGGGAGTCGTGGCTGGTGCCGTCGATTTCGATCGTGCCGTCGGTGGGCGCGACCCCGCCGCCGAGGCACGCGATGAGAGTCGACTTCCCGGCGCCGTTGTGTCCGAGCAGGGCGTGGATGCGCCCGCCGGGGATGTCGAGGGTGACGTCGTCGAGGGCGAGGGTCGCCCCGTACCTCTTCGTCAGACCGCGCACGGTGACAGACATGTCGTGTCCGTTCTGTCGGATCGGCGGCGGGGGCGGGTCACCCCGCCCCCGCCGGGCGGTCAGCCGCCGAGCTCGGTGATGTAGCTCGACAGGTTGGGGTCGTCGACCGTGACGACGGTGACGGGGAGATCGACGCTGGCATCCGTCTTCCCCTCGCCGAGGGCGACAGGGATGTCGATCACGTTGTCGACGAGATCCTTGAGCGAGAAGTACGTCGCGGCGCGGAAGAAGTTGCCGTCCTTCATCTTCTGCAGCAGGAACAGGTTGGGGTCGAGGCCGCCGACGTAGGTCTTCGCGTCGTTCTCGGGGCGGCCCGCGGCGACGAGCGCCTGGTACGCGCCCTGCGCGGCGTCGCCCACGGCCGAGACGACCACGTTGGCGTTTGGGTGCTGCGCGAGCAGGGTCGTGGTGACCGACAGCCCGTCGTCGGGGGTCACGGCCTGCTGCTCACCGACGATCTGCAGGTCGGGGCCCG
The DNA here is from genome assembly GCF_003931875.1 of Microbacterium sp. 10M-3C3. Taxonomy (NCBI): domain Bacteria; kingdom Bacillati; phylum Actinomycetota; class Actinomycetes; order Micrococcales; family Microbacteriaceae; genus Microbacterium; species Microbacterium sp. 10M-3C3. The sequence continues at coordinate 1,051,788 of NZ_CP034245.1, read as the reverse complement.
TCTCCTTCAGGCCGTCGAGCAGGCCCTGCGTGCGCTCCTGGCCGATCTGCCGCTCGGTCTCGCTCAGCACGATGACCTCGGCATCCGATCCGACGTTCTGGAGCGCCCACTCCGCGGCGTTCTTCCCGAGGTCGTAGCCCGACTGGTAGAAGCTGAACTGCAGGGTGGCATCCTGGTTCGTCATGTCGCCGCCGTAGGTGACCCAGTATTTGCCGGCGTCGCGGTACTGCTGGGCGATCGACTCGAGGCTCGCCGGGTCGACAGGGAACGACACGACCGCGTCGACGTCGCTGCTGAGGTTCGACGTGAGCTGGCTGACCTGCTTCTGCAGGTCCATCTCGTCGTTCGTGAAGGTGACCTCGACGCCTTTCTCGGCGGCGCGGGCCTCGACGATGTTGACGATGGCGCCGTAGACGGGCAGGGCCGTGAAGGGGTAGTCGAACAGGATCTTCTTGACCGGCCCGCGTTCGGCGGGGGCGGAGGCGCCCGAGCCAGCGTCGTCGGCGGCTGTGGTGCTGCACGCCGAGAGAGCGAGACCGGCGATGGCGATCGAGGCCAGGGCGGTCAGGCGGAGACTGCGCTTCATGATGCTCCTTGCGGTGAAGTGGTGCGGTGTCGGGTGGTGCGGGAAGGGAGTGGTGGGGGGAAGCGGGGTCCGGCAAGAGGATGCCGGAGGTCGGTGTTCAGCCGCCGAAGACGCGTCGGCCGGCGAACCACGTCTCGACCGCGTGCGTGTGCACGACGCGCTCGATGTCGACCGCGAAGGGGTCCTGGTCGAGCACGACGAAATCGGCGGACTTGCCCGCGGCGAGCGATCCCGTCACCTCGCCGAGTCCCATCGCGGTGGCCGCGTTGACGGTGAAGACCTCGAACGCCTCCTCGAGCGTCAACGCCTGCTCGGGCCACAGGGTCCCGGGGGCGCGGCCGAGCGGGTCGGCGCGCGTGACGAGTCCCTGGATGCCCTCCCACGGGTTCGGCGAGACGCTCACCGGCCAGTCCGAGCCGCCCGCGACGAGCACGCCCCGGTCCATGAGATCGCGGTTGGGCTGGAAGTGCGTGGCCTCGGGCTCGGGGCGCACCTGGGCGATGGCATCCGGGATCACGCCCGGGAACCACAGGAACGGCGAGATGTCGGCCGACACGTCGAGGTCGACGAAGCGGTGCCGGTCGTCGGGGTGCACGAACTGTCCGTGCGCGATCTGGTAGCGGGTGCTCGAGTCGCCGCCGGCGCGGACCACCGCGATCGCGTCGAGCGCGACGCGCACGGCCGCGTCGCCGGTGCAGTGGATCTTCGCGCCCAGGCCCTGGGCGGCGGTGCGCGTGAGCCAGTCGGTCAGCTCGCCCGGGGCCATGGTGGTGACGCCGCAGTGCGCGTGGCCGTGCTCGGGAGTCGGCAGATACGGGGTGAGGAAGGCGCCGGTGTGCGTGGGCGGCACGCCGTCGAGCGCGACCTTCACGAAGTCGGGGCGGTGGCGCTCGGTGCGGAACGCCTCGCGCTGGGCGACGAGGTCGTCGCCCACGGGGGTGTTCGCGAAGAGGAACTCGCTGGACAGCAGCGAAGTGACCACCCAGGCGTGCAGGTCGCCGTCGACGTCGAGATCACGCAGCGCGCGCATGATGTCGACGGTGGCGGCGGCATCCTGGAACGCGGTGATCCCGAACGAGTGCAGGATGTCGATGGCGCGCGCGCTCGCGCGGCGGTAGCGCTCGGGGGTGCGGGCGAGGTTCCGGTCGAGGGCCTCGGTGACCGGCAGGGTCGCCGACTCCATGAGCAGGCCCGTCGGCTCGCCCGTCTCGGGGTCGCGGACGATACGGCCCTGGGCGGGATCGGGGGTGTCCGACCGGATGCCGGCTGCCGCCAGCGCGGCCGAGTTGGCGAAGCGGTTGTGGTGGCTGTCGTCGGTGAGTACGACCGGGCGCCCGCCGGCGGCCTCATCGAAGCGCGCGCGGGTCTCGGCGCGGGCGAAGTCGTCGAGCAGGACGCTGCCGAAGGCCTCGCCGACCACCCACTCGTCGGGGCCGAGCCCGGCGGCCCAGGCGCGGACGGCCTCGAGGACCTCGTCGAGACCGGCCGTGGGCGAGAAGGCGAGCTGGAAGAGGTCGGCCTCGCCCGCCATCAGGTGGTGGTTGTGCACGTCGACGAGGCCGGGGATGACAGTCGCGCCGTCGAGGTCGCGCACCTGGGTCGCGGGTCCGGCGGTGGCCAGCACCTCCTCCTCGGTGCCGACGGCGAGGAGGCGACCGTCGGCCACGGCGAGCGCGGTCGCGCGGGGCCGGGAACGATCGGCTGTGTGCACGACGGCGCCCTTCAGGATGAGGTCGGCGACGGTCATGGGGTCTCCCGGGGGTCGGGCGGAGTCGGGAAGGACTCCGGTGCGGGCGGGTGCGGGGTTGTCTCATCCGGGTGCGTGCGGTGGAGCGGCGGTGCGGAGGCGGGTGTGCCGGGTGGCCGGGGGCTCTGAGGGCGGGTGAGAACATCCTTCGCGCATCCGCCGGCCGCGGCTTGACCAGGGATGCCCCCACGTTGACGGTCGACGCACGACCCGGCGTCTGCCGCCGTCACCGCTGCCGGCCCCGCCGTCACCCCGCGTGTGAACGCTCCTGGCGCTCAGCCGTTGATCACCTGGGGGACGCCGAGGGCCTTCAGCCCCTCGACGCCGAACTCGAGGCCGTAGCCCGAGCCCTTCACGCCCCCGAACGGAATGAGCGGGTGCACACCGCCGTGCGAGTTGATCCACACCGTGCCGGCCTGCAGGCGCGACGCCACTTTGCGCGCGGCCTCGCGGTCGCGCGACCACACCGAGGCGCCAAGGCCGACGTCGAGGCCGTTCGCCCGGGCGATGGCATCCTCGACGTCGCTGTATCGGATGACGGGGAGCGCCGGGCCGAACTGCTCCTCATCGACGAGGGCGACGCCGTCGGTGACGTCGGCGACGATCGTCGTGCGGTAGAACAGCTCGCCGAGGTCGGCGGCCGGCTCGCCGCCGAGCACGACGCGTCCGCCGGCGGCCTTGGCATCCTGGACGAGACGGTCGACGATGTCGAACTGCTGCTTGTTCTGCAGCGGTCCGAGCACCGTGCCCTCGTCGAGGCCGCGTCCCATCGGGACGTGCGCGGCGTACCCCGCCAGCGCCTCGACCACGGCGTCGTAGACGTCGTCGTGCACATACAGGCGCTTGAGCGCGGCGCACGTCTGGCCGGTGTTGAGGAACGCGCCCCAGAACAGCCCCTCGGCGATGGCCGCGGGGTCGACGTCGGGCAGCACGATGCCGGCGTCGTTGCCGCCGAGCTCGAGCGTCAGGCGGGCGAGGTTGCCGGCGGAGCTCTCGATGATCTTCCGCCCCGTGGCCGTGGAGCCGGTGAACATGACCTTGTCGACATCGGGGTGGGCGGTCAGGCGGGCGCCGGCATCGCGGTCGCCGGAGACGGCGATGAGCACATCGTCGGGCAGCACCTCGTTGATGACGTCGACGAGGGCCAGCACGCTGAGCGGGGTGTATTCGCTGGGCTTGACCACGACGGTGTTGCCCATCCGCAGCGCGGGGGCGACCTGCCACACGGTGATCATCATGGGCCAGTTCCAGGGGCCCACCGCGGCGACGACGCCGAGCGCCCGGTAGTGGAGCTCGGCGTGCACCTCGCCGTCGTCCACGACGACCTCGGGGTTCAGCGCGGTGGCCGCCGTGGCGCGGAGCCACGCGGCGCACGCGCCCACCTCGAAGCGGGCGTTGGGGCCGTCGAGGGGCTTGCCCTGCTCGCGCGAAAGCAGGCGCGCGAGCGCTTCGGCGTGCGCCTCGATGCGGTCGGCCGCGGCCATCAGCAGACCGCTGCGTTCGTCGTGTCCGCGCGCATCCCACGCCGGCTGCGCGGCACGGGCACGCGCGACGGCGTCGTCGACATCGGCGGCGGTGTGCACGGGCGCGCGTCCGATCACCTCGCGGGTCGCGGCATCTGGGATCTCGCGGCCCTCCCCCTCCGGTGCCTGCACGCGGGCGAGCAGGGCGCTGTCGTCGGCGTCGGCCGCGGCGGTCGACACCTCAGCGTCGATCCCGGGATCGGCGAGGGCGGGGGTGGGGTCGGACATCGTTGCTCCTTCGGTTCGTGTCCCGGGCCGTCTCGCGGGGCCCGTTCCGTCAGCCTCCGCCCGCCGCGCCGTCGACGCTTGTCCCCCCGCGCGCGCCCCTAGACCGGCCGCGCCCGGTTCGTGCCCGGCCCCGACCGACCGCCCGCGCCGCGGACGCCCCGCGTCGCGCGAGACGTCGACGCCGCCCCTATACTCGATGCGTCAGGCGCACGGGGTCGTGCGTCGCTGCTCGAAAAATGGGCACGGAGCGCGGACAGCGCGAGACACATACGGCATCCCTCCGTCCCGTCTCGAAAGGCGTCGCCATGCCCACCGTCTCCGCCCACGTCGCCGCGACCCTCGCCCGCCACCTCGACACCGTGTTCGGCGTCATGGGCAACGGCAACGCCTACTTCCTCGACGCCCTCGACCGCGACACCGACGCCGGCTTCGTCGCCGTGCGCCACGAGGCCGCCGGAGTGGCCGCCGCCGACGCCCACTACCGCGCGTCCGGGCGCATCGCCGGGGCCACCGCGACGTACGGAGCGGGGTTCACGAACACGCTGACAGCGCTCGCCGAGGCCGTGCAGGCGCGCACGCCGCTCGTCCTCATCGTCGGCGACGAGCCGACATCGGGCCCGCGCCCATGGGGCGTCGACCAGATCGCGCTCGCCTCCGCGGTCGGCGCACGCACCTACACCGTCGGGCACCGGGATGCGGCGGCCACCGTCGTCATCGCCGTCGAGCACGCGCGCACCTACCGCCTCCCCGTCGTGCTCGGCATCCCGTACGACGTCGCGACGCGGGAGGCGGGTCCCCTCCCGGCGCTGTTCGAGCCCGTGTCGGTGCCGGAGCATCCGGCCCTCTCCTCCTTCGCCGACGCGCGACTCGACGAGATCGCCGACGCGCTCGCCGCCGCGCGGCGCCCGCTGCTGCTGGGCGGCCGGGGGGCGTGGCTCGCCGGCGCCGGCCCCGCCCTCGGCGAGCTCGCCGCGCTCACCGGCGCGCTCACCGCGACCTCCGCGCTCGGTCGCGGCCTCTTCCCCGACCCCGCGAGCGACCTCGGCGTGGCCGGCGGGTTCGGCGCGCCGGGCGCGATGGCGCTCGTGCGCGAGGCCGATGTCGCCGTCGTCTTCGGGGCGTCGCTGAACCAGTTCACGATGCGCTTCGGCGAGCTGTTCGCGCCGGGCACGCGCGTGTTCCAGGTCGATCTCGCGCCCACCGCGACGCATCCGAACGTCGGCGGGTACGTCCGCGCCGACGCCGCCGAGGCGGCCGTCGGGCTCGTGCGGCGCCTCGTCGAGCGCGGCGCCGCGCCGTCGGGCTGGGCCGCCTCGGTCGACGTCCCCGCCGCGCGGCGGCAGGAGCCCGGGCACGGCGTCGGCCCCGACGGCCGCATGGACCCGCGCAGCGCCGCCGAGCGCATCGCCGAGCTCCTCCCCGACGACCGCGTGGTCGTCTCGGACGGCGGGCACTTCCTCGGCTGGGCGAACATGTACTGGCCCGTCGCCTCCCCCGACCGCATGATCATGGTCGGAACGGCCTACCAGTCGATCGGCCTGGGCCTGCCGAGCATGCCCGGCGCGGCCGTGGCCCGCCCCGACGCGACGATCGTGCTCACGACGGGCGACGGCGGCGGTCTCATGGCGCTCGCCGACCTCGAGACGGCGACCCGCGTCTCCGGCGGCCGCGGCATCGCGGTGGTGTGGAACGACGCGCAGTACGGGGCCGAGGTGCTCAACTACGGCGCGAAGGGGCTCGCGCGCGAGCCCATGCTCATCCCCGAGATCGACTTCGCGGCGCTGGCGTCGGGCCTCGGTGCGGAGGGCGTCGTGGTGCGCGAGGTCGCCGACCTGCACGCCCTCGCGGCGTGGATGGCCCGGCCCGCCGACGCGCGACCGTTCCTCCTCCTCGACCTGCGGGTCAGCGGCGCGGTCGTGGCACCGTACTGGGAGGAGATCGCGCGGCAGTAGCCGCCGCATCCGCCCCGGTGGAGCGGATGCGGCGGCGTCCGATCGGGTCACCGATCCATCCCGCGAGCCAGGTGAACACGAGCCACGACACGGCCGAGATCGTCACGGCGCCGAGCACGTCGGCGGTCGGCAGGGCCACAGGCCCGGCCGGGTCGGTCGCGTAGCGCTGGATGTAGCCGCCCGTCGTCATGTAGCCGACGGCGTTGTTGCCGGCGAAGACGAGCGCGGCCACGATCACGAGCAGCAGGTGCGTGCGGAACAGCTGCACGATCGGCATGCGCGAGCGCTCCTTGCGCTCGGCGAGCTCGACGAAGACGGGGCTCTCCTCGACCCGGCGGCGCACGTAGTAGCCGATGAGGATCAGCACGAACGACAGCAGGAACGGGATGCGCCAGCCCCACGCGAGGAACGCGTCGCCCGGCGCGATCACGGCCATGAGCGCGAGCATGCCGCTGGCCAGCAGCAGCCCGAGCGGCACGCCCAGCTGCGGCGACGCGCCGAAGAGGCTGCGCTTGGTCTTGGGGGCGTGCTCGACGGCCATGAGCACGGCGCCGCCCCACTCGCCGCCGGCGGAGATCCCCTGCAGGATGCGCAGCACGATCAGCAGGATCGGCGCCGCGACGCCGATCACGTCGAACGTGGGCAGCAGGCCCACGAGCGTCGTCGCGGCGCCCATGAGGACGAGGGTCAGCATGAGCACGACCCGGCGGCCGTGCTTGTCGCCCAGGTGCCCGGCGAGGAACGCGCCGAGCGGGCGGAAGAGGAAGCTGATGCCGACCGTGAGGAAAGCCAGCAGCTGCGCGAAGCCGGGGCCGGCGGGCGCGAAGAACAGCTGCCCGAAGACGAGGCCGGCCGCCCAGGCGTACAGGAAGAAGTCGTACCACTCGACCGTGGGTGCTCCTCGTGACGACGTCGTCTCTCGCTCGGCATCGCTGCCGGCGGGATCCGGAGGTGCGTTGCCTCCGCGGTTCAGGATCATATATGATTTCGGATACGACGCAAGAGCGAAGGAGCTCGGATGACCTCGACCGACACGACCGACCCGCGGTTCGCCGTCCTCGGCGCGCGCCCGGGCAAGATCGTCGCCGTCCACCTGTCGTACGGCTCGCGCGCCGACCAGCGCGGCCGCCGGCCCGCGGCACCGTCGTACTTCTTCAAGCCCTCGAGCTCGCTCGCCCCCTCCGGAGCCGACATCGAGCGTCCCGCCGGCACGGAGCTGCTCGCCTTCGAGGGCGAGATCGCTCTCGTGATCGGCGAGCCGGCGCGACGCGTGAGCCCGGATGCGGCGTGGTCGCACGTCGCCGCCGTCACGGCCTCCAACGATTTCGGCCTGTACGACCTCCGCGCGAACGACAAGGGCTCCAACGTGCGCTCGAAGGGCGGCGACGGCTACACGCCGATCGGCCCCGCGCTCATCGCCGCCGACGACGTCGATCCCGCGGCCATCCGCCTGCGCACGTGGGTCAACGGCGACATCGCGCAGGACGACACGACGGCCGGACTCCTCTTCCCGCTCGCGCGGATCGTCGCCGACCTGTCGCAGCACTTCACGCTCGAGACGGGCGACGTGATCCTCACCGGCACCCCCGCCGGCTCGACCGTCGTGCAGCCGGGCGACGTGGTGGAGGTGCAGGTCGACGCGGGCGGCCGCTCGACCGGCCGGCTGCGCACGCACGTGACGCAGGGGTCCGTCCCGTTCGATCCCGCGCTCGGATCGCTCCCGGCCGCCGACGACACGCAGCGCATCGAGGCGTACGGGTCGCGCGAGCTCGCGGGCATCGGCACCGGTGGCACGGGCCTCTCCCCCGACTTGCGCGCGCGCCTGGAGCGTGTGCCCGTCGCCGCCCTCTCGGCCCAGCTGCGCAAACGGGGCCTGAACGACGTCACGATCGATGGCGTGCGCCCGCTGCATCCGGGCGCGAGGCTCGCCGGCACCGCCCGGACGCTGCGCTTCGTGCCCCACCGCGAAGACCTGTTCGCCGCCCGCGGCGGCGGGTTCAACGCGCAGAAGCGCGCGTTCGACGCCGTCGGCGAGGGCGAGGTCATCGTGATCGAGGCGCGCGGCGAGACCGGATCGGGCACCCTCGGCGACATCCTCGCGCTGCGGGCGCACGCACGCGGCGCGGCCGGCATCGTGACCGACGGCGGCGTCCGCGACGCCGACGCCGTGGCGGCCGTCGGCATTCCCGTGTTCACGGCCGGCCCGCACCCGGCGGTCCTCGGACGCCGGCACGTGCCGTGGGAGACCGATGTCGCGATCGGATGCGGCGGCACGACCGTCGAGCCGGGCGATGTCATCGTGGGCGACGGCGACGGCGTGATCGTCGTGCCGCGCGGCATCGTCGACGAGGTCGTCGACGCCGCCCTCGCCCAGGAGGACGAGGACGCGTGGATCGCCGACCGCGTGCGGGAGGGGCACCCGGTGGACGGCCTGTTCCCGATGAACGCCGCGTGGCGCGCGCGGTACGCGGCGGAGCGGGGTGCGCGATGACCCTTCGACAGGCTCAGGGACCCCATCGACAGGCTCAGGGACCGGGCGACACGACGCTGAGCAAGTCGCAGCGCGCCTACCGGTGGATCAAGGAGCGCATCGCGAGCCAGGAGTTCACCCCCGGGTACCGCCTGGTGCTCGGCACGATCGCCGGCGAGCTCGACATGAGCGTCGTACCCGTGCGCGAGGCGATCCGGCAGCTCGAGGCCGAGGGGCTCGTCATGTTCGAGCGCAATGTCGGCGCGCGCGTGTCGATGGTCGACGACTCGCAGTACCGCTTCAGCATGCAGAGCCTGAGCATCCTCGAGGGCGCCGCGACCGCGCTGTCGGCGCGCGCGCTCACGGCCGACGACATCCGTCGCGCCCGCGCCGTGAACGACCTCATGGTCGAGACGCTCGACCACTTCGACCCCCGCGCCTTCACCGCGCTGAACCAGGAGTTTCACGCGATCCTCTTCGAGCGGTGCGCGAATCCGCGCATGCTCGAGCTCGTCCGCGCCGAGTGGGCGCGGCTCGGCCACTTGCGCGACTCGACCTTCAGCTTCGTGCCGGGCCGAGCCGCCGAGTCCGTCCGCGAGCACGAGAACATCCTGCGGCTGATCGAGACCGGCGCGCCCCTCGGCGAGATCGAGAAGGCCTCCCGCCGGCACCGCTCCGCCACCCTCGACGCCTACATGATCCACGAGCACCCCGACGAGGCGCTCGGCCTCCCCGCGTTCTGATCCGCTTCCGAAGGAGCACTCCATGAGCACGACAGCGACGACGTCGGCCCGGCACGTGCCGGCCGATCTGCCCACGCGCATCCAGCACTACATCGACGGCGCGTTCGTCGATTCGGTCGACGGCGGCACGTTCGACGTGCTCGATCCCGTCACGAACGAGACGTACCTGCAGGCCGCCGCCGGCACCGCGGCCGACATCGACCGAGCCGTCGCCGCCGCGCGCCGGGCGTTCACCGACGGGCCGTGGCCGCGGATGCTGCCGCGCGAGCGCTCCCGGATCCTGCACCGCATCGCGGACATCGTCGAGTCCCGCGACGCGCGCCTGGCCGAGCTGGAGAGCTTCGACTCGGGCTTGCCCATCACCCAGGCGCTCGGACAGGCGCGGCGCGCCGCGGAGAACTTCCGCTTCTTCGCCGACCTGATCGTGGCGCAGTCTGACGACACCTTCAAGGTGCCCGGACGCCAGATCAACTACGTCAACCGCAAGCCGATCGGCGTCGCGGGCCTCATCACGCCGTGGAACACGCCGTTCATGCTCGAGTCGTGGAAGCTGGGCCCGGCCCTCGCGACCGGCAACACCGTCGTGCTCAAGCCCGCCGAGTTCACGCCGCTGTCGGCATCGCTGTGGGCGGGCATCTTCGAGGAGGCGGGACTGCCGCAAGGCGTGTTCAACCTCGTGAACGGACTCGGCGAGGAGGCGGGCGACGCGCTCGTGAAGCATCCCGACGTGCCGCTCATCTCGTTCACGGGCGAGAGCCGCACCGGGCAGATCATCTTCGCCAACGCCGCGCCGCACCTGAAGGGCCTGTCGATGGAGCTGGGCGGCAAGTCGCCCGCGATCGTGTTCGCCGACGCCGATCTCGACGCGGCGATCGACGCGACGATCTTCGGCGTCTTCTCCCTCAACGGCGAGCGCTGCACGGCGGGCAGCCGCATCCTCGTCGAGCGCTCCGTGTACGACGAGTTCGTCGAGCGCTATGCGGCGCAGGCCAAGCGCGTCGTCGTCGGCGACCCGCAGGACCCGGCGACCGAGGTCGGCGCCCTCGTGCACCCCGAGCACTACGACAAGGTGATGTCGTACATCGAGATCGGCAAGTCCGAGGGGCGTCTGGTCGCCGGCGGCGGCCGCCCCGACGGCTTCCCGACCGGCAACTACGTCGCGCCCACCGTCTTCGCCGACGTCGCCCCCGACGCGCGGATCTTCCAGGAGGAGATCTTCGGCCCGGTGGTCGCGATCACGCCGTTCGACACCGAGGACGAGGCGCTCACCCTCGCCAACGACACGAAGTACGGCCTCGCGGCGTACGTGTGGACGAACGACCTCACGCGCGCACACAACTTCGCCCAGGCCGTCGAGGCGGGCATGGTGTGGCTGAACTCCAATAACGTGCGGGACCTCCGCACGCCCTTCGGCGGGGTGAAGGCGTCGGGCCTCGGCCACGAGGGCGGGTACCGCTCGATCGACTTCTACACCGACCAGCAGGCCGTGCACATCACGCTCGGCAAGGTCCACAACCCCACGTTCGGCAAGGAGGCCTGACGCATGACCGCTCGCAGTGAGATGACCCGCACCTCCTCCGGCTTCTTCGTGTCGCAGGAGTCGCCGATCCGCACCGGCGACCCGATCCCCACGCCGTCCGTCCCCGCGCCCGATATCCTGCGCTGCGCCTACATGGAGCTCGTCGTCACCGACCTCGTCGCGTCGCGGCAGTTCTACGTCGACATCCTGGGGCTGCACGTCACCGAGGAGGACGACGAGGCGATCTACCTCCGCTCGACCGAGGAGTTCATCCACCACAACCTCGTCCTGCGGAAGGGCCCGGTCGCCGCGGTCGCCGCGTTCTCCTACCGCGTGCGCTCGGCGGACGATCTCGACACGGCGGTCGCGTTCTACACCGAGCTCGGCTGCGATGTCCGCCGCAACCCCGACGGCTTCGTGAAGGGCGTCGGCGACGCGGTGCGCGTCGTCGATCCGCTCGGCTTCCCGATCGAGTTCTTCCACGCCACCGCGCACCAGGAGCGGCTCTCGTGGCGCTACGACCTCCACAGCCCCGGCGAGCTCGTGCGTCTGGACCACTTCAACCAGATCACGCCCGACGTGCCGCGCGCGGTGAACTTCATGCAGTCGCTCGGCTTCCGCGTCACCGAGGACATCCAGGACGAGGAGGGCACCGTCTACGCCGCGTGGATGCGGCGCAAACCCACCGTCCACGACACCGCGATGACCGGCGGCGACGGCCCCCGCATGCACCACGTGTGCTTCGCGACGCACGAGAAGCACAACATCCTCGCCATCTGCGACAAGCTCGGCGCGCTCCGCCGGTCGGATGCGATCGAGCGCGGTCCCGGTCGCCACGGCGTCAGCAACGCCTTCTACCTCTACCTGCGCGACCCCGACGGGCACCGCGTCGAGGTGTACACGCAGGACTACTACACCGGCGATCCCGACAACCCCGTCATCACGTGGGACGTGCACGACAACCAGCGCCGGGACTGGTGGGGCAACCCTGTCGTGCCGTCGTGGTACACCGAGGGCTCGCTCGTGCTCGACCTCGACGGGCAGCCGCAACCCGTCCGCGCGCGCACCGACGACTCGGAGATGGCCGTCACGATCGGCGCCGACGGGTTCTCGTACACGCGCCCGGACGACGAGGCCCCGATGCCCGAGTACAAGCAGGGCGAGTACAAGCTCGGCCACCAGCTCTAGGAGGAACGGATGCTGCCACCCGAGGTCATCGCCGGGATCGCCGACGAGCTCGCCGAGGCCGATCGCACGAAGGGGATCATCCCGCGCATCACCGCACGCCACCCGGATGCGACGGTCGAGGACTCGTACGCGATCCAGGGCGTCTGGCGCGACAAGAGCATCGCCGCGGGGCGCCGGCTCGTCGGGCGGAAGATCGGGCTCACGTCCAAGGCGATGCAGCAGGCCACCGGCATCACCGAGCCCGACTACGGCGTCATGTTCGATGACACCGTGTACCGCTCGGGCGACGACATCGACGCGTCGCAGTTCTCGAACGTGCGCATCGAGGTCGAGCTCGCCTTCGTGCTGAAGGAGCCCCTCACCGGCCCCGGCTGCACGCTCGAGGACGCCCTCGCCGCGATCGACTACGCCGTGCCGGCGCTCGAGGTGCTCAACTCGCACATCGAGCTGGAGGGCCGCACGATCGTCGACACGATCAGCGACAACGCCGCCTACGGCGCGATGATCCTCGGCGACGTGCACAAGCGCCCCGACGAGATCGACCTGCGCTGGGTGCCGGGCGTGCTCTCCCGCAACGGCGAGATCGAGGAGACCGGCGTCGCGGCGGGGGTGCTCGGGCATCCGGCGACCGGCGTGGCATGGTTGGCGAACAAGGTCGCCCAGCACGGCGCGCGCCTGGAGGCGGGGGAGATCATCCTCGCCGGGTCGTTCACCCGACCGATGTGGGTGCACGCCGGCGACGAGGTGCGCTGCGACTACGGACCCATGGGAGTGATCACATGCCGCTTCGTCTGACCCCCACCTTCCGCGAGCGCCTCGCCGCCGCATCCCGCCCGCTCGCGGGCCTGTGGGTGTGCTCGGGCAGCCCCCTCGTCGCGGAGATCGTGGCCGGCTCCGGCACCGACTGGGTGCTCATCGACATGGAGCACTCGCCGAACGGCCTCGAGTCGGTGCTCGCCCAGCTGCAGGCGGTGGCGGGCACCTCCGCGACGCCCATGGTGCGCGTGCCGATCGGCGACACCGTGACGCTCAAACAGGTGCTCGACGTCGGCGCGCAGAACGTGCTCGTGCCGATGGTCGACTCGGCCGCGCAGGCGCGGGAGCTCGTCGCGGCGGTGCGCTACCCGCCGCGCGGCGTGCGCGGCGTCGGCTCGGCGCTCGCGCGCTCGGGCCGATGGAACCGCGTCGACGACTACCTCGCCACCGCCGACGAGCATGTGTCGCTCTTCGTGCAGGTCGAGACCGCCGCCGCGGTCGAGGCGGCCGGCGAGATCGCCGCGGTCGACGGCGTCGACGGCGTCTTCGTCGGCCCGAGCGACCTCGCCGCCTCGATGGGCCTGCTCGGGCAGCAGACGCACCCGGACGTCGTCGCGGCCGTCCGGCGGGCGTTCGACGCCGTGCGGGCCGCGGGCACGCCGGTCGGCGTCAACGCGTTCGACCCCGACGCGGCGCAGGCCTACCTCGACGCGGGGGCGTCGTTCGTGCTCGTCGGCGCCGATGTGACCCTCCTCGCGCGCGGCTCCGAAGTGCTCGCCGCCCGCTGGTCCCCCGCCTGACGTCAGCCCGGCAGGACGCTGCGGCGCCACCCGCCGGGCGCGCGCACGAACTCGAGCCGGCGGCTGGGCGCGGCCGGATGCGACACCCAGAAGACGTAGCGGTGCGGGCGGACCGCATACCCCACCCACGTGTCGGGCGGCTCGGGCTCCGGATGCTCCACCGCGAACTGGGTCCACCGCTCCTCCCTCGCGCGCAGCGGCCGCCGCGCCATCGTGGTGTCGTTCACCCACGCGAGCTGGCGGAGGTACGCCGAGCGGCGCGCATAGGCGTCGGCCGCCTCGTCGGGAGTCACCGGCAGCGCCGTGCCCTGCACGACGAGCTGCCGGGTGAACGCCGGCCACAGGAGCGTCAGCGCGACGCGCGGGTCGGCCCGCAGGTCGGCGACCTTGCGACTGCGCGTGTCGGTATGGAAGTGGAACCGGCCGCCGTCGAAGTCCGACAGCATCACGGTGCGTGTGCTCGGGAAGCCGTCGCGCCCGACGGTGGCGAGGGTCATGAGCATGCGCTCCTCCCCCTCCGCCGGCAGCCAGTCGCGCGCGAGCGGCTCGGGCGCGTCGGCGAGTGCGGGGCCGTGCACGGGATCGGTCGCATGATCGATGACGGGCGCCTGCACCTGGACGGTGCGCGTGGGCGACGGCCGACGCACGCTCATGCGAACTCGAACCGGTCGATCTCCCGCAGGGCGTCGCTGACGAAGTCGACCCCCGTCTCGAAGAACCGGCCGCCGTCCTCCGCATTGGCGCCCGTCGGGTCGCCGATGACCCCCGTCGGGCCGAAGTCGTCGCTCGTCCAGCCGAACATCACCGGCATGCGGTTGAAGCCGATGTACCGCATCGCGGCGATCTTCTCCGGCACGTTCCGCGGCGGCAGCTCGGGCGCGACGAGCTCTGGCGCGAGGTGCATCACGACGCTCGTCTCGACGTAGCCGGCGTGGATGCCCTGCCCGCGCTCGTCGGGGCGCCCGTCGGTGCCGTCGGCGGCGCCGCCGAGGCCCGACGGCATGCTGAAGGTGCGCAGTCCGAAGCGGCGACGCAGCTCGCGGTTCGCCCAGCCGAGGAGCATGACGTTGCCGCCGTGGCCGTTGACGAAGACGACCGTGCGGACGGGCGTCAACGAGATGGACCGGCCGATCTCGACGAGCTGCTCGAGGAGCGTCGTCCCCTCGAGCCACAGCGTGCCGGGCGCCCAGTGGTGCTCGTCCGACTTGGCGTACTCGATCGGCGGCAGCACCCACGCGTCGATCCCCTCCGCCGCCACCCGCTCGACCGCTGCGGCCGTCACCGCCTGCGCGACGAGCGCGTCCGTGCGCAGCGGCAGGTGCGGGCCGTGGTGCTCGATCGCGCCGATCGGGATGACGGCGATCGAGCGGTCGGAGGTGACCTCGACGAGCGCGGGGCCCGACAGGTCGGCCCAGCGCCGGGTGGCGGGGACGAACGCCGTCATCGCACGGCGCCCTTCGTCGGCCCCGCATAGGCGGGATTGAGCTTGCCGGGGTTCAGCAGGCCGTCGGGGTCGGTCAGGGCGGCCAGCTCCACCGTCTCGGCGAGGCGGAAGTCGACGTTCCACTGGTGCGGGTTGTGCACGCCGACGCCGAGCTCGCCGAGGCGCTCGATGCCCGCGAGCACGGCTTCGGGGCTCTCGTACACGCCCGCGAGCATGCCGATCGGCGCGCGGTGGCCGGCCTCGATGTGGAGCTGTCCGCCGGGGTAGACGGCGTGCACCTCGTCGATGCGCTCGACCAGGGCGTCGCCCGAGACCTCGACGTGGAAGTACACGCCGGGCTCGGATTTCTGCAGCCACTCGATCGGGTGGTTGTAGCTGAGCACGGAGATGTCCGACGACACCGACGGGCCCTCGCGGACGTCTTCGATGCGCCCGCCGCCGCCCTCGATGACCGCGATCGCCTCATCGAGCGCGGCGACGTCGACGATCATGCGCAGCGAGCTGCGCTCGGCGGGGAAGGCGGGGTCGGGCGGAAGCTGCGCGGTGACGTGCGGCGTGTCGGCCGACACGAGGCGCGGCAGCGGCTGGAGTCGTCCGAGCGTGCGCAGCACGGCGAGCGCCCCGCTGAAGTCCGGGAACGACGCGTAGAGCCCCCGCCACTCCTGCAACGGCTCGAGCCGCACCGTCGCGCGGACGATGATGCCCGCGGTGCCGTAGTTGTGGACGTATCCGAGGGCGGCCTCGCCCTCGACGTGCGCGATGTCGGCGCCGGTCGCGGGCGTCACGACGTCCAGCGCCGCGACGAAGCCGCCGTCGTTGCTGCCGTGGGCGATCGTGCCGGTGCCGCCCGACCCGCCCGCGAGGAAACCGCCGATGCTCGAGTGCACCGTCGAGGGGTACATCCACAGCTGCTGCCCGGTCGCGCGCGCGGCCTGCTCGAGCGCGGCCATGGGGGCTCCCGCGTCGGCGGTGATCGCGCCCTCCGACACGTCGTGGATCGTGCGGGCGCGCGACATGTCCAGCACGAGGCCCCCGCTCATGGGGATCCCCTGGCCGTAGTTGCCCGTGCCGCGACCGCGCGGCGTGATCGGCACGCCGTGGCGCACGGCCGCGGCGACGACCGCGGCGATCTCGTCGGCGGTCGTGGGGAAGGCCACGAGGTCCGCGATCCCGAGGGGCAGCAGCTCGGCGATGATCGGCGACATGCGAGCGCCGTCGACCGAGGCCTTCTCGCGCTGGCGCATGTCGCTGCTGACGCCGCGCGCGCCGAGCAGTCCGGACAGCTCCGCTTCGAGGGCGGCGTAGTCGGGTCTGGTCATGGTCTCTCCTTCTCCTCGTGGGGCGCCGGCGGCGCGCCCGATAATCTGCACGCATGACGGATGCGGCCGACACCTCGGATCTCGACGAGTCGGCGCGCGCGCTGGGTGCCCGCATCCGGATGCTGCGGCGCGAGCACGGCATGACGCTGACGCAGGCGGCGCGCCGCGCGGGCCTGTCGCACTCGTTCCTCAGCCAGGTCGAGCGCGGTCACGAGCGGCTCAGCATGGCGTCGCTGTTCCGCGTCGCGCAGGCGCTCGGCACGACCCAGCAGGCCCTGCTGACCGAGGACCGCCCCGCGATGACCCACGGCGGCTACCACGTGCACCGGCGCGACACGGTCGCTCCCGTCGACTCGGGCTCGTCGCCGCTGGTCGTCATGGGGGCGGCGGGCGGGCGGTTCGTGCCCATGATCTTCACGGGCCCGTTCGACGACACCGGGCCGTGGTGGCAGCACGACGAGGAGGAGTTCGCCTACGTCCTGGAGGGCACGCTCGTCGTCGTGCTCGACGACACCGAGATCACGCTCTCGGCGGGCGACTCGGTCTACTACGAGGGCGGCGCACGGCATCGGTGGCGCAGCGTCGGCGACGCGGTGTGCCGCGTCCTCGTCGTGAAGGAGCGCGACCACCGCGCGTGAGGCGGGGGCGACGATCACGATCCGCCTCCGAGCTCCGCGGCCACGACCGCGAGGTCGCGCGTGTACGACCCCTCCGAACCCGCCGCCGCTCCCCCGGCGATGACGACCCCGTGCACGCCCGGCACCTCCAGCAGCGCGCGGCCGTAGGCGACGGCCTGCCGGATGCCCGCGCGCCGGACGTCCTGCGCGCCGAGCAGACCCTCGACGAAGCCGTGCGGCAGCACGGCGCCGGAGAACGACGCGAGCAGCTCGGCGCCGGAACGATCGACGACCAGCGGCACACCGGCGATCACCGGGACGTCGGCGCCCGCGGCGCGGCAGCGCTCGACGAACACCGCGAGGTCTTCCGGCTGTCCCGCGTACTGCGTGAAGCACAGCTGACCTCCCGCCCGCACCTTCTCGCGCACCCGGGCGCCGCGGCGGTCCGCCGGCGGCGCCGCGGGCGACTCGGCGAACGACACGGCGAGCCCGCGCTCGCGCGCAAGCGGGATCATCGACGTCGACTCGAGCTCGAACACGGGCCGGGCGTCGGGCCGGTCGCCGCTGAGCGGGTGGTCACCCGTGACGCAGTGGACGCCCGCGGCGCCCGCGTCGCGCAGCGAGGTCAGCTCGCGCTGGATCGCCGCGGCCGAGCGGTCACGCGCGTTGACGCCGATCCACGCCCGCAGGCCCGCCCGCGCGAGCAGGTGGGCGCGGAAGGACGGCGGGTACTGCACGCGCGAGCGGCCGGCGTCGCCCGACAGCACCGCGTCGGCGCTTCCGCGCAGGTGATCGGCGAGGCGCGACACGACGTCGGTGTCGAGGGCGGGAGCCGGAAAGGCCGTGAGAACGAGCGCGCGGCGCTCGAGGATCGCCGCGACCTCGGCGGCGGCGGGGGTCGGCGCGGCGAGGCTGCGTGCGTCATCCGGCGCGTCGGGCCCGGGCCACGTCACGGGCAGCGTGCGCGAGAGGAAGACGCACGCATGCGCAGCGACCTCGCAGCGCCCGTCGGCGTGCACGCTGCCGCACGGGCCCCACGTCATCGACTTCGGGCAGCGGGGGGCGCGCGCGGGCGCGGGCGTGTCGATGATCGTCACGACAGCACCTCGCGGGCGCGGCGGGCGGCCGTCACGAGCATCGCCGGATCGGCGGGAGCGGGGACGTGGAAGCCCGCGAAGCCGGGGAGCGCAGCGGTGTCGAGGGTGACCGGATGCGGCGACGAGGCGTCCACGACGAGGCGTGGACCGCCCTCCTCGGCCACCTCACGGGCGAACGCGGAACGCTCGCCCGCGGCGACGGGCGCCGCGACGCACACGTGCGCACCGGCCCGGGCGAGGAGGCGCACGCGCCGTGCTTCACGTGGGCGCAGCGGGTCGGCCGCGACAGCGACGACCGCGCCGGCGCGGCGCGCGAGCGCGGTGAGGTGGTCCTCGGCGATGTCGCCCACCCCGCCTCCGGATGCGCCGGCGACATCGACGAGGATCGCCGTGGCGCCCCCGTCGGCGAGCGCGGCGACCTCGCCCTCGAGCGCGACACGGTTGCGGTCGCGCCCGGACACGACGACGACGACCGGCACGATGTCGGCGAGGACCGCGGCGGCGTAGGACGGCGCGGGCTCGGCGCCCGAGACGGGCGCGGGCTCGCGCAGCACCACGGCGTCGACGAGGCCCGAGACCGTCCGCGCGAGCGCGGCCAGGTCGGCGAGCGACGCCCCGCGGGCCGGCAGCTCGGCGGTCACGGCGCCGCCCTCGTCCCACACGCGCCCGAGGGGGCCCAGCTCCGCCAGCGGGGCGTGCATGCGGGAGCGGGGGCGCAATCCGTCCGCGCGCGTGGACGGGAACGCGCGCTCGAACCCGTCGGGGTCCCACCCCGTCGAGACGACGGCGGACTCGGCGCCGCTCATAGACTGCCCCCGTGAACGACCCGATCGACGGTGTGTCCGCGTGGCTCGACGCCCTCGCGGCGCCTGTGCCCTCCCCCGGCGGCGGCGCCGCTGCGGCCGTGACCGTCGCCACGGCGGCGGCCGTCACGGCGATGGTAGCGGGGTACGCGCCCGACGGCCCCGACCGCGACGCGACGCGCGCCGGTGCCGACGAGGTGCGCGCCCACGCGCTGGCGGCCGCGCGACGCGATGCCGCGGCATCCGCCCGGCTCGTCGCCGCCTACCGAGAACGGCGCGCCGACCTCGCCGCGGCGCTGCACGAGGCGACCGACGCGAGCCTCGCCGTCGCCGAGAGCGCGGCGCCCCTCGCGCCCCTGCTGACGTGGCTCGCCGCGCACGGCGACCCGCGCCTCGCGTCGGACATCGCCGCGGCCGCCCACCTCGCCGCCGGCGCCGTGCGCGCCGCGACCGCGACCGCGGCCGGCAACCTCGCGTCGTGGCCCGACGCTCCGGCGTCGCTGCACGACCGGCTCGACGCCGCGCTTGCCGACGCCGTCGCGCTCGACGGGCTGGGACGCTGACGCCCTCCCCGGCGCCGGGGTGCGGCGCGGTCGCCGAGCGGGCACCGGGGAGGACGTCGTCATCTGCGGCGGGTCACTTCATCGCGATCGACGTGTCGAGGAACTCGTTCGTATAGAGCGCCGCGGGGTCGAGCGTGTCGGCGTCGGCCTGCGAGATCGAGCCGGACTCGACGAGGATCGGCACGAAGTCCGTGACGATCGACTCCATGCGTGCGGGGTCGAAGGCCCCGAACGTGCCGGAGGCCGGGTCGTTCTCGACGATGCCGAGCTCCTTCTGCTGCTCGACCGAGAAGGTCGCGACGCCCTCGGAGTAGGTCCAGCCGGTGTCGTACTTCTCGACGAGGTCGAGGATCACCTGGATGCCGTGGTCGGGCGACTCGAGGAAGTCCAGCTGCGACTGCTGCATGATCGGGACGAGCTTCTTGAGGCAGTCGCCGTACTCCTCGAGCGCGTCGGGCCGCACCGCGAGCGGCTCGGGGTAGATCGAGTAGCCGATGTCCGAGAGCAGCTGGAAGCTCACCGGCTTCCCCCATGCCGAGATCTCGTTCTCGTAGATGTACGGCTCGGCGGTCGCGAAGCCCTGCTGCAGGATCGTCGGGTCGGACACGAACCGCTGCGGGGTGCCCTCGTAGCTCGTGTCGACCTGCGAAGGCCCGATGATGCCCTGCGACTGCAGGAGCGCGGGGATCACGTCGCCCGACGTCACGACGACCGCGCCATCGGCGGTGGCCTCCTCGATCGTCTTCGCGCCGGCGTGGCTCTCGGGGTCCCACATCAGGATCTGCGGGCTCTTGGTCAGCTGCGAGGTCACCGCGACGGTCGGCTGGTCGGCCGCGGCGACGATCGCCGCATCCGTGTTCACCGCGCCGAGGAGGATGTCCTCGTCGAGGTACATGAGCGCGGGAACCGGCTGGAAGTTCACGTTGGGTCCGCCGGGGCGCACCTCGATGTCCACGCCGGTGTCGACGCCCTGGGCGACGAGCGGCCCGGTGACGGTCTTCGCGTCGGTGTCGACGGTGTAGCCGTCGCCGACGAGGTTGTACATCGCGCCGTGCTCGGCCTCGGGCTGCCAGTCCTGCTGCATCACGACCGTCGCCGGGCAGACGTCGGACAGGTCGAGCGCGCTTCCCGCTTCGGCCGCGGGTGCCGCGCTCGCGGGGGGCGCGTCGCCGCCGCCGGAGCCGCTCGTGGTCGGTCCGGCGCACGCGGCGACGGTGAGGGCGACCGACAGCGTCGCTCCGGCGGCGAGGAGCCGGCGGAGGGTCGTCGATCGCAGGCGGGTGCGGGTGGGTGTCGCAGTGCGTGTCACAGGGGCTCCTCGGGTCGGGGCAGGGGGCGCGGACGGATGGTGCGGAACGGATGGTGCGGAACTGCGGCGGCCGGTCATCGGCCCTTCCAGCCGAAGAGCCGGCCGACGACGGCGCGGTCCAGGGCTGCGAAGACGGAGAAGACGATCACGCCGAACAGGGCGGTGAAGATGATCGCGAGGAACAGCGCCTCCATGTTCAGGCGCAGCGTGTAGGTGCGCAGCAGCCCGCCGATGCCCTGCGAGCCCTGCTGGAAGAAGAAGTCGCCGACGATCGCGCCGATGACCGACAGGCCGGCGGCGTTGCGCAGACCCGTGAAGATCGCCGGCAGCGCGGCGGGCAGCTGGAGCTTCGTCAGGCGCTGCCAGCGCGTGGCCTTGTTGAGCGTGAACAGGTCGTGCGCGCTCGGTTCGGCGGACTGCAGCCCGAAGAGCGTGTTCGAGATCATCGGGAAGACCGCGATGATGACGCACACGACGATGCGGGCGGGGATGCCGTAGCCCATCCAGATGCCGATCAGCGGCGTGAGCGCGAGGATCGGGATCGTCTGGAGGATGACGGCGTACGGGTAGAGGATGCTCTCGGCCAGCCGCCACTGCGACATCAGGATCGCCCACGCCATGCCGATGACGACGGCGAGGCCCAATCCCACGAGCGCGACCGACGTCGTCTGGCCGAGGGCCTGCAGCATCGGACCGACGATCTGCGGGTTGCCGATCGTCTCGGTGATGACCTGGTGCGGCGGCGGCAGCAGGAAGCGCCTGCTCTCCGAGAGGAAGACGTAGGAGACGAGGTACCAGAGCGCGATGATGCCGACCAGGGCGAGCAGGATCGGCAGACCGCGGGCGCCGGCGCCGCGGGCGGCGCGCGAGAGAGACGCGCCCGAGGCGGGACGTGCGGCGGGAGCGGCGTCGACGGCCGCGACGCGCGGCGCCTCGGCGGTGAGCTCCTGGGTCATGAGTGGGCCTCCAGCGTGCGGGAGAGGTGGCCGGCGATGCGCCCGAACTCCGGCTCGTAGCGCAACTCCGGTGGACGCGGATACGACCACGGCAGGTCGATGTCCTCGACGATCCGGCCCGGCCGGCCGCTCATGACGAGGACCCGGCTCGAGAGGTAGACCGCCTCCGAGATCGAGTGCGTGATGAACACGCCCGCGAAGCGCTTGAGCTGGAAGATGCGCTGCAGCTCGGTCTGCATCTTCAGGCGCGTGATCTCGTCGAGCGCGCCGAAGGGCTCGTCGAAGAGGGCCAGCTGGGGTTCGGCGACGAGTGCGCGGGCGATGGACACGCGCATCCGCATGCCGCCGGAGAGCTGACGCGGATGCTGCTTCTCGAAGCCGCTCAGACCGACGAGGTCGAGCGCCTCGGTCGCGCGGCGTGCGCGCTCGGCTCTGGGGACGTGGGCGAGCTCGCCGACGAGCTCGACGTTCTTCTGCGCCGAGCGCCATTCGAGGAGCGTCGCGTCCTGGAAGACGAAGCTCGTGACCGCCGCATCGACGTCGAGCTCCCCGGACGTGATGTCCTCGAGACCCGACGCGAGACGCAGGAGGGTCGACTTGCCGCATCCGGACGGCCCGACGATCGAGACGAACTCGCCGCGCGAGACCTCGAGCGACACGTCCTCGAGCGCGCGCGTGCCGGTCGGGAACTGCTTCGTGACCTCACGCAGGCGCAGGGTCGCGGTCGTGGTGGTGGTCATGCCCACACCTCGCTCTCTTCGTACGCCGCCGCGGGGGCGGCGGTCGCGGTCTCGACGCTCTCCACGCGCAGCCGGCGGGTGGCGACGACGCGACCGCCGCGGAGCACGACGCGGTCGGGCGCGCGCTCGGCGAGCGCGTGCGCAACGGAGCCCGAGCGCACCAGGATCCCGTCGGCGGGCGATCCCGCCTCGGCGTCGGCGGCCGGCAGATCCGCGAGCGCGCGTCCCGCCGCGACGATGCGCCACGCTTCGCGCGGCGACACGTGGCCGGCCAGCACGAGGGCCGATGCGACGTCGACCATGTCGCCGTTGCCGAGCGGATTGAACGGGTCCTGCACGTTGTCGCCGCCGGCGGCGAGCACCACCCCCGCCGACACGATCGCCGCGAGCGGCGGCACCGCGCGCGGCGTCGCGACCGGGTGCTCCCAGCCCATGAGGTACAGGTTCGTGAGGGGGTTCGTGATGATGCTCACGCGCGCCGCCGCCGCGGCGTCGAGGATGCGCGCGAGCCGTTCGGGCGGCTGCACGGCCAGCGCCACGCAGTGACCCGCCGACCGCGTCATGTGCTCGGGCCAGTCGGCGGTGCGCTCGGCGATGCGCAGCAGGTCCTGGGATGCGGGATCGAGGGTCTCGTCGGCGTGCAGGTCGATGCCGACGCCGGTCTCCTCCGCCAGTCGCACCGCGCGGTCGACCTCCGCGGCCGGATCGTCGCCGAGGTGCGGGGCGCCGCCGAGCAGGTCGGCGCCCATCGCGATGCCCTCGCGCACGATGCCGTCGTCGCGGACGTGCGAGTGCATCGCCACCACCTGCACGTCGACGAGGCCGCGGAACTCCTCGCGCACCCGCAGCACGGCGCGCAGCCCCCGCAGCGGGTCGGCGCCCTCGTGGTAGTTCACGTGCGTGCGGACGGCGAGCACGCCGGCGCGCAGTGCCGCCTGCAGCTGCCGGCGCGCGTGGGAGGCGATCGCGTCCTCGTCGAGCGTGTGCCCGAAGCGCTGCCACGCAGCGACCGCGTCGACGAGGGAGCCTTCGGGCTCCCCCGCGGCGTGCCACGTGTAGGCCTTGTCGATGTGCGCGTGCATGTCGGCCGCGGGCGGCAGCAGCATCCATCCGCTCGCGTCCACCGTGATGCCCGACACCGGTGCACCCTCGGGGCGTGCGACCCGTCCGTCGTCGACGACGAGGTCGCGGCGCGTGCCGTCGGGCAGGCTCACCCCCGTGATCCGGCTGACGCGCGCGTCGGCCGTCAGCTCCTCGGGGTGCAGCAGGGTCATCGCGTCGGGGGTCCTTTCAAGAAGCTGGCATTCTGTTGGCGTGGCCAACACCGCCAGTGTTCGCCCCGCGTGTTTCGTCGACGGTAGGGCGATGTTGCGTCCTCGTTACGGATGCGACGAGCGGGCCGGCGGAGGCGCTGCGACGGGGTACACCTGTCGGGGAAGGACGGAGGATCGTGAGCTACTTCAGCGACATCGAGCGGGACCTGGTCGTGATCGGGCGGGAGGAGATCGCGCGCGACGTCGTGCGCTTCGATGTGGCGTCACCGAACGGACGCGACCTGCCGGCGTGGACCCCCGGCGCGCACATCGACGTGATCCTGGCCGCCGACGGCGACCCGCTCGAGCGGCAGTACTCGCTGTGCGGCGACGCGGGCGATCGCTCCCACTGGTCCTTCGCCGTGCTTCGGGAAGAGGACGGACGCGGCGGCTCGGTGCGCGTGCACGCCCTCGCCGTCGGCGACCGCGTGCGCGTGCGGGGCCCGCGCAGCCACTTCGCGTTCGAGGCCTCCCCCGGCGGGAGCTACCGCTTCGTCGCGGGCGGCATCGGCATCACACCACTGCGGCCCATGATCGCCGCCGCGCGCGCGGCGGGTGCGCGGTGGACGCTCGAGTACGCCGGGCGCGGCCGTGCGACGATGGCGTTCGCCGCGGAGCTCGAGGCCGCCGATCCCGCGCGGGTGCACGTGCACGCGGCCGACGAGGGCGGGCGCCTGGACCTCGCGGCGATGGTCCGGGAGCTCGCCGCCGACGAGGTCGTCTACGCGTGCGGGCCCCAGCGCCTCCTCGCCGACCTCGAGGTGCTCCTCGCCGATCGACCCGACGCGCTGCACGTCGAGCGCTTCGAGGCGAAGGAGTTCGGCGACCCGGTGTGGCCCGACCCGTTCGAGGTCGAGCTCGAGCTGACCGGCGTGACCGTGACGGTGACCCCGGACGTCTCGGTGCTCGACGCCGTACGCGCTCAGGCGCCGGAGGCGACCGTGCTCTCCAGCTGCCGCCGCGGCACGTGCGGCACGTGCGAGGTGCCCGTGGTCGAGGGCGCCGTCGAGCACCGCGACAGCGTGCTGACGCCGCTCGAGCAGGAGGGCGACACGGTCATGATGATCTGCGTGTCGCGCGCGGCGGGACCGCGGCTCGTGCTCGATCTGTGACAGCGACGGGCAGGCTCGGACCCGACGCCCGGATCACGCGGAGACGCGTGCGCGCAGCCGGTCGACGATTCCGCCCTCGTCCGCGGTGACGAGCCGGTAGTCGCGCACCACGACGCGCCCGCTCACCACGACGTGCCGGGGGCGTCGCCCGGGCGAGGCCCACAGCAGGCCCGCGACCGGGTCGGCGACGCCGGCATCCGCGACGCCCGACACGTCCCACACGCACACATCGGCGCGGGCGCCCGGCCGGAGGTGCCCGAGGTCGTCGCGTCCGAGCCCCGCCGCGCCGCCCGCCGTCGCCATCGCGAGCACCTCGAGCGCCGTGAGCGGCCGGCCGACGAGGGCCGACACCTGCATCGCGAGACGCGCATCGGCGAGCAGGTGACCGGCGTCGTTCGACCCGCCGCCCGACGTGCCGAGCCCGACGGCCACCCCCGCGTCGCGCAGCCGCGCGACCGGCGCGATCCCCCACCCCATCGGCACGTCGCATCCGGGCGCGTGCGTCGCGGCGACCCCGCGCGCGGCCAGGAGGTCGATCTCGTGCGGCTCGATGTCGCACAGGTGCGCGATCGTGACGCCCGGCTCGACCCAGCCCCACGCGTCCAGCAGCTCGAGCGGACGGCGGGCGTAGCGCTCGCGCGCGATCGCGGTGTCGACCTGCTCGTTGGCCTGCGTGCGGCGCCGCAGCCCGTGCCGCACCGCGACGCCGCGGAGGGCCGCGAAGGTCGCCTCGCCGTCGGAGTGCACGCCCGCGGGGCCCACGGCGACCTGCCGCATCCCGTCGGCCGAGACGCCGCCGCGCGCGTGGCCGCCGACGAGGGCGGCGACGATCGCCTCGGCGCTGTCGGCCGCGAGCGCCGGGTCGTCGCGCGCGGTCCCGCGCACGAACACGAGCCGGGCGCCGAGCTCGTCGGCAGCCGCCGCCACCGCGCGGGCGATCGCGACCGTGTCGCCGACCGCGTCGGCGGCGTCCGCCGGGTCGGGCCAGTTGAGCTGATGGTCGGCGACGGTCGTGACGCCGCTGAGAAGGGCCTCCGCGAGCCCGGCCGCCGCGGTCGCGCCGCACAGCGACGCGTCGATGCCGGCCGCGGCATACGCTGCCGCCATGCGCGGCAGCCAATCGCGCATGGCGACGCCCCGCGTGCCGGGAAGCGTCCGGAACGCGGTCTGCAGCAGGTGGTGGTGCGCGTTCACGAGGCCCGCGGTGACGACCGCGCCCGTGACGTCGAGACGCTCGGCGCCCGGCACCGCCGCATCCGCGATGCGCCCCTCCGCATCGACGTGCACATCGCCGGCGCACACCGTGTCGGGGTCGACGAGCACGTGGGCGGCTCCCGAGATCGTCAGCATGCTCCGTTGATACCACGCCGGCCCGTCCCGGCCCGCGGCATGCCAGGCTGGGCGGATGCAGCGCGATGTCACGAGCACCGTCGTCCTCGACGTGACCGAGCCGGCCGACCTGGTCTTCGCCGTCGCGGTGTCCTCCCTCTACGCACCCGCCGAGGAGGTCTGCGCCGCGACGCTCGACGGGGCTCCGGTCGACATCGAGGAGCTGCCCGACGCGCACGGCACGCGGCTGCACCGCGTCCGGCCGGGGAGGGGCCGGTTCGAGCTCGCGTACCGCGCGCGAGTGGCCGCATCCGCCGAGCCGCTCACCACCTCCCCGACCGACCTGCTCGTGGCGACGCGGCCGAGCCGCTACGCCGAGTCGGACGCCCTCGCACCGACCGCCGCGGCGGAGTTCGGCGGCATCGACCACCCCGTCGCATTGCTCGCGGCGGTGTCGTCGTGGGTCGGGACCGAGCTCGCGTACGTGTCGGGCTCGAGCCTGCCGACCGACGGCGCCGTGCGCACGCTGTTGAACCGCCGCGGTGTGTGCCGCGACTACGCGCACCTGTGCGTCGCGCTGCTGCGCGCGCTCGACGTGCCCGCGCGGGTCGTGTCGGTGTACGCGCCGGGGCTGTCGCCGATGGACTTCCACGCCGTCGCCGAGGCGTGGGTGGACGGGGCGTGGCGGGTCGTGGACGCGACGACGCTCGCGCCGCGCGGCTCGCTCGTGCGCATCGCGACCGGCCGCGATGCCGCCGACACGGCGTTCCTGACGATCGCGTCCGGGCGCGCCGATCTCGTGTCGCTCGAGGTCTCGGCGGTCGCCGACGTCCTGCCCGACGACGATGTGACGGCGCTCGTGTCGCTGGCCTGACCCCGACCTGACACCCAGCTGGGTCTGCCACGCTGGAGGCATGAGGGCCTGGATCATCCGCTTCGTGTCGCTGTACGTTTTCGACGTCGTCGTGCTGCTGCTCATCGACGTGCTCGTGCCGGGCGTGCGCGTCGGATTCGCCGCGCTGTGGGCCGCGGTCATCCTCACCGCCGCGACGCTGTGGCTGAAGCCGCTCGTGCACCGGTGGTTCCGCTCGATGGCCGCCGGCGGCGCCGCGCAGCGCTCGAAGCTCGGCGAGAAGCTCGTGCAGTACCTGCTCGTGCTCGCGGTGGCGGCGATCATCTGGGTGCTGGTCGTGGTGTTCACGGGCGTGAACGTGCGCGGGTTCGTCTTCGGCTGGTTCGTGCCGCCGGTGATCCTCCTCATCGCGTGGGCGATCTACGACCTCGTCGACGACCGCATCGAGGCGGGCACCGGCCGTCTCTACGACCGCGCCTTCCGCCGCGGCGGGACCCCGGATGCGGCGGCCCCGCCGATCCCGCCCGCACCGGCCGCGGGCTACCCCGGCGCGGCTCCCGCCGCCCGCCCTGGCGCCGCCCGTCCCGGCACGACGCGCCCGGACGATGGCCTGACCGACGAGCAGCGCCGCATGCTCGACGAGCTCGGCAACAGCTGACGCCGACCGACGCCCCACTCCCGTGGCGTAACACGGCGACGCGCGAAACAGCGCCGTCACACCGCTGCGTCACAATGGACGCCGCGCCGACAGCACGGCGCACCCGCACCGCACCCTGGAGGCTCCCGTGCTACGACGCCGCTCCGCCGTCCTCGCCCTCGCCGCCGCGACCGCCCTGCTCCTGGCCGGATGCAGCGGCGCCACCGGCGCAGATCCCTCCGCCGCATCCGGCGACGCCGACGGCTACGTGACCGCGGGGAAGTTCACCGTCGGCACGGGGGAGCCCGCGTACTATCCGTGGGTCATCGACGACGCGCCTGAGACCGGCGAGGGCTTCGAGGCCGCCGTCGCGTACGCCGTCGCCGACCAGCTCGGGTTCGCGGAGGACGACGTCGTGTGGGTGCGCACGACCTTCGACCAGGCGATCGCGCCGGGCCCGAAGGACTTCGACGTCAACCTGCAGCAGTTCTCGATCACCGACGAGCGCAAGCAGGCGGTCGACTTCAGCTCGCCGTACTACACGACGTCCCAGGTCGTCGTGACGACCGGCGGCTCGCCCGCCGCATCCGCGACGTCGATCGCCGACCTCAAGGATCTGCTGATCGGGGCCCAGACCGGCACCACGAGCTTCCAGGCGGTCGAGCAGATCATTCAGCCCACGCAGGGCGCGCAGGTGTTCAACACGAACGACGACGCCAAGCTCGCCCTGCAGAACGGGCAGGTCGATGCGATCGTCGTCGATCTGCCGACCGCGTTCTACATCGCCGGCGCCGAGCTCGACGACGGCAAGATCGTCGGCCAGCTCCCCGACCTCCCCGGCGCCGAGGCCGACCAGTTCGGATTCGTGCTGCCCAAGGACTCGCCCCTGACCGCCCGCGTCAGCGAAGCGGTCGACGCCCTCCGCGCGGACGGCACGCTCGACGAGCTCGCGACGCAGTGGCTCGGCGGCGAGGGCGAGGCGCCGCTGCTGAAGTGAGCTCCTCCCCCGGCACGACGCGCACGCCCAGCCGCCGCGAGCTCGAGCGCCGCGCGTACCGGCGCCGCCGCGGCATCCGCTCGGTACTCGCGAGCGTCGCCTCGACGCTCGTGCTGGCGGTGCTCGTGTGGATCTTCGTGATCCGCACGCCCGGCTGGGAGCGCGTGCAGCAGACGTTCTTCGACCCGCAGATCGCGCTCGCCTCGCTCCCGCGCGTATGGGACGGCTTCGTGCTGAACCTGCGCGTGCTCGTCACGACCGCCGTGCTCGTGCTCGTGTTCGGCCTGGTGCTCGCGACGCTGCGCACCCTGCGCGGACCCGTCTGGCTGCCGCTGCGCGCCCTCGCGGCGGGGTATACCGACCTGTTCCGCGGCACGCCGCTGATCATCGTGCTGTTCCTCGTCGGCTTCGGCATCCCCGGCCTCGGCATCATCCCGGTGCGCCTGCCGTACGAGTTCTGGGGCACGGTCGCGCTCACCCTCACGTACTCCGCGTACGTGTCGGAGGTGCTCCGGTCGGGCATCGAGGCGGTGCATCCGTCGCAGCGGCAGGCGGCGCGCTCGCTCGGTCTCAGCCACGCCCAGTCGATGCGGCTCGTCGTCGTGCCGCAGGCGGTGCGCAAGGTCACGCCCGCCCTCATGAACGACTTCGTCGCGCTGCAGAAGGACGTCGGGCTCATCTCGGTGCTCGGAGCGGTGGATGCGGTGCGCGCGGCGCAGATCGAGACCGCGCAGTACTTCAACTTCACCCCCTACGTGCTCGCCGGCGTGCTGTTCGTCCTCCTGGCGATCCCGACCGTGCGCCTGACGGACTGGTACACCGCGCGCGTGCGCGAGCGCGAGCAGATCGGCGGCATCGTATGAGCGCCCTGCTCGAGCTGCGCGACGTGTGGAAGTCGTACGGCGACCACGACGTGCTGCGCGGCGTCGACCTCGACGTGCACGCCGGCGAGGTCGTCGCCCTCATCGGCGCGAGCGGGTCGGGCAAGTCGACGCTGCTGCGCGTGACGAACCTGCTCGAGACCGTCGACGACGGCGAGATCCGCCTCGGGGGCGCCGAGATCACCGACCCGCGCGTCGACGCCGACGCCGTGCGGGCGCGCATCGGCGTCGTCTTCCAGCAGTACAACCTCTTCCCGCACCTGTCGGTGCGGCGCAACATCACCCTCGCGCTGCGGACGGTGCACCGGATGCCGCGGGCCGAGGCCGACGCGATCGCCGAGGCGCTGCTGGAGCGCGTGGGTCTCGCGGGCAAGGCGGCCGTGCATCCCGACCGGCTCTCCGGTGGTCAGCAGCAGCGCGTCGCGATCGCCCGCGCCGTGGCGACCTCGCCGGATCTGCTGCTGCTCGACGAGGTCACTTCGGCGCTGGACCCCGAGCTCGTCGCCGAGGTGCTGGACCTCGTGCGCGACCTCGCCGCCGAGGGCCGCACGATCGTCATGGCGACCCACGAGATGGCGTTCGCGCGCGATGTCGCCGACCGCGTGGTGTTCCTCGACGAGGGCCGCATCCTCGAGCAGGGCACCCCGGCCGAGGTCTTCGGCGCCCCGCGCGAGGAGCGCACACGCGCCTTCCTCGCCCGCTTCCTCGGCTAGGACCGCGCCGCCGACAGGCGAATCGGCCGGACACAGGACGATTTCGCGCCGTTCGTCCTGCATCCGACCGATTCGCCCGTTTTCGAGCGCGCGAAGCGGGCGCGCGGGGTCAGCCGGCGGCGCGTTCGGCGGCCTCGACGACGTTCGTCATGAGGAGGGCCACGGTCATGGGGCCGACGCCGCCCGGGTTGGGCGAGAGCCATCCGGCGACCTGGGCGACCGCCGGGTCGACGTCGCCGTACACGCGGCTCTTGCCGGTCTCGGGGTCGGTCTCGCGCGTGACGCCGACATCGAGCACGGCGGCGCCGGGCTTGACGTCGTCGGCCCGCACGATGTGCTTCACCCCCGCGGCGGCGACGATGACGTCGGCCTGCCGCAGGAACGGCGCGAGGTCGGGCGTGCCGGTGTGCGCGAGGGTGACGGTCGCGTTGATCTCGCGGCGCGTGAGGAGGAGCCCGATCGAGCGCCCGATCGTCACCCCGCGGCCGACCACGACGACGTGCTTGCCCGCGAGGTCGTAGTCGTTGCGCAGGAGCAGCTCGATGACCCCGCGCGGCGTGCACGGCAGCGGCGTCGTGATCGGCGCGTTGACGTTGAGCACGAGCCGGCCGAGGTTGGTCGGATGCAGGCCGTCGGCGTCCTTCGCGGGATCGATGCGCTCGAGGATCGCGTCGGTGTCGAGGTGCTTCGGCAGCGGCAGCTGGACGATGTAGCCGTGGCACGCGTCATCCGCGTTCAGCTCGTCGATGACGGCCTCGACCTCGGCCTGGGTCGACTCGGCCGGCAGCTCGATCTGGATCGAGTTCATGCCGATCGCCTCGGACTCGCGGTGCTTCATACCGACGTACAGCTGCGAGGCGGGGTCGGCTCCGACGAGGACGGTCGCGATGCCGGGGACGATGCCCCGGTCGCGCAGCGCGGCGACGCGCTCGGCGAGCTCGGACTTGATCGCGGATGCGGCGGCCTTGCCGTCCAATCGGATCGCGGTCATGCGTGGGTCCTTCCGTGACGGCGGGCGGGCCCGGGCCGGTGGGAGCGCGGCGGTGCGCCGTGCCTCACCGGCCGGGGCCGGCGGTGTTGCGCCCGCATATCACTATGTGCGTAGTGACCTGCCGGCGCAAGGGCCTGACGGGCGCGACAGCCTTACTGCTGCAGCCCGGGATAGAGCGGGAAGGCGGCCGTGAGCGCGGCCACGCGCGTGCGCAGCGCCTCGACGTCGGCGCCGGGCAGGAGCGCGAGCGCGATGATGTCGGCCACCTCGGTGAACTCGGCGTCCCCGAAGCCGCGCGTCGCGAGCGCGGGCGTGCCGATCCGCAGGCCCGACGTCACCATCGGCGGGCGAGGGTCGTTGGGCACGGCGTTGCGGTTGACCGTGATGTGGATGTCGTGCAGGAGGTCCTCGGCCTGCTTGCCGTCGATCTCCGCCTCGCGGAGGTCGACGAGCACGAGGTGCACGTCGGTTCCGCCCGAGCGCACCGCGATGCCGGCGGCGTCTACGTCGGGCTGCGACAGGCGGTCTGCGAGGATCTTCGCGCCGCGGAGCGTGCGCTCCTGGCGCTCGCGGAACTCCGGCGTCGCGGCGAGCTTGAACGCCGTGGCCTTCGCCGCGATCACGTGCATGAGCGGTCCGCCCTGCTGGCCGGGGAAGACCGCGGTGTTGATCTTCTTGGCGAGCTCGGCGTCGTTGGTGAGGATGATGCCCGAACGGGGGCCGCCGATGGTCTTGTGCACCGTGGAGGACACGACGTGCGCGTGCGGCACGGGGCTCGGGTGCACGCCGGCGGCGACGAGGCCCGCGAAGTGCGCCATGTCGACCCACAGGTACGCGCCGACCTCGTCGGCGATCTCGCGGAACCGGGCGAAGTCGAGCTGGCGCGGGTAGGCAGACCAGCCGGCGATGATCACCTTCGGTTTGTGCTCGAGCGCGAGGC
The DNA here is from genome assembly GCF_003931875.1 of Microbacterium sp. 10M-3C3. Lineage (NCBI taxonomy): Bacteria > Bacillati > Actinomycetota > Actinomycetes > Micrococcales > Microbacteriaceae > Microbacterium > Microbacterium sp. 10M-3C3. The sequence continues at coordinate 1,019,662 of NZ_CP034245.1, read as the reverse complement.
GGCGCACCTCGTCCATGTCGATGACCGAGGTCTCGGGGTCGACGCCGTAGGCGACGATGTCGTAGAGGCGCCCGGAGAAGTTGATCTTCATGCCGTGCGTGAGGTGGCCGCCCTGGTCGAGGGCGAGGCCCAGGAGCGTGTCGCCCGGGCGCGCGATGGCGTGCAGCACGGCGGCGTTGGCGGTGGCGCCCGAATGCGGCTGCACGTTGGCGAACTCCGCGCCGAACAGGGCCTTTGCCCGCTCGATCGCGAGCTCCTCCGCGACGTCGACCTCTTCGCATCCGCCGTAGTAGCGCCGGCCGGGGTAGCCCTCGGCGTACTTGTTCGTGAGCACGGATCCCTGCGACTGCAGCACGGAGACCGGGACGAAGTTCTCCGACGCGATCATCTCGAGGTAGCCGCGCTGGCGCTCGAGCTCGCGCTCGAGGACCTGGGCGATCTCGGGGTCGACTTCGGCGAGCGGGGCGGTGAAGGTCGTGTCGGTCACGGGCGATCTCCTCGGACGTCGGCGGGTTTCCTGCGAATGGGACCGCCCGCACGCAGCGGACGGCATCGACATCGGCCCAGGCGTGCGGTCGGATGCGTCATCCACTCGGATACTCGTGCGTCGCTCCCCGGTGGGAATCCACCTGAACGCCAGTTGCGACGCCACCACTGTACTGCCTTAGGCTGGGCGTCACGGATTTGTAAAGCCTCCTTACAGAACGGAGGGCCGCGTGCCCGCACTGCCGCTGGTGCCCGTCCCCGTCCGTGCGGCGACGCTGACGGGCGCCCCCTTCCCGCTCGCCGCCGCGACGGTCTCTGGACACGCGGATGCAGCGGCCGAGCTGCGGCGCCTCCTCGCGGCGCGCACGGGCGCGGCGCCCATTGCGGACGGCGACGGCGCCGCGGGCATCCGGCTGCGCATCGTCGCGGGCGGCGCACCGGAGTCGTACGCGCTGCGCGTGGACGAGAGCGGCGTCGACGTCGCCGGGGCGGATGCGGCCGGCGTGTTCTACGGCGTGCAGTCGCTCGTGCAGCTCGCCCGTTTCGACGGCGACGCGTGGGTCGTCCCAGCCGTCGACGTCGCGGACGCGCCGCGGTTCGCGTACCGCGGCATGATGCTCGACGTCGCCCGCCACTTCCATCCCGTCGAGACCGTCACGGCGGTCATCGACCGGATCGCGCTGCTGAAGCTCAACCACCTGCACCTGCACCTGACCGACGACCAGGGCTGGCGCCTCGGCCTGCGCGCCCGTCCGGAGCTCGCCGATCGGGCCTCGGAGACGGCCATCGGCGGCGACGCGGGCGGCGCCTACACGCGCGAGCAGTACGCCGAGATCGTCGCGTACGCCGCCGCGCGGCACGTCACGATCGTTCCCGAGATCGACGTGCCGGGGCACACGCACGCCGTCGGCCTGGCCTACCCGGAGCTCGCCGCCGCCCCGGTCATCACGGCCGACGTCCGCGAGACCGCCGAGCGGTTCGGCGGCGGTCTGCCCGAGCCGGGGCGGCCGTACACGGGTCTCGCGGTCGGCTTCTCGTCGCTGCGCACCGATGACGAGCGCACGTACGACTTCCTCGCCGACGTGTTCGGCGAGCTCGCCGCGCTCACCCCCGGCCCGTACGTGCACCTCGGCGGCGACGAGTCGCTGGGGACCGACCCGGCCGACTACGCCGCCTTCATCGCCCGCGCCGTCGACATCGTCGCCGCCACCGGCAAGACCCCCGTCGTGTGGCACGAGGCGGCGGGCGTCGCCGACCTTCCGTGCGACGTCGTGGCGCAGTACTGGTCGTTCGCGCACCCCTCGACCGATCCCGAGCGCGCAGCGGTGGATGCGGCGGCGGCGGCCGCGGCCCGCTCGGCCGCATCGGTCATCCTCTCCCCCGCCGACGCGGTGTACCTCGACATGAAGCCCGAGCCGGGCTTCCCGGTGGGCCTCGAGTGGGCGGGCGGCCCGACCCCGCTCGCCGATGCGTACGGCTGGGAGCCGGCGGCGGTCGTCCCGGGCCTCGCGGAGGAGGACATCCTCGGAATCGAGGCGCCGCTGTGGACGGAGACGGTCCGCACGCTCGCCGACATCGACGCGCTCGCGTTCCCGCGCCTGGCCGCCGCGGCCGAGATCGCGTGGTCGCCCGCCGGCGCGCGGTCGTGGGAGTCGTTCCTCGAGCGGGTCGCGGCGCAGGCCGGGCTGTGGACGGCGCTCGGCATCGGCTTCGCTCCGCTCGCGCCGGTGCCGTGGCCGAAGGCGACGCCGTGAGCACGCTCGTGCGGGGGGCGCGCCTCATCGACGACGGCGCCGTGCACGAAGACGCGTGGGTGCTCGTCCATGACGGGCGCGTGACCGCGCGGGGCACGGGCGCCCCCGACGTCACGGCCGACGACGTGGTCGACGCGCGCGAGGTCGCGGGCCAGGACGCCGTGCTCTCGCCGGGGTTCGTCGACCTGCACGGCCACGGCGGCGGCGGGCACGCGTACGACGACGGCGCCGAGGCCATCCGCGCGGCGCGCGTCGTGCACCGCGCCCACGGCACGACGAGCGCCGTCGTGTCGCTCGTGTCGGCGCCCGTCGATGCCCTCCTCGCCCGCCTCGCCGCCGTGCGCGACGTGGCGGCGGCCGACGACGACGTGCTCGGCGCGCACCTCGAGGGTCCGTTCCTGGATCCGGCGCACCGCGGCGCCCACGACCCGGCGGTCCTGCGCTCTCCCGTCGACGTCGCCGCCCTCCTGGCCGCGGGCGGCGTGCGCCAGATCACGCTCGCCCCCGAGCTCCCCGGGGCGCTCGAGGCGATCCCCGCCGTCGTCGCCGCCGGCGCCGTCGCCGCGATCGGGCACACCGGTGCGGATGCGGCGCTCAGCCGCCGCGCGTTCGACGCCGGCGCGCGTCTTCTCACGCACGCTTTCAACGCCATGCCGGGCCTGCATCACCGCGCTCCGGGCCCCGTCGGCGCCGCCGCATCCGACCCACGCGTCGTGCTCGAGCTCATCGCCGACGGCGTGCACGTGGCCCCCGAGGTGGTGCGCATCGCTTTCGCCGTGGCGCCCGGGCGCATCGCGCTCGTGACCGACGCCATGGCCGCGGCCGGCGCCGACGACGGCGCCTATGCGCTCGGCGGCCTGCAGGTCGACGTGACGGCCGGCGTCGCCCGTCTGTCCGACGGCACGATCGCCGGCTCCACGCTCACGCAGGACCGCGCGGTGCGCACCGCCGTCGCGGCCGGCGTCGATCCCGTCGAGGCCCTGCGCGCGGTGACGGCGACCCCCGCGCGCGTCGTGGGCGCCGCCGACCGCGGGCACCTCGCGCCGAGCGCGCGCGGCGACCTCGTGCTCCTCGACGCGCGCCTCCACGTGCGCGCGGTGTGGGCCGCCGGCATCCGCGTCGCCTGAACCACCGCCCGCTGCCCGCCGCCCGCCGCCCGCCACCCTTCACCCACGATCACGAATTCAGGCTGAGCCGGCCTCGCGGGACAGCCGCGCCCCGACATTCCGCGTCTCGCATCGACCGGCGGCATTCACGAGCCTGAGTTCGTGCGGACGCGGCGCCGGCCTCCGCGGACGCGCGTTGTGCGGGCCGCCGGAGCCCGCGTCGCCTGAGCGTCTGCTCCGGCCCACCACCCGCCGCCCGCCACCCTTCACCCACGATCACGAATTCAGGCTGAGCCGGCCTCACGGGATAGCCGCGCCCCGACATTCCGCGTCTCGCATCGACCGGCGGCATTCACGAGCCTGAGTTCGTGCGGGCGCGGCGACCGGCCTCTCGAGGACGAGACACCGGCCGGGAGCGGGCACGGGGCCGGACGTAGAATGGCGGGATGGTCGACAGCCCCCGTGTCCGTGCCGAAGCGCCCCCGCAGCCGGGGATGCGCCCGGCCCTCTCGGCGGTCGACGTCCTGAGCGTGCTGTGCGGGCTCGTCGCGTTCGCGACGCTCGCGCTGTGGGGCTTCGCATCGTGGACCTTCCCGTGGAACCTCGTGTTCGGCATCGGCGCGCCCGTCGCCGCGATCCTCGTGTGGGCGCTGTTCGTGTCGCCGCGCGCCGTGCTCGCCGTGCATCCGTTCATCCGCGCGGTCGTGGAGCTGCTGGTGTACGTGTCGGCCACGATCGCGTGGTGGAGCATGGGGCAGCCGTGGATCGGCCTCGGCTACGCCGTCGTCGCCGTCGCGGTCGGCCTCGTCTCGGGCCGCCGCCGCCTCGCGTGAGCGCCGACGTCGTCGCGCTCCTGCGCGCGGCCCTGGGCGAACGCGTGGACACGACGGATGCGGCGCTTCAGGCCGCGCGCGCCGACAAGTCCGGTCATGCGGCCTCCGGCACGCCGCTCGCGGTCGTGCACGCCGAGTCGGTCGCGGATGTGCAGGAGACCCTGCGGATCGCTTCGGCGACCGGCACGCCCGTGGTGCCGCGCGGGGCCGGCACCGGCCTCGCGGGCGCCGCGAACACCGGCGCGGGCGAGATCGCACTGTCGCTGCGGCGCATGGACCGCATCCTCGAGGTACGCCCCGACGACCTCCTCGCGGTCGTCGAGCCGGGAATCATCAACGCCGACCTGAACGCGGCGCTGGCCGCACACGGCGTGTGGTGGGCGCCCGACCCCGCGAGCCGCGCGATCTCGACGGTGGGCGGCAACATCGGCACGGGCGCCGGCGGCCTGCTGTGCGCGAAGTACGGCGTCGTCCGCGATGCGGTGCTCGGCGTCGACCTCGTCCTCGCCGACGGTCGGCTGCTGCGCCTCGGGCACCGCAGCGTCAAGGGCGTCACGGGCCTCGACCTGACGTCGCTCGTCATCGGCTCCGAGGGCGTGCTCGGCGTCGTGGTCGCGGCGACTCTGAAGCTCCGCCGCCTCGTCGCGGGCGAGGTGCGCACGCTCTCGGCGCTGTTCTCCGACGTGCGCGCGGCGGCCGCCGCGTCCGCCACGATCACCGCGTCGGGCGTGCAGCCGGCGATCCAGGAGCTCATGGATGCGGCGAGCCTCGCCCGTACGCACGCCTACCTCGGGCTGCCGCCCCTCGCCCCCGGTGCGGCGCTGCTGCTCGCCCAGACCGACGGCCCGGCATCGCGCGACGAGGCCGACGCGATCGCCGCCGTGCTGCGCGACGCGGGCGGCACGGTCACGCTCGCCAGCGACGACGCCGAGGCCGAGCGCCTGCTCCTCATCCGCCGTTCGATGCACCCCGCGTGGGAGCAGGCGGGCACGACCCTCATCGAGGACGTGTCGGTGCCGCGCAGCGCCCTCCCCGACATGTTCGAGGCGATCGCCGACATCGAACGCCGCTACGGCATCGCGATCCCGACCATCGCGCACGCGGGCGACGGCAACCTGCATCCGAACTTCGTGTTCGACGGGCCCGACGTGCCGCCGGAGATCTGGGAGGCGGCCGGCGAGCTGTTCGCCGCGGCGCTGCGCCTGGGCGGCACGCTCACCGGCGAGCACGGCGTCGGCGTGCTCAAGCGCCGCTGGCTGGCCGACGAGCTCGGCGACGACCAGTGGCGCCTGCAGCGCGACATCGCCCGCGTGTTCGACCCCGCCGGCATCCTCAACCCCGGCAAGGTCTTCGCGCCCTGACCGCGCGGCCGAGCCCCTACAGCCCCTGCCACGCGGGCTTCGCGTCCCACGTCTCGCGGTAGTAGTCGGCGTAGCGCAGCTCGGCGGCCGCGGCCTCGTCGACGACGACCGTGACGTGCGGATGCAGCTGAATCGCCGAGGCCGGCAGCGACGCCGTCACCGCTCCCTCCACGGCGCCCGCGACCGCAGCGGCCTTGCCCGCGCCGAACGCGAGGAGCACGAGGTGGCGCGCGTCGAGGATCGTCCCGAGCCCCTGCGTGATGCAGTGACGCGGCACATCGTCGGGCGCGTCGAAGAAGCGGGCGTTGTCCGCGCGCGTCTGCCGCGTGAGCGTCTTCACGCGCGTGCGCGATGCGAACGACGACCCGGGCTCGTTGAACCCGATGTGCCCGTCGCTGCCGATGCCGAGCAGCTGCAGGTCGACCCCGCCGGCGGCGGCGATGGCCCGCTCGTACGCGTCGCCGGCGCCCTCGATGCCGTCGAGCCGTCCGTCCGGCACGTGGATGCGGTCGGGGTCGAGCCCGAGCGGCTCGACGACCTCTCGGCGGATGACGGACCGGTAGCTCTGCGGATGCCGCGGATCCAGGCCCACGTACTCGTCGAGCGCGAACCCGCGCACGTGCGACACGTCGACGCCCGTCAGCGCCTCCCGCAGCGCCGCGTACACCGGCAGCGGTGTCGATCCCGTCGCCAGGCCCAGCACCGCGTCCGGCCGGGCGCGCACGAGGCGCGCGATCTCGGCCGCGACGAGCGCCCCGGCCGCGTCCGCCGTCGGGACGATGACCACCTCAGCCAACGAGCACCTCCCCGGCGGGCGTGCCGTCGGCGGCGCCCACGAGCGCCGCGCCCACGGCGGCGGCGGGCGAACCCGACGGCAGCACGCGCACGCGCTCGGCCAGCCGCAGCGAGCGCAGGAACGGGGAGGACGCGGCACTGTCGTCCAGGGCGCCGGCCACGTCGGCGGTCAGCCGCGGCGCGAGCGCCGTGAGCCCCCCGCCGAGCACGACCTCGTCGACGTCGGCGGTGAGCACGAGCACGCGCACGGCCGCCGCGACACCGCGCGCGAGGTCGGCGCGCAGGCCCCGCGCCTGGGGGTCGCCGGCATCGGCCGCGTCGAACACGTCGCGCACGGGGAAGGGTCCGCCGCGCCCCCAGCGCTCGGCGATGGCGCCGCCGCCGGCGAGCGCCTCGATGCAGCCGCGCTGGCCGCAGCGGCACAGGGGTCCGGCCGGATCGATCGCGATGTGACCGACCTCGCCGGCCGTGCCGCGCGCACCGCGCCACAGCCGCCCGTCGACCACGACGCCGGCGGCGACGCCGGTGCCGAGGTTGACGTACGCCATGGAGGCCGCGCCCGGATGCAGCAGCGCCGCGCCGAGCGCCGCCGCCTTGACGTCGTTCTCCACGCGCACCGGCACCCCGAACACGGGCTCGAGTGCGGCGCCGACATCCAGCCGGTCGATGCCGAGGTTCACGGCGTGCACGACGCGCGAGCCGCCGGGCTCGACCTGGCCGGGGATGCCGATGCCGATCGACACGGCGGCGCGGCCGGCGACCTCGGGGCGTGCGAAGAGGCTCGTCACCGCATCGCGGATGCTCCGCACCACCGGCTCCACACCCCAGCCCGTCGCGACGCGCACGCGCGCGAGCACGCCGTCGTCGCCGTCGATGGCGACGGCGTCGGTCTTGGAGCCGCCGACGTCCAGCCCCACGCGGACGCGGTCGTCCGCCACGATCGTCGCGCTCACCCCTTGACCGCTCCCGACACCAGTCCCCCGGTCATGCGGCCGCGCACGAGCAGGAAGAACACGATCACCGGGATCGCCATGACGGTCGAGGCCGCCATGACGACGGCCCAGTCGGTCGCCTTGGTCGCCTGCACGAAGCTGCGCAGCCAGATCGGCAGCGTCTGCGACTCCGGCCGGGTCATGACGACGAGCGCGTAGATGAACTCGTTCCACGCCTGGATGAAGGCGAACACGCCCGTCGCCACGAGTCCCGGGGCCAGCAGCGGGAACGTGATGCGCCAGAACGCCCCCGTGCGGCTGCATCCGTCGATCATCGCCGCCTCCTCGAGGTCGGCCGGCACGCCCGCGACGAAGCCGCGCAGCGTCCAGATGGTGAACGGCAGCACGAGGGCGATGTACACGAAGCCGAGGCCGAGGATGCTGTTGAGCAGCTGCCATCCGTCGAGGATCCGGAACGTCGAGATGATGAGCGCCTCGGCGGGGATCATCTGGATGATCAGCACCGCGACGATGAACGACGTGCGGCTGCGGAAGCGGTAGCGGGAGACTGCGAGCGAGGCGAGGAAGGCGAACACGAGCGCGGCGACCACGGTCGTGAGGGTGACCGCGAGCGAGATGCCGAGGGCGGGGAGGAGCCCGCCGGTGGTCCACGCCGTGACGTAGTTGTCGACCGTGAAGACGGTCGGCCAGAAGCTCGGGGTCGGCGACGACACCGCCGAGCCGGGCTGGAACGACGTGTTGACCATCCAGTACACGGGGAACACCGCGCACACGATCACGACGACGGCGGCGAGGTTGAGGCCGACCCGTCCGAGTCGGCGGCGCACCACGGCGGCACTCATGCGGTCTCCTCCTGCCGGAGCATCGAGCGGATGTAGAAGCCGGAGATCAGCAGCATGATCACGACGAGGATGACCGAGATCGCCCCGCCCGCGCCGAGGTCGCCCGACGCCATGGACACGCTGTAGATGTAGACGCCGATCGTGTTGGTCTCCGCGCGCACGCCGCCGACCGTCTGCAGCGCGTAGATCTGCGCGAAGACGCGCAGGTCCCAGATGATCTGCAGGATCAGCAGCACGAACAGGATCGAGCGCAGGTAGGGCACCGTGATGAGGCGGAAGCGCTTCCATGCCCCCGCGCCGTCGAGGGCGGCGGCCTCCATGACCTCGCCGGGCACCTGCGTGAGCCCCGCGTAGACCGTGAAGGCGACGAAGGGTATCGCGCCCCACGTGATGACGATCGCCGCGACGGCGAAGAAGCTCAGCGGATCGATGAGCCACGAATGCCCCGACCAGTCGGTGCCGGTGAGGGCCGTGAGCGCGTAGTTGACGAGGCCGTACTGGGTGTCGAAGATCCAGCCCCACACGATCGTGGCGGTCAGGGCCGGCATCGCCCACGCCAGCAGCAACGCCACCGACACGGCGAAGCGCATGACGCGGCCCAGTCGCTCGAGCATGAGCGCGATGAGGATGCCCAGCACCATGGTCGCCACGACGCACACCGCGCACAGACCGAGGCTGCGCGCGAGCACGAGCCAGAACTCGCCGTCGGAGAGCACCGCGATGTAGTTGTCGAGGCCGACGAAAGGCGCCGGGGCGCCGAAGATCTGCGGCCGGCCGTACTCCTGGAACGACATGACGACCGTCTGCACGAGCGGCCAGCCGATGAAGACCGCGAGCATGATGACCGCGGGGGTGAGGAGGGCGAACGGCGTGAATGTGCGCCGCGGGCGCCGGCGCGCCGGCGGGGTCGCGTCCGCGGCCGGGGCGAGCGCCACCGGCGGCGGGGTGAGGGTGGTCGTCATGGCCACTCCCCTTCCGGGTCGGGGCCGCCCCGGTGCCGTGCGCGTCCGCGGGGGACGGCGGCGCACGGCACCGGAGCGGGTGGGGTCAGCCGTTGAGGATCGACTCGATCTGCGTGTCGAGGTCCTCGGCCAGGCTCTTCACATCGCCGCCACCGGCGACGTTGACGAAGAAGTCCTGGATGATGCCCTTCGCCTCCACGTCGGCCCACTTGGGCGAGGCCGGCGTGAGCTTGGCGTTCGCCGCCGCATCCGCGATGACCTTCGCGAGCTCGGGTGTCGCCGCGGCGACGTCGGAGCCGAGCGAGGTCTTCGCCGGCACGAGGCCTGCGCCCGCGAGGATCTTCTGGTAGTCGTCGCTGAGCATGATCTCCAGCGCCTTCTTCGCGAGGTCCGGATGCTGCGACTTCGCCGCGATGCCCACGTTGGAGCCGCCCGCGAAGACCTGGGCCGCGCCGCCGTCCTTGCCCGGCAGGGCGAAGTAGCCGGTCGTGTCGGCCAGGGCCGTCGGCTTCTTGTCCTCGTCGGCGACGATCGACCAGTAGGCCCAGCTGGGGGCGGAGTAGGTCGCGGCCTGCTCGGTGCGGAACGGCACCCAGCCGTCGGTCTCGTCGCCGTCCTTCGGGGCGAGCGACGCCTTCGTCATGAGCTGCTGCACCTGCTCGAGGCCCTTCAGCGACTCGGCGCTGGAGAACTGCGCGTCCCACGTGCCGTCGTCGTCCTGCACCGCGACCTCGCCGCCGTTCTCCCAGATGAAGGGCAGCGCGTTGTACCAGTCCTTGCCCGGGAAGTAGACACCCGAGACGCCCGGCATCGCGGCGGCGAGCGCCTCGCCGTTGGACACGTACGCGTCGAGGGTCGTGGGCACCTGCACGCCGGCCTGCTGGTACATCGCGGTGTTGTAGAACACCACGCGCGCACCCGAGTAGTACGGTGCGGCGTACAGCGTGCCGTCCGACGTGCCGGCCTCGACGAAGCCCGGGAGGAGGTCGTCGCCGCCGAGCTGGTCCTTGATGTCGTCGAGGCTCAGCAGCGCGCCGCTCGAGGTGAACGCGGCCGCCTGCGTGTTGCCCATCTCGACGATGTCGGGGCTGTCGCTGGACGACAGGCTCGTCGTGAGCTTGTCGACCAGGCCCGTCCACTGCTGCTCCTCGATCGTGAGGGTGGAACCGGGGTTCTCCTCCTCGAACGTCTTCACGAGGTAGTCGCGGGCGTCCTGTGGCGTGTCGGTGCCGACGAGCCACACGCGGATCTCGGCGCCGTCGCCGTCGTCTCCGCCGGCACTGCCGCCGGCGCAGCCGGCCAGCGCGAGCGCCGACGCGCCCACGAGGGCGACCGCAGCGAGCTTCCTGTTCATGGTGCCTTCTCTCTGTGTTGTGGTGTTCCGGTGCGAAAGGGTGGTGCGCCCGGTCGGGCGCGGGGAACGGGGTGTCACGACACCCCGAGTCGTCCGGCGAGGACCATGACCGCCGCGCCCCGCAGGACGATGTCCTGGCCGAGGCCGGTCATGCGGACCCGCACGTCGTCGTGGAACTCGGCGAGCGTGCGGGCGCGGAGGGTGTCGGCGGCGGCCGCGGCGAGCGGCCCGTCGAGCAGTTCGGAGGGGCCCGAGAGGACGATCTCGGACAGGTCGAGCGCGCCGACGATCGGGGCCAGCGCGATGCCGAGCCGTTCGCCGGCGTCGCGGAGCACGCCCTCGCGGTCGCCGGATGCGGCGGCGTCGGCACGGGCGGAGAGGGCGGGCACGGAGATCCACGCCTCGAGGCATCCGTCCTTGCCGCACACGCAGCGCGGGCCGCCGTCGGTGCCGATCGTGACGTGTCCGATCTCGCCCGCGGCGAAGCGGCTGCCGCGCAGCGGCCGGCCGCCCGCGAGCAGACCCGCGCCGACACCGCGGCCGACCTTCACCAGCAGCACGTCATCGCCGGCATCGCCGAACGAGTACTCGGCGAGCACGGCGGCGTTGGCGTCGTTCGCGATCATGACGGGGAGCGCGAGCGCCTCGGTGAGCACGCCTTCGAGGTCGAGGCGCTCCCATCCGAAGTTCGGCGCGGCGAGCACCACCCCGTCGTCGTCGACGACGCCGGGGCTGCCGACGCCGAGCCCCAGCACGGGCGCGTGCGCGTCGGCGATCAGCTCGCGCGCGAGCTCGATGACGCGAGCCACGACGTCGTCGTCGCGGCCGGGCACGGCGACCTGGCGGCGCGCGACGATCTCGCCGTCGAGGGTCATGACGGCTCCCGTGAACACGTCGCTGCCCGACAGGTCGAGCCCCACGATGCGGTGCCCCGAGCGGTCGACGTCGACGAGGATCGCGGGCTTGCCGGGACCGGAGCTCTCGCGCACGCCCTGCTCGGCGACGTAGCCGTCGGTGATCAGCTCGCCGACGAGGTCGGAGATCGTCACGCGCGTGAGCCCGGTCTCGCGGGAGAGGTCGGCGCGGCTCATCGCCCCGCCGCGGTAGAGCGTCTGCAGCACGAGCGAGCGATTGTGGAATCGGGCCTCCTCGGGCAGGACCTTCGCGGACGGCCGCAGGGCACGACCGGCGCCGAAGGTGCGGGCGGTCATGGGCGTACCGGTCGGCGTCATGTTTGTTAGTAGACCTTACGAACTAAACCCCACGCAAGCTTTTCGCTCAGATTTGCTCGGAAGGTTTACAAACCTGTGATCTGCGCCGGCCGTACGGCCCGCTCCGACGTACGCTGGAAGACCCCCGGACGAAGGAGCCCCCGATGCCCCGCCGACCTCTGCCCGCCTCGCTGCTCGTCGCCGCCGCGCTCGCCCTCGCCGGCTGCACCGCAGCCGCGCCGTCCGCTGCGCCCTCCGTCGCCCCCGATGCGCCGGGCGACGGCGGGCAGAGCGTGGCGGACGCGTGCGCGATCGTCGGCCAGTCGATCGACGACGCGACCGCCGCCTTCGCGGCGGCGTCCCCCGAAGACGCCGAGGCCGTCGTGTCGGCGATGTCCGATGCGTCCGAGCGACTCGTCGCGGCATCGAAGGACGTGACGAACGACGAGGTGGCGGCCGTGCTGCCGCCGCTTCAGGAGACGTACGCGAAGGTGTCGGAGGTGATGGGCGACCTCGTCGGCGGCGACGTGTCGAAGATGGACGAGCTCGCCGAGCTCAGCGCGTCGTACCAGGAGGCCGCCGGCGCCTACGCCGACCTGTGCGGTGCGCAGGCGCCCTGACCGCGCGTCCACAGCGGCTGCGCCGTCATGGTGATCGCACCGTGACCTGAACGTTGCCCATGCGGCACCTGTGCGCCTTTACCATGAGAGGACGAGAAGGGTGCCACGACATGACGGATCTCGCGACGAGACCCGACGCCGGATCGGACGACGCGCACGGCGCGACGACCGTCGGCGGCGCGACCGACGACGCAACGACGATCGGTGACGACGGCGCCTCGTACGCGTGGGCGACGCCCGAGCCCGCCCCGCGCAAGCGCCGCACGGCCCTGTGGATCGGCATCCCTGCGGGTGTGACCGCGCTGGCCCTCGCCGCCGCATCCGTCGTCCTCATCGCCCCCGGCACCGCCGTCGCCGGCGTCGGCATCGGCGGTCTGACCGCCGGCGCGGCCGCCGACGCGATCGCCACGCGCCTGGCCGAGACCACGGTGCTCGTCGATACTCCCGAGGGCACGTTCACCGTCACCGGCGCCGACCTCGGCGCGAGCGTGGACGCCGCCGCCGCTGCCAAGCAGGCGTTCGCTGCCCACCCGATGTGGAACCCCGCGTCCTGGTTCCCCGCGGGCATCGACGCGCCGATCACGCTCGACGACGCCGCGGCGGAGCAGACGCTGCGCGCCGCCGCCGGAGACCTGTACGTCGAGCCCGTCGACGCCGCGATCGCGTTCGACGCCGCTTCGGCGACGTACGTCGTGACCGACGCGGTGCCCGGCCAGGGGATCGACCTCGACGCCGTCCGCGGCGCACTGCAGGACGCGTTCGACAGCGGCGCCGCCTCGACGACGCTCACCGCCGACGCCGTGCCCGTGGAGGCCGCGGCCACGACCGCCGAGGCCACCGAGACCGCCGCGACGCTCAACGGCATGCTCGACACGATCGGCTTCTACGTCGGCGACGAGCGGGCCGTGCCGGTCGACCGTGCGACCGCCGCGTCGTGGCTCACCGTCACGGACGACGCCGGAACCTTCACGATCTCCGCCGACCCCGCCGCCATCCAGACCGTCGTCGACGGGCTGCCGGCCGCGGTGGATCGCGCGCCGGTCAACGCGACCGTCATCACCGACACGGCCGGCGCGGTGCTCCGCGAGCAGACTGCGGGCGTGACCGGCCGCGCGCTCGAGAGCACCGACGGCATCGCCAACCGCTTCGCGGAGATGCTCGGCAACGGCGAGGCCGCGTTCCCGCTCACGGTCACCGAGACGCCGTTCACGACGACGACCCTCGCGCGCCGCATCGAGGTCAACCTCAGCACGCAGCACGCCTACCTGTACGAGAACGACGCGGTCGTGCAGTCGTGGGCGATCTCGTCCGGCCTGCCGGGCTCGCCGACGCTGCCGGGCAACTTCCGCATCGGGTGGAAGACGCCGATGCAGGACATGGGCTGCTTCCCCGGCGCGCCGTACTGCACCGAGAACGTGCCGTGGGTGTCGTACTTCAACGGCGACCAGGCCTTCCACGGCGCGTACTGGCACAACAACTTCGGCCAGCAGATGAGCCACGGATGCGTCAACCTGCCGGTGAGCGCGGCGAAGTACCTCTACGACTGGGCGCCCAAGGGCGTGCAGGTGTGGGTGCACTACTGACCCGATCGGCCGCGCTATCGTGACCGGGTGCCCCGCTTCGACCTGAGTCCCGAAGAGCTCGCGAACTACCGCCCGCACGTCGCCGAACCCGACGACTTCGACGACTTCTGGCGGCGCACGCTGCACGACGCGCGCGCTGTGCGCACGTCGGTGGAGGTCGCCTCGGTGACCACCGCCCTGCGGACGGTGGACGTGTGGGACGTGACCTTCCCGGGTTTCGCGGGCGACCCGGTGAAGGCCTGGTACCTGCGCCCGGCCGGCCACGAGGGGGGGCACCCCGTGATCGTGGAGTACCTCGGCTACGGCGGCGGGCGGGGCCTTCCCGTCGACCGGCTCGCGTGGTCGGCGGCGGGCTACGGCCACCTCGTGATGGACACGCGCGGCCAGGGCTCGGTGTGGGGCTCGGGCGGTGCCACCCCCGATCCGCACGGCAGCGGCCCCGCGGTGCCCGGCGTCATGACGCGCGGCATCGAGAGCCCCGTCGACCACTACTACCGGCGCCTCTTCACCGACGCCGTGCGCGCCGTCGACGCCGCGCGCACACTTCCCGGAGCGGACGCCGACCGCATCGTCGTGACCGGCGGCAGCCAGGGGGGCGGCATCTCCCTCGCGGTGTCGGGGCTCGTCCCGGGCCTCGCCGCGGTCATGCCCGACGTGCCGTTCCTGTGCCATTTCGCGCGCGCGGTGGGCCTCACCGACCGCGATCCGTACGGTGAGATCGTCCGGTACCTCGCGGTGCACCGCGGGGCGGAGGAGTCGGTGTTCCGGACGCTCTCGTACCTCGACGGCGTGAACTTCGCCCGGCGCGCCGACGCGCCCGCGCTCTTCTCGACCGCGCTCATGGACATGACGTGCCCGCCGTCGACGGTGTACGCGGCCTACAACGCGTACGGCGGTCCCGCGGAGATCGACGTGTACCCGCACAACGATCACGAGGGCGGGCAGTCGTACCAGCTCACACGTCAGGCCGAGTGGCTGGCCGCGATCCTCTCCTGACCCGCTCCCCCGCGCCTACGGCTGCGCGAACGCGCACGGAACGCGCGAACGCGCACGACATCCGGCGGATATCGTGCGCGTTCGCAAGGGACGTGCGCGCTCGGCGTTGGTTACAGCGCGTCGACGATCGCGTTGAGGGTCGCCGAGGGACGCATGACCTCCGCCACCTTCGCGACGTCGGGGTGGTAGTAGCCGCCGATGTCGACGGGGTGGCCCTGCACGGCGATGAGCTCCTCCACGATCTGCGACTCCTTCGCGGCGAGCTCCTGCGCGACGGGCCCGAAGACCGCGGCGAGCTCCGCGTCGGCGGTCTGTCCCGCCAGTTCCTGCGCCCAGTACAGGAACAGGTAGAAGTGGCTGCCGCGGTTGTCGATCGTCCCGAGCGCGCGGCCGGGCGACTTGTCGTTCTCCAGGAACGTGCCGGTCGCCGCATCCAGCGTGTCGGCGAGCACCTGGGCGCGCGCGTTGCCGGTCGCCGTCGCGAGGTGCTCGAGCGAGGCCGCGAGCGCGAAGAACTCGCCGAGCGAGTCCCACCGCAGGTAGTCCTCGGCCAGCAGCTGCTGCACGTGCTTGGGCGCCGAACCGCCCGCGCCGGTCTCGAACAGACCGCCGCCGGCGAGCAGCGGCACGATCGAGAGCATCTTGGCGCTCGTGCCGACCTCGAGGATCGGGAAGAGGTCGGTGAGGTAGTCGCGGAGCACGTTGCCGGTGACGGAGATCGTGTCCTCACCGCGCCGCATCCGCTCGAGCGAGTAGGTCGTCGCCTCGACGGGAGCAAGGATCTCGATCGTGAGGCCGTCGGTGTCGTGGTCGGCGAGGTAGGTCTTCACCTTCTCGATGAGCTGCGCGTCGTGCGCACGGGAGGCATCGAGCCAGAACACCGCCGGGGCGCCGGTGGCGCGGGCGCGCGTGACGGCGAGCTTCACCCAGTCGCGGACCGCGACGTCCTTCGTCTGCGTCGCGCGCCAGATGTCGCCGGTCCGGACGGTGTGCTCGAGGAGCACGTCGCCCTCCGACGCGACGACCTGGACGCGACCGGGCGCGGCGATCTCGAACGTCTTGTCGTGGCTGCCGTACTCCTCGGCAGCCTGCGCCATGAGGCCGACGTTGGGGACGGTGCCGATCGTGGCGGGGTCGAGCGGGCCGTGCGCGATGACGTCGTCGATCGCGGCCTGGTAGACGCCCGCGTACGACGAGTCGGGGATGACGGCGAGCGTGTCGTCCTCGCCGCCGTCGGCACCCCACAGCTTGCCGCCGTTGCGGATGAGGGCGGGCATCGACGCGTCGACGATGACGTCGGAGGGCACGTGGAGGTTCGTGATGCCCTTGTCGGAGTTCACGTACGACAGGCGCGGCCCCCGGGCGAGGCCCTCGCGGATCTCGTCGACGATCGCCTGACCGCCCTCGACCGCCGGCAGGCCCGCGAGGATGCCGCCGAGGCCGTCGTTGGGGGTGAGGCCGGCGGCCTGGATGGCGGCGCCGTGACGGGCGAACACGTCGGCGAAGAACGCCTTGACCACGTGACCGAAGATGATCGGGTCGCTGACCTTCATCATCGTGGCCTTCAGATGCACGGAGTAGAGCACGTCGAGCTCCGCCGCATCCTTCAGCGTCTGAGCGAGGAAGGCGTCGAGCGCGGCGGCCGACAGGAACGTCGCATCCACGATCTCGCCCGGGAGCACCTTGACCGACTCCTTCAGCACCGTGACGGTGCCGTCGTCGGCGACGTGCTGGATGCGCAGGACGTCGTCGTCGGCGATGACGACCGACTTCTCGTTCGAGCGGAAGTCGTCGTGGCCCATCGTGGCCACGCGCGTCTTCGACCCCTCGGCGAACGGCTTGTTGCGGTGGGGGTGGGCCTGCGCGTACTTCTTCACCGACAGCGGCGCACGGCGGTCGCTGTTGCCCTCGCGCAGCACCGGGTTCACGGCCGAGCCCTTGATGCGGTCGTAGCGGGCGCGGATGTCCTTCTCCTCGAGCGTCGACGGCTCGTCGGGGTAGTCCGGCACGTCGTAGCCCTGCCCCTGCAGCTCGGCGATGGCCGCCTTCAGCTGCGGGATCGAGGCCGAGATGTTCGGCAGCTTGATGATGTTCGCCTCGGGCGTGGTGGCGAGTCCGCCGAGCTCGGCGAGGGCGTCGCCGACCTGCTGCTCGGGCGTGAGCCGCTGCGGGAACGCGGCGAGCACGCGGCCGGCGAGCGAGATGTCGCGCGTCTCGACGGCGACGTCGGCCTGTCGCGTGACGGCCTGCACCATCGGCAGGAACGACGCCGTCGCGAGCGCCGGGGCCTCGTCGGTGTAGGTGTAGAAGATGGTCGATTCAGGCACGTGAGCACTCTCCGAAAGGCGTGGCGGGATCGGTTCCCAGCCTATCGCACGCGGTCGAGATATCTTGACGTCGAGATATCTGTGCAGGAATCGGCAACACGCGTGCCGACGCATCCGCTTGCCGCTAGCCTGTGCTCATGGCCGACCTTCGCCTCGAGGAACTGTCCGCCGCCACGATCGTGGCGGTGAACACCCTGTCGCTGAAGCCGGGGCAGGAGCAGTTCCTCGCGCCGACCAGCTACGGCATCGCCGCGACGGTCATGAATCCGCAGACCACGTGGCAGCGCGTGATCCTCGACGGCGACGAGGTCGTGGGCTACGTGAGCGCCAACTTCGATCCGGATGCCCCGCAGGAGCACTTCCGCTCGGTGCTGTGGCGCATCAACGTCGACGCCGACGACCAGGGCCGCGGCGTCGGCCGCTTCGCGCTGGAGAGCCTGCTCGCCGAGGCGCGCTCGCGCGGCATGGACCACGTCGACGTCATCTACGAGCCGGGCGAAGAGGGCCCCGAGGCGTTCTTCCTCGCGGTCGGCTTCACGCCGAAGGGCCAGACCGAGTACGGCGAGGTCATCGCAGAGATCCGCCTCTAACCCTCCCCGGCCCGCCGCGTCGTCGGAGGTTTGCGTCGACGTCGGACTCCGGCACGTCGATCCTCCGACGTCCGTGCGATCCTCCGACGGGGGACGACCGCGACTGGTCCTCCCCTGCGGGCGGATGCGGTGGGGAGTGCACTGATCGCGGGTCCAGGGTCCGGGCGGCCGCCGCTCGAGGTCAGGGTGGGCGGATGCGCGATCTCCTCGAGCGGCTCCATCAGCGCGGCGGCGTCGTCCGCAGACAGGCGGCCGTGCAGGCCGGCTTCGCTCCTGCCGCGATCCGACGGTGGGTCGCCTCCGGCGTGGTGCGCAGCATCCGGCGCACGTGGCTGGCGGTCGGAGGACAGGACGACGATCGCGTGCGTGCGGCGGAGGTCGGCGGACGCGTCGCGTGCGTGTCCGTCGCGCGCGAGCGCGGTTGGTGGGTGCCGGAGGGTATGGATTCCGCGCTCCATGTGTCGTTGCCACCGCACGGCCGCTCCGACGGCCTGGTCGGATTCGCCGGGACAGCCCATTGGTCGGTTCCGATCACGACGAGCGCTCCGGAGCTCCCCGTGGAGCCCTTGGAGGACGCCCTGGACCACATCGCGGGCTGCCTTTCGCCCGAGGACGCGCAGGCGGTGTGGGATTCGGCGATGCGCCGTGAGCGGCTGGACGCCGACGCGCTTCGACGCGTCACGTGGCGGACTCCGGCCGCCCGCGCGTGCGCCGACCGCGCGACAGGCCTCAGCGACTCCGGGCTCGAGTCGATCTTCGTCTTCCGGCTGTCCGCGTGGGGTGTCCCGCTCCGCCAGCAGGTCGTCCTCGCGGGGCGACCGGTGGACGCGCTCATCGGAGACTGGCTCGTCGTGCAGATCGACGGCCACGCGTTCCACTCCTCCTCGGCCGACCGGACGCGCGACCTCGCCCATGACGCGGAGCTGCGCCTGCGCGGGTACACCGTGCTCCGCTTCAGCTACGCCCAGGTGCTCCACGACTGGCCGGCGGTCGCCCGCGTGATTTCGCGCGCCCTCGCGACGGGTGCGCACCTCGCGCCCCGGTGACCGTCGTCGGAGGTACGCGCGATCGTCGGAGGATCGACCGCCGTACCTCCGACGACGGCGCGATCCTCCGACGATGCGCGCGGCCTCAGACCAGCGACTCCCGCCAGGCGGCATGGAGCTGCGCGAAGCGGCCCGTGCCGGCGATGAGGGTGTCGGGGTCGTCGTCCTCCACGATCCGGCCGTGCTCCATGACCAGCACGCGGTCGGCGATCGCGACCGTGGACAGGCGGTGCGCGATGATGATCGCGGTGCGGTCGGCCAGCAGCGTCTGCAGCGCGTCCTGGATGAGGCGCTCGCTCGGGATGTCGAGCGACGCCGTCGCCTCGTCGAGGATCAGCACCGCGGGGTCGGCGAGGAACGCACGCGCGAAGGAGATGAGCTGCCGCTGCCCCGCCGACACCCGGCCGCCGCGCTTGTTGACGTCAGTGCCGTATCCGTCGGGCAGTGCCTCGATGAACTCGTGCGCGCCGACCGCGCGGGCCGCCGCCTTGATCTGGTCGAACGTCGCGTCGGGCTTGCCGAGCGCGATGTTGTCGGCCACCGTGCCGCTGAACAGGTACGCCTCCTGCGTCACCATGACGATCGCGCGGCGCAGGTCCTTCGGATGCAGCGCCCGCAGGTCGACGCCGTCGAGCGTCACGCGCCCCGACGTGGGGTCGTAGAAACGCGCGACGAGCTTCGCGAGCGTCGACTTGCCCGCACCGGTCGTGCCCACGAGGGCCACCGTCTGCCCGGCCGGGATGTCGAGCGAGAAGTCGGGCAGGATCGTGCGGTCGCCGGAGTAGCCGAACACGACGTCCTCGAACCGCACGTGCCCGCGGGCGCGCCACAGGTCGATCGGCGACGTGGGGTCGGGCACCGTCGGCTGCTCCTCGAGCACGCCCGACACCTTCTCGAGCGCGGCCGTGGCCGACTGGTACGAGTTCAGGAAGAACGCGACCTCCTGCATCGGCGCGAAGAAGTTCCGCACGTACAGCACGGCCGACAGGAGGAACCCGAGCGCCAGCGCGCCGTCGAGCACGCGGAGCCCGCCCCACAGCAGCACGACCGCAAGGGTCACGGATGCGACGGCCATGAGCCCGGGCTCGAACGTGCCGAACAGGCGGATCGAGCGCATGTTGACGTCGCGGTACTGACTGGCCAGGTCGCCGAACTGCTCATCGTTGCGGGGCTCCTTGCGGAACGCCTTGACGGCGCGGATGCCGGTCATCGTCTCGACGAACTTGACGATCACCTGGGCGCTGACGACGCGAGACTCGCGGTAGACCACCTGCGAGCGCAGGTAGAACCAGCGCATGAGGAAGAACAGCGGGATGCCCATCGCGAAGAGGATGAGGCCCGACTGCCAATCCAGGAGCAGCAGCGCGATGAGCGTGAAACCGCCGTACAGCAGTCCCGACACGAGCTCGTTGAGGCCGCCGTCCAGGAGCTCCCGGATCGTGTCGAGGTCGCTCGTCTGCCGCGAGATGATGCGCCCCGACGTGTACGACTCGTGGAACTCCAGGCTCAGCCGCTGCGTGTGCAGGAAGATGCGCTTGCGCAGGTCGAGCATGATCGCCTGCGTGAGCCGCGCGGCCACGACCGCGTACCAGCCGATGAGCGCGGCGCCGCCGAGCCCGGTGAGCAGGTACGCGGCGACGACGAGGATCGTCGGCATCCAGTCCATGCGGTCCACGACCGCCGGCAGCGCATTGGCGATGCCCCATCCGACGAGTGCGGGGCCGGCCACGCGCAGTGCGGTCGACACGACGAGCACGACGGCGGCGAGCACGAGCTGCCACGTGAGGGGGCGCACGAGCGATCCCAGCAGCCGCATGGACCGACGGCGGATGGCGCGGCTCTCCTCGCGCGTGTAGTCGCTGCGGTCTTCGCCCGCCGTGCCGGTGACGGTCGCGGTGCTCATCGGGCCACCTCCTTCTCGCTCGCGGAGCGTTCTCCCCGTAGGCCCGGCTCCTGCGCCTGGCGCAGGGCTTCCGCCTCGAGGCTCGAGATCACATGACGGTAGTGCTCGCTCGTGCGCAGCAGCTCGGAGTGGGTGCCGACGGCCGTGACGCGGCCGCCCTCGAGCAGCGCGACGCGGTCGGCGAGCATGACCGTCGACGGGCGGTGCGCGACGACGAGCGCCGTCGTGTCGGCGAGCACTTCGCGCAGCGCTTCCTCGACGAGGGCCTCGGTGTCGACATCGAGCGCCGACAGCGGGTCGTCGAGCACGAGGACGGCGGGCCGCGCCGCGACGGCGCGCGCGAGCGCGAGGCGCTGCCGCTGGCCGCCCGACAGGCTCAGCCCCTCTTCGCCGATGACCGTGTCGGGGCCGTCGGGCAGCTCGTAGACGAAGCCGGCCTGCGCCACCTGCAGCGCTTCGCGCAGCACCTCCTCGGCCTCGGGCGTGCCCGGGACGAGGTCTTCGCGGCCGAGCAGCACGTTCTCCCGGACCGTCGCCGAGAACAGCGTCGCGTCCTCGAAGGCCATGCCGACGTGGCGGCGCAGCTCGGTGAGCCGCAGGTCGCGCACGTCCACGCCGTCGAGCGTGACGCGGCCGCCCGTGACGTCGTACAGACGCCCGGGAAGGGTGGTGAGCGTCGTCTTGCCCGAGCCGGTGAGACCCACGAGCGCCATCGTCTCGCCGGGGCGCAGCACGAGGTCGATGCCGTCGAGGAGGTCGCGCGTGGCGGCCGGCGCATCCTGGTACCGGAAGTGCGCGTTCTCGAACGCGAGCTCGCCGCGCACGCGCGGGAGCGACACGGGCTCGTCGGGGTCGGTGATCGTGTTCTGCTCGTCGAAGACCTCGAAGATGCGGTCGGTCGCGGTGCGCGCGTCGACGAGGAAGGAGAAGAGGAAGCCGATCGACTCGACGGGCCAGCGCAAGATCGTCGCCATCGCGAAGAACGCGATGAGCTGGGCGACCTCGAGCTGCCCGGCCTGCACGAGCAGGATGCCCGCGCCCAGGCACAGCGCGAACGCGATGTCGGGCAGGAGCACGAGCCAGAACCAGATCCACCCGACGGCGCGGGCCTTGGCGATCTCGGTCTCGCGCAGCGTCTCGGCCTGGCGCGAGAACTTCTGCAGCGCATGCTTGCCGCGTCCGAACGCCTTCAGCACCCGGATGCCGTGCACGCTCTCCTCGACGCTCGTGGCGAGGTCGCCGGCCTGATCCTGGCTCTGGCGCGAGAGCATGCCGTAGCGCTTCTCGAAGAGGTAGCCGGCCACCCACAGCGGCGCGGAGCACACGACGAAGACGACGCCGAGCACCCAGTGCCACGTGAAGAGGATCGCCGAGCCCACGAGGATCGTCAGCAGGTTCACGACGAGCAGCACGAGACCGAAGGCGAGCCACCGGCGGATGAGGCTGATGTCCTGCATCATGCGGCTGAGGAGCTGACCTGACTGCCACCGGTCGTGGAAGGCGACGGGCAGGCGCTGCAGCCGTGAGGAGAACGTCGTCCGAAGGTCGTATTCGACCTTGGTCGCGGGGGCGAGCACGAACCAGCGCCGCGCCCACACCATGAGTGCCTCGAGCAGGCCGAGGAGCAGGATGGCGCCGGCGCCGACCGCGACGAGAAGAGGCTCGCCCGAGCTGATCGGCCCGGTCTCGCTCACGATCACCTCGAGGACGAGCGGGATGCCGAGGGCGAGCAGGCTTGCGATCAGCGCGCTCACGGCGCCGAGGGAGAGGCGGCCGAGGACGGGACGGGCGAACGGCAGGAGCCTGCCGAGCGCGCGGACGGTGGAGAGGGAGGCGTGAGAGTCGCGAGTCATGATCCTGAAGCGTCGAAAGAGGGCGCGCAGTGCGCGCGAAAGGTGGCGGACGGCGGCGTGAGCCGCGCACGCTCTCCGAGGGGAACGGAAAGGGGGGCGGGCTTATGCCGCGGCGGGGCCCGTGACCGGGAACGGGAGGCGCTCGAGACGCCCGGATCCGGCGAGGCGGACGACGATCGGCTGCACGGCGTAAGCGGTCGTCTTCATGACATCCTCCTCGGATCCGGTGCGTCGAACGGACGCGGGCCTCGCCGCACGGACGCGCGACAGCCCTCCAGAATATCCTGGGAGTTCGCTGAGTGCAAGGAATCCGTGGAAGAGATCACGCGGATTCGCGGGAAGAGATCACGCGGATTCGCGCGCCAGCAGACGCTCCTTCACCGCGGTCCCCCACGCGAACCCGCCCATGCTGCCGTCCGAGCGCAGCACGCGGTGGCACGGCACGAACAGCGCCGCGGCGTTGCGGGCGCACACGGATGCGGCGGCGCGCACGGCGGCCGGACGCCCCATCGCCGCCGCGAACTCGGTGTAGGTGAGCGGCTGCCCGGGACGGACGCGACGGAGCGCGCGCCATCCGTCGCCCTGCAGCGCCGTGCCGGGCTGGCGCACCGCGACGGCCTCGATCGCGTCGAGCTCACCCTCGTAGTAGGCGGCGACAGCGTCCGCGGCTTCGGTCTGCCCCGTCACCACGTCGGTGGGGCGGTGCGCGGGCGCGAGGCGCGCGAGCACCGCGGAGGGGTCGGCCGTCCAGCCCGACGCGAGCACCGCGCCGTCCTCGGCGGCGAGGAGGGTGAACGCCCCGTCGGGGGTGTCGATCGTCTGCAGCGTGGCGGTCATCGGGGCTCCTGGAGGATCGGGTCGGATGCGGCGACGCGCCACGCGCGCGTGACGGGCGCGGCGAACCACAGGTGGGCCATGAGGTAGCTGCGCCACGGCGCCGTCCGCTCGGCCCACGCGGTGAGGCCGCGCGGCTCCCCCGGGAGGCCCGCCGCCGCGGCACCGGTGCGCGCGGCGACGTCACCCGGCAGGAAGACGTCGGGGTCGCCGAGCACGCGCATGCGCACGTAGTCGGCGGTCCACGGGCCGACGCCGGGGAGCGCGAGCAGGGCGCGCCGCTGTTCGGCGGCGTCGTCGCCGGGGCCGAGTGCGAGGGTGCCGTCGGCGAGGGCGGATGCGGCGCCCACGATGGCGCGGATGCGTGCGCGGGGCCCGGTCAGCACCTCGCCGCCGTGCTCGGCGATCGCCCTCGGCGTGGGGAACAGGTGCGTGAGCACGGCACCGCCCGCATTCGCGGGGGCCTGCCGATCGACGGCGAACGGCTCTCCGAGCGCCGCGGCGAGACGCCCCATCGCGGTGCGCGCCGCGGCCACGCTGATCTGCTGACCGATGATCGCGCGCAGCAGCATCTCGGGCGCGTCGACGGCCCCGGGCACGCGCACGCCGGGGATGTCACGCACCAGCGGCCGGAGCTGGTCGTGCTGCGACAGCGCGGCGTCGACGGCGATCGGGTCGGCGTCGAGGTCGAACAGCCGGCGGACGCGGGCGAGCAGCGCACCGAGGTCGCCGAGCGCGGTCAGGCGCGTGCGCAGGCGCAGCCGGTCGCCGTGCGGCCCGCCCTCGCACCGGACCTCGAACCAGGCGGGCCCGCCGTCGAGGCGCACCGTGCGCGCGAAGGTGCGCGCGTCTCCGGCCTCGACGCCCGGCACGGCGTGCGCGCGCATCCATCCGAACAGTCCCGGCGCATCGAGCGGCCCGCGGAAGGGCAGCACGAGATCGAGCGTGCCGGCGGGGGCGTCGTGCCCGGTGCGCCGGCGTGCACGCAGGGCGAGGGGAGGCATCCCGAACACCTCGCCGATCGTGTCGGTGAACTGCCGCACGCTCGTGAACCCCGCCGCGAAGGCGACGTCGGCCGACGGGAGGTCGGTGGCGACCAGGAGCAGTCGCGCGGTGTGCGCGCGCTGCGCGCGGCTGAGGGCGAGCGGCCCGGCGCCGAGCTCGGCCGTGAGCAGGCGCGTCAGGTGGCGCGTCGAGTAGCCGAGGCGCCGCGCGAGGCCGGGCACGCCCTCGCGGTCGACGACGCCGTCGGCGATGAGGCGCATCGCGCGGGCCGTGACGTCGCCGCGCTGGTCCCACGCGGGCGAGCCGGGGGCCGCTTCGGGGAGGCAGCGCTTGCACGCGCGATATCCCGCCTCGTGGGCGGCGGCGGACGTCGCGAAGAACGTGACGTTGCGCTCGTGCGGCGTGCGGGCGGGGCAGCTCGGTCGGCAGTAGATGCCTGTCGTGCGCACGGCCGTGACGAACTGGCCGTCGAACCGGCGGTCGCGCGACTGGATCGCGCGATAGCGCTCGTCGAAGCCCTGGGGTGCGAGGACCCCCGCCGTGATGCCCACCCCTCTACCCTGCCACCGCCCGGCGACACGGGCTGGCGGTTTTCGGACACGGCGGTGGCGCCGCATCCGCACCGAGCCGAGAAACCACGCGCGCGCTGTGAAACCACGCGTCGCGCGTGTTCTCAGCGGCCGCGTGGTTTCTGGACAGCTACGGATGCAGCCTCAGGCCGCGAGGCGACGGCTCTCGCGCAGGATCACCGCACCCGCCCACACGGTGAGCGCGAGCACGAGGACCACGAAGCCGAGGAACACCGGCACGATCGGCACGATCAGCAGCGCGGCGCCAACGGCGAGGGGCGGCACGGTCATGCCCGCGAAGGCGAGCAGGAAGATGCCGGAGGTGATCTCGCTCCGCATCCGGGGATCAGACAGCGCGCCGGCGATCGCGAGCGCCCCGCGGAACAGGAGACCGACACCGGCGCCGGCGACGACGCCGCCGCCCACGAAGAGCAGGCCCGAGTGCGAGAGGTCGGCCGCGCCCAGGAGCACGAGCCCGACGATCATGGCGCCGACGCCGAGACGCAGCTGCTGCGGCATGGTGAGGCGCGCGAACACGACCTGGGCGAGTGCTGCGGCGCCGAAGACGGAGAAGGTCACGACCCCCGCGACGAGGTGGTCGCTCTGCCCGAGGATCCGCACGAGGAAAGTGGGGGCGACCGAGCCGAAGAGGCCGGTGACAGCGAAGGCGGCGAAGGCGGCGATCCCGGCCGCCCAGTAGGCGCGGCGGCCCTCGTCGGGGACGCGCACGCGCTGCGGGCGGTAGTGGAACGGCTCGGCGGGGCGCTCGACGGTCTCGGGCACGAAGGCGTACGCGAAGCCGAGGCCGAGGAAGGCGAGGAGGAAGACGATGTACGGCACGAGCAGCGGCGCGGGCGCGAACTCGGCGAAGAGCCCGCCGATGAGGGGGCCGAGGGCGAGTCCCCCCATGTTCGCGATGCCGGCCACCGTCGGCGCGAACGTGCGGCTGTCGGGGCGGTGCGCGCGGCGGAGGTCGGCGAGGTGGGCGGTGGCGGAGGCGGTGAGGATGCCGATGCCAAGGCCCGCGACGAGCCGCGACACGATGAGGCCCGTGACATCCGGCCACAGCGTGAACATGACGGCAGCGGCGATCTCGACGCCGGTGGCGGCGAGGATGAGCGGGCGTCGGCCGAGGCGGTCGCTGAGGTGCCCGGCGAGGAAGAGCGACACCATCACGCCCACGGAGTAGGCCGCGAAGATCACCGTGATGAGGAAGGTCGGGAATCTGTCGCGTTCCTGGTAGAGCGCGTACAGCGGGGTCGGCACCGTGTTGAACGCCATCAGCACGAGGAAGGTCGCCGCCGTCACCCAGAAGCCCGTGCGGTGCGTGAGGCGCCACGTCGGAGCCGACGCGGCGGCTCCGTGGCCCGAGGTGCCGCGCGTGACGGTGGGAGCTGATGCGGTGAGCGGAGCGGTCATGCCTCGAGAATGCTCCAGCGGAGCGATCGAGTCAAACGAACGGTTTCGATCGGCTCGATCGTCCTGCTCTATGATGACGCCATGGAGACGCGACTGCTGGAGTACTTCGTCACGGTGGCCGAGGAGCAGAGCGTCACCGCCGCCGCGCACCGGCTCTTCGCCGCGCAGTCCACCGTGTCGGCGGGCCTGAAGAGCCTCGAGCGCGACCTCGGGATCCGGCTGTTCGAGCGCTCGACGACCGCCGTCGCCCTGACGCCGGCCGGCGAAGACCTCCTCCCCCGCGCCCGCGCGCTCGTCGACGACGTGGCGGAGCTGCGCCACGCGGCGGGGACCGCGCACGCCGGACTGCGCGGCCGCATCCGGATCGGCACGTTCCCGGGTCTCCGCGTCGTCGACCTCCCCGGCATCCTCGGCGCCTTCCGTCGCGCGCATCCGCTCGTCGACGTGCGGCTGAGCGCGTCGCCGACGGGCTCGAGCGGACTGTTCGACGACCTCGAGCGCGATCGCCTCGACCTCGCGCTCACCGCCCTCCCCCCGCTCGCGGGTCTGCGCGGGTGGGAGCTCGGCGCGTACCCGTTCGTCGCGCTCGTGCCCCCGTCGCATCCGCTCGCGTCGCGCTCGCCGCACGCGGGCGTGCGCCTCGCCGAGCTCGCCGACGAAGAATGGGTGGACGTGCTGCCCGGCTACGGCAACCGCGTCCAGGTGGATGCCGAGCTCGCCCGCCACGGTATCGCCCGCCGCGTGTCGGCCGAAGTGGGTGAGCTTCCCGCGGTGCCGGCGTGCGTGGCCGCCGGGCTCGGCGTCGCCGTCGTGCCCGACATCGTCGACACCGGCGGGTGCGCCGTGCTGGCGCTGCGGGACGACCTGCCGCCGTGGCGCGTCTCGCTCACCGCCACTGCGCGAGCCCTCCGCCGCCCGCACGTGCGCGCGCTCGCCGACGCGGTGCTCGCCACGCGCTGACGCGCGGCAAACCCCGCGCGCGCCGAGACACCACGCCGCGCGCGTCGTCTCGGCGCGGACGTGGTGTCTCGGATGCGGCGGCCTACCGCGTCGCGATCGCGAAGCCGCCCGGCGGCAGCACGACGGTCGCGGTCCCCTCGTAGGCGGAGGCGCGCAAGAGGGCGCCGGTCGCGTCGTACACGCGCACGGTGCCGCCGCCGTCGACGGTCGTCCGCTGCGGGACGTCGGCCGCCGAGTGCACGAGCTCTGCCCGCGCGTCGCCGTCGCCCGCCAGCACGAGACGCGACACCCACGGCCGCACGAGGAGCGCGTCGAGGACGAGGTCGCCCTGCAGCGCGGAGGCCGTGAGCGTCGCGCGGTTCGGCGCCACCGTCCCGGTGAGGGCGTGGGGCGCCAGCTGGCCGGGCGCGGGCGAGATGCCCTGCGCGGGGCCGTCGACCCGCAGCACACCGCTCCCGCGCCACACCGACGTCGTGCGGGCGCCGGGTTCGGCGAACACGACGGGCTCGACCCACCGACGCTGGTCGGCGGCCGGCAGCTCCCACGTCGCCGATTGCCGCGGCGCGAGGGTGAGCGCCGAGCCCGACCACCCCGACTCGCCCGTCCACGCCTCGGGCGTCGAGACGCTGCCGTCGGTGCGGATCGCGTCCTCGGCCTCGACCAGCTCGAGCCCCTCACGCTCGGCCACGCTCGTGAGCGCCGTCGCGCGGGCGGCGACCCCGGGCCGGGCGTCGAGCGCGAGCGCCGTGAGCAGACCGTGGATGGTCGACTCGGCGCCGCTGTTGCGGTTGACGGTGCCGTCGGGCTGCAGTCCGTCGAAGGTCACACCGGTCGCAGGATCGTACATGCGCGCACCGGCATGATTCGCCCCGAAGAACCACGCCGCTTGCATCGCGGCGAGGTCGGCGAACGCCTGCGAGCCCGTCACCTGGGCGACCCGCAGCAGCGACTGCACGCGCGAGTCGGCGCCGTACGCGATCTGCACGCGATCGGTCGGCGTGGGGTTCCAGCCGTTGTCGGGCCCGCCGGCGGTGAGCAGGGTCGGCGTGAAGGTCGCCGCATCCGCGATCGCCGGCTGCGCAAGGGTCGGATCGTCGAGCGCCTCGGATGCGGCGGCCAGCGCCGCGGGCATCTGCGACGCCCACGCGTGCCAGATCGACGGCGACTGCGCCCACGGGAGGATCGCGCGGTAGGGCCATTCGCGCGTGCTGCCGGCCGCCATCGCGCCGATGCCCTCGGCGAGGCGGCGCAGTGCCGTCGCCGAAGCCGTGTCGTCGGGGCGGGCCTCCACGCGCGCGGCGAGGCCGAGCACGGCCTCGGCGGATGCGTCCGCACCGTCGACGATGAGCCACGCCGGCACGCGCACGCCGTCCGCCTCGGCCCACTCTCCGTAGCGGGCGAGCACCTGCCGGTCGAGCGCGCCGACGGCCAGCTGCAGCCGCGCGTCGAGGAAGGCGGCGAAGTCGGGGTCGGCGTCGGCGAACGCGGCGTAGCCCTCGCCGAGGGCCCAGATCGTGCGGGCGAGCCAGTAGCTGGGCCCGCTGTCGGAGGGATCGGGGAGCTCGACGGGCTCGGCCGACGGGTTCAGCTCGCCGTCGGGCTGCATCCACAGCACGACGTTGCCGGCGTTCGGCCCCTCCGCGGTCTGCAGGTAGGTGAGGGCGCGCAGCAGCTCGTATGCCTTCTGGCGGCTGTCGTCCGAGCCGGTCTGCTGCCAGTGGCGCAGGTACACCACGGCGGCGCGCGCGGTGTCGTCCGCGTTGAACGCGCCCTGCGCGTAGTCGCCGGTCTCGGGGTCGCGCGGGCCGCCGCCGACGCGCTCGAAGGTGCCGCCGTCGCGCGCGTCGGCGTACGTCCACGGCTGCACGAGCGTCGGCTCCTCTGCGAGCCGGTACGTCGTGTGGCCCGGCACGTCGGCCGGTGGCGTCGCCTCGTCCAGGAGGAAATCGAGGTGGGCGAGGTTCGTCAGCGGGGCGTCGGATGCGGCGGCAGCGGCGGGCGCGGCCGCCGACGCCGCATCCGCTCCGGCCGCCGGGGCGACCGCTCCCAGCGGCATCGCGAGTGCGAGCGCGCCCGCGAGGACCCATCGCGCACTCCATCGTGCGTCGGTACGCATGTCTGTTGTCTCCGTTCTCATCCGGGGGGGGGTGGGTGGGTGAGTGTCCACGACACGCCGCTGCGCGCGGCACGGTGCGGCGTGTCATGGACACTCGACGGCGGGGGCGGGCGCCTCAGGCCGTGCGCTCGAGCAGCGCGACGCCGATCTTCGAGTCGGCCATGCCGTAGAAGACGAACAGGCGCCCGTCGATCTCCTCGATGGCCGTGGGGAAGACGACGTTGGGGACGATGCCGCTGCGCTCGTCGTCGGTCTCGGGTGCCAGGAGCGGCTCGGACGTGCGCGCGACGACCCGCGAGGGGTCGTCGGCGTCGAGGATCAGCGCACCGGCGGCGTAGTTCACCTTCTGCTGCTGCGCGAAGGCGCTGTCGATCGTGCCCGTGACGCCGTGGTGCAGCACGAGCCAGCCCTCGGGGGTGCGCCGCGGGGGCGGGCCGCCGCCGATCTTGAGCGCCTCGAACGGGAACTCCGGTCCCGCGACGAACCGGTGCTGCTCCCACAGCGCGAGGTTCGCGATGTCGTCCTCGACCGCCGCGAGCGGCACGTAGCTGATCCAGATCGACTGGCGGGTGTCTTCGACGCCGGCCGGCACCCGTACGCCCTGGCCGGGCTTGGTCTCGCCGAGGTCCCACATGGGGCGGTGCAGCACGGCGAGCGCGCGCGTCCCGTCGGGCGCCGTGACCGGCTCGGGGAAGAAGACGGTGTCCTTGTTGTGGAAGAGGTTCAGGTCCATGTCGAGGTCGTCCTGGTACCGGAACAGCGCCGGCCCCAGGCGTCGCCACGACCGGAGGTCCTCCGACACCGCGACCGCCGTGCGGGGGCCGAGCGGACCGTAGGCCACGTACGTCATGACGTGCATCCCGAGCGCCTCGATCCATGTCGTGCGGGGGTCTTCCACGCCGGCGTTGCCGACGCCGCGCTCCCAGCCACGGTCGGGCTCGAGGACGACGCCCTGCCGCTCGACGCCCACCGGCACGCCGTCTTCGACGACGACCCGTGCGAGGCCGACGCGCGACACGTTGCCGTCGGCCACCAGCCGCGGCAGCAGGTACAGCTGCCCGTCGGGCCCGCGCCCGGATGCAGGGTTCAGCACGCCCTCCGCTTCCTGCGGGTCGCCCGGCTCGGGCGTCATGACGACGCCCACGCGGGTCAGGCGGTAGGGGACTTCGGGATATGCGGACATATCAGCCTTTCACTCCGGATCCGAGGTCATTCGATGTGAAGTAGCGCTGGAACAGCACGAACAGCAGCACCGCGGGCGCGGCGAGCACGACGGCGCCGGCCATCATGGCGCCGAACGGGTTCGCCGTGGAGGCGGCGATGTTGGAGATGAAGTTCGCGAGCGACACCGCGAGCGGCTGCATCGACGCGTCCTTCGTGATGAGGAACGGCCACAGGAACTCGTTCCACGGGCCGATGAAGGTCAGCAGCACCGCCGTGAGGAGGGCCGGCCGCACGAGCGGCAGCGCGACGTTCCACAGCAGCCGGAACTCCCCTGCGCCGTCGATGCGCGCCGCGGCGAACAGCTCCGGGGGCAGCTGCAGGAAGTACTGCCGGAAGATCACGACCGCCGTCGAGTTGATGAAGAACGGCAGGATCATGCCGAGGTAGCTGTCGGACAGGCCGTAGTCGCGCGCGATCATCACGTACAGCGGGATCATGAGCAGCTGGAACGGCACGACCTGCACGAGAAGCGCGAGCCCGAACGTGAAGCCGCGGCCCCGCCAGTGCAGCACCGCCAGCGCGTATCCGGCGAGCACGCCGAACACGATCGTGCCGAGGATCACGCCGCCGGTGAAGATGCCGGAGTTCACGAGCCCCTGCAGCAGGTTGATGCGGCCGTTGATCGCGACGTAGTTCTCGACCGTGAGGTTGCCGGGGTGCGGGAAGGCGCCGGCCAGCGAGCTGTCGACATCCGTCTGCAGCGACCCGACCACCATGTAGTAGAAGGGGAAGAGGAACGCCAGCGCGCCGAGCGCGAGCACGATGTACAGGGCGATCTTCGATCCGAGGGCGCGTCTCATCGCTCCTCCCCTCCCACGAACCGCCGCTGCAGCGCGGCGATGATCAGCACGAAGACCATGAGGATGACGCCGATCGCGGCGGCCTGGTCGGGGTTCTGCTGCTCGATGCCCTTCTGGTAGATCAGCAGCACGGGCGAGGTCGACGCGCCGTTGGGGCCGCCGCCGCCGGTGAGCAGGTACGGCTCGGTGAAGAGGTTCGCGCCCGTGATCGTTGACAGCAGCACGACCAGCAGCGTCGCCGGGCGCACGCTCGGCACGGTCACCGAGAAGAACTGCCGGATGCGGCCACCGCCGTCGACCGAGACCGACTCGTAGAGCTCCCGCGGCACGTTCTGCAGCGCCGCGAGGTAGAGCAGGATGTAGAACCCGAGCCCCTTCCACGTCACGAAGAACGCGATCGTCGGCATCGCCAGGGCGGAGTTCACGAGCCACGACGGGTCGGGCGCGAGCGGGCCGAGCGCGTTGTTGACGAGCCCCTCCTTGGAGAAGAGGAACAGCCACACCGCGACCACCGCGACGGAGGCCGTGACGTAGGGCACGTAGTAGCTGACGCGGAAGAACGTCCGCGCCCGCACGACGCGGTCCAGCGCGGTCGCGAGCAGCATGGAGAGCGCGACGGTGAGGGGGACGTTGATGACGAGGAAGATGCCGACGTTGCCGAACGCGCGCCACACGGCGGGGTCGGACAGCACGGCGGCGTAGTTGTCGAAGCCGACGAAGGGCCGGTCGACGACGGCGCCGGGGGCGGCGAAGAAGTAGTCCTGGAAGCTCATCCACACCGCGAAGATCACGGGGTAGGCGAACACCAGCAGCACGAAGGCGACGTACGGCGCCGAGAAGAGGATGCCCAGCGGCTGCGCGCCGAGCAGGCGCCGCCCGCGGCGGCGGGCCGGAGCCTCGCCGCCGCGGGGGCTCGTCGCGGTGCCCGTGCGCTCGGGCGCCACGTCGGTGCTCATGTCAGTTCCCGCCCGCCAGCTGGTCGACCTGGTCGGCCGCGGTCTTCAGGAACGTGGGCACGTCCTCCTCGCCGAAGATGACCGACTTCGAGTACTCGTCGCGGAAGGCCTGCCAGATCTCGATCGAGCTCTGCACGTTGGGAACCTCGACGGTGCGCGCGGCCTGGTCGCCGAACTGCTCGTAGGCGGGGTTGGCCGAGAAGAAGTCGGGGTAGGTGGCGGTGAGGTCCTGTCGCAACGGCATCTGGCCGGTCTCCTCGAGCCACTTCCCGTCCTGCTCCTCACTCGTGGCGAACTTCAGCACGTCCCACGCGGTGGCCTTGTTCGTGCACGCGGTGAACAGACCGACGTTCTTCGCGTCGCTGAACGTGTACGTGTCCGCCGCATCCGTGCCGTTCTCGGTCGGCACCGGCACGGCGCCCCAGTTGACCTTGTCCTTGTACACGTCGACGGCCCACGGCCCCACGATCGCCATGGCGGCGTATCCGTCGGCGAACGCGTCGCCCTGGTACTGCTCGTTGCCGGCGAGCTGCTCCTCGTAGAGCGTCCGCCAGAACTCGGCGACCGCCTGGCCGTTGTCGTCGTCGAAGGTGGCCTTGCCGTCCTCGACGAGCTGCGTGCCGCCGGTCTGCGCGGCGTACAGCGGGTAGAAGTCGAACCACGACTGGAAGAACTCGCTCGTGGGCGCCGGGTTGATGGCGTACGAGGCGACGCCGGCCGATTTCAGGGTGCGCGCGGTCTGGAGGAACTCGTCGTACGTCGACAGCGACGGGTTCTCCGGGTCGAGCCCGGCCTTCGCGAACATGTCCTTGTTGTAGAAGATCATCACGGGGTTCGACTTCCACGGCAGCTGGTAGAAGTCGCCGTCCTCCGACCGGTACTGGTCGGCCACATCGCCGCTGCGGGCGGTGATGTAGTCGTCGCCGTCGGGGAAGTCCGACAGATCGACGAGGCCGCCCTGGCGCTGGAAGCCGGGCACGGCGGCGGGCGACGTGTTGAAGATCAGGCACGGGGCGTTCCCCGCCGTGATCGCGGCCGAGATGACCTCCTCGCTCGAGGATCCCGCGGGGATCTCCTGCGCCGTGATCTTCTCGTCGGGGTGGTCGGCGTTCCACGCGTCGACCATCTGCTGGCCCCACGCGATCTCGGCCTCGTTGTTGGAGTACCAGATGGTGATCTCGCCGCGGCTGTCCATGCCGCCTCCCCCGCCTCCGCCGCCGCTGCAGGCGGTCAGGGCCAGGGCGCCGGCGGCGCCGACTGCTGCGATGAGGATGCGTCGTCGCATGTCACTCTCCTTGGGACGGTGCGGCTGCTCGATCAGAGCTCGGCCGCGGTTTCGGCAGGGGATGCGGTGGATGCGCGGACCGCGAGCCGCGGGTCGTCGAGTCGGACGTCGCCCGGCGCGGAGCCGGCGATCGTCTCGAGCAGGGTGCGCGCCGCGACGGAGCCCCAGCCGCGGGCGTCCGTCGCGACACTCGTGAGGGCGGGGTGCACGTGGCGGCCGATCTCGGTGTCGTCGAAACCTGTGATCGACAGATCGCGCGGCACGACGAGGCCGCGACGCTGGGCGACCCCCAGCCCGGCGACGGCCATGCTGTCGTTGGAGTACACGATCGCCGTCGGCGGCTGCGCGGCGTCGAGGAGGTGCTCCGTCGCCCGCGCGCCGTCGGCGGCGGAGAAGTCGGTCGTGACGACGATGCTCTCGGCGCCGGCGGCGGCGGCCGCCGCGTCGAACGCCGCGCGTCGGTGCTCGGCGTGCAGCATCCCGTCGGGGCCGGCGACATGCGCGATGCGACGGTGGCCGAGGCCGGCGAGATGCTCGACGGCGAGCCGGATGCCCGCGCCGTCGTCGGACGTGACGCTGGGGAACGGGCTCTCGACGTCCGGCGCGCCGAGGGTCACCGCGGCCAGGCCCAACTCTTGCACGAGCGCGATGCGCGGGTCGCCGGCGCGGAGGTCCATGAGGATCACCCCGTCGACGCGTCGGTCGGCAGCGAGCCCCCGGTAGGTCTCCTCCTCCTGCCGTCCGGGCGTGGCCACGGCGAGCACGAGCACTTGACCCGACACCGAGAACGCGTCCTCGACGCCCGCGATGAAGGAGGGGAAGAACGGGTCGGCCGCGATGACGTCGGGGCTGCGGCCGATGACGATGCCGCACGCGAAGGCGCGGCCGACGCTCAGCGAACGGGCGCGCAGGCTCGGCGACCAGCCGAGGTCGTGCGCGGCGGCGAGGATGCGCGCGCGCGTGTCGGGCGCGACGCCGGGCTTGTCGTTCAGCGCGAAGGACACGAGCCCCTTGCTGACGCCCGCGCGGCGCGCGACGTCGGCGATCGTGGGATGTCCGGCGGGCGTCACGCTCACTCCTTCGTGCTCGTCGTCGCGGCATCCGGCGCAGCGACGCGGTGGGTGCTCCGGTGTTCTAAACCGGTTCAGTTACTCTAAACCGGTTCAGGCTCACGAGACAACCGATTGACAGGAAACGTTCAGGTCGGCAACGGATGCCGCGGGCGGACGCAAGCGCTGCCCCTCTGCCCCAGGCATGCCGGTGCGCCGGTAGCGTGAGCCCATGAGCGCACGCGAGTACGACGTCATCGTCATCGGAGCCGGGCCCGTCGGGGAGAACGTCGCGGACCGCGCGGTCCAGGGCGGCCTGTCGGCGGTCATCGTCGAATCGGAGCTCGTGGGCGGCGAGTGCTCGTACTGGGCGTGCATGCCGTCGAAGGCTCTGCTGCGCAGCGGCGCCGCGCTGCGGGCGGCTCGCGCGGTCGACGGCGCGAAGCAGGCCGTGACCGGCGACCTCGACGTCGCGGCCGTGCTGAAGCGGCGCGACCGCATGACGCACGCGTGGAACGACGCCGGCCAAGTCGAGTGGCTCCAGGGCGCGGGCATCGAGCTCGTGCGCGGTCACGGCGCCCTCGCGGGCGAGAAGCGCGTGGTCGTCACCGCGGACGACGGCACCACGACGGAACTCGTCGCGCGGCACGCCGTCGCCGTCTGCACGGGGACGGCCGCGCTCCTCCCGGATGCGCCCGGGCTCGCCGCCATCCAGCCGTGGACGAGCCGCGAGGCGACCTCCGCCGAGCACGTCCCCGGCTCGCTCGCGATCGTCGGCGGCGGCACCGTCGGGGTCGAGATGGCGACCGCGTACGCGACGCTCGGCACGCACGTCACGCTGCTGGTGCGCTCGACCCTCCTCGGCACGCTCGAGCCCTTCGCGGGCGGGATGGTCGCGGACGCGCTGCGCGACGCGGGCGTCGACATCCGATTCGGCGTGGACGTCGTCTCCGCCGCGCGGCCGGAGGGCGGGAAGGCGACGCTCGAGCTCTCGGACGGTGCGAGCATCGAGGCTGACGAGGTGCTCGTGGCCATCGGGCGCACCCCGCGCACGCAGGATGTGGGACTGGAGACCGTGGGGCTCACGCCGGGGTCGTGGATCGAGGTCGACGACACCCTGCGCGTGCCCGGATCGGACTGGCTGTACGCCGTCGGCGACGTGAACCACCGCGTGCTGCTCACGCACCAGGGGAAGTACCAGGCCCGTGCCGCGGGCGACGTCATCGCCGCGCGCGCGAAGGGCGAGGCGGTCGACGACGCCCCGTGGGGCGCGCACGTCGCGACCGCCGACCACGCGGCCGTGCCGCAGGTGACCTTCACCGACCCGGAGGTGGCGTCGGTCGGTCTCACGGCGGCCGCGGCGGAGAAGGCCGGCATCCGTGCCCGTGCGGTCGACTACGACATCTCATGGGTCGCCGGCGCGAGCGAGCAGTCCGACGCCTACACCGGCCAGGCGCGCATGGTCGTCGACGAGGACCGCGGCGTCATCGTCGGGGCGACCTTCGTCGGCCCCGACATCGCCGAGCTGCTGCACTCGGCGACGATCGCCGTGGTCGGCGAGGTGCCGCTGCACCGCCTGTGGCACGCGGTGCCCTCGTACCCGACGGTCAGCGAGGTGTGGCTGCGCCTGCTCGAGACCTACGGTCGCGACAGCGCCCATTCCCCCGCCTGAGCGCAGGAAGCCATCGCGCGCGTCAGTGGAAGAAGTGCCGCTCGCCCGTGAAGAACATCGTCACGCCCGCCGCGCGCGCGGCGTCGATGACCTCGGCGTCGCGCACCGATCCGCCGGGCTGGATGATCGCCGCGATGCCGGCGTCGATGAGCACCTGCGGCCCGTCGGCGAACGGGAAGAACGCGTCGGATGCGGCGATCGAGCCCGCCGCCCGGTCGCCCGCCCGTTCGACGGCCAGCCGGCACGAGTCGACGCGGTTGACCTGCCCCATGCCGATGCCCACGGTCGCGGAGTTCTTCGCGAGCACGATCGCGTTGGACTTGACGGCGCGGCACGCCTTCCACGCGAAGATCAGGTTCGTCATGTCCTCGTCCGCGGGCCGCTCCCCCGACACGAGCTCCCAGTCCTTCGCGACCGACTCGATGTCGTCGGGGAACCGGTCGGCGTCCTGCAGCAGCAGTCCACCCGACACCAGGCGGACGTCCATGCGCTCCTGCTGCCAGTCGACCGGCAGCTGCAGCACGCGCAGGTTCTGCTTGAGCTTGAACACCTCGAGCGCCTCGGGCTCGAAGTCGGGCGCGACGATGACCTCCGTGAAGATGTCCCGGAGGTTCTCGGCCATCTTGAGCGTCACGGTGCGGTTGGCTGCGATCACCCCGCCGAAGGCCGACACCGGATCGCACTCGTGCGCGCGCAGGTGGGCGCTGGCGATCTCGTCGAGCGCATTCGGCGCCGACACCGCGATGCCGCACGGGTTGGCGTGCTTGATGATCGCGACGGCCGGCTTCACCATGTCGAACGCGGCCCGCAGCGCCGCATCCGCGTCGACGTAGTTGTTGTACGACATCTCCTTGCCCTGCAGCTGCGTGGCCTGCGCGATGCCGTGCCCGCCGACGCGTGTATAGATCGCGGCGCGCTGGTGCGAGTTCTCGCCGTAGCGGAGGGTCGAGAGCCGCTCGGCCTTGATCGTCAGGTGCGCGGGCAGGTCGACGTCGTGCGCGAGCGTGCCCTCGGCGAACCACGCCGCCACGGCGGCGTCGTACGCGGCGGTGTGCGCGAAGGCGCGCGCCGCGAGTTCGCGGCGCTGCGCGAGGCTCGTGCCGCCGCCCTCGCCGATCGCCTCGATGATCGCGGGGTACGACTCGGGCGAGACGACGATCGCCACGTTCGCGAAGTTCTTCGCTGACGCGCGCACCATCGCAGGGCCGCCGATGTCGATCTGCTCGACGACGTCGTCGCCGACCGCGCCGGAGGCGACGGTCTCCACGAACGGGTAGAGGTTCACCACGACGAGCTCGAACGGCAGGATGCCGAGCTCGTCGAGCTGGCTCTCGTGGCTCTCCAGGCGCAGGTCGGCGAGGAGGCCGGCGTGCACACCCGGATGCAGCGTCTTGACGCGCCCGTCGAGCGACTCCGGGAAGCCGGTGACGGCCGACACGTCGGTGACAGGGTGCCCGGCGTCGCGGATGGTGGCGGCGGTCGACCCGGTCGAGACGATCTCGACGCCCGCGCCGACGAGCGCCTCGGCCAGGCGCAGCAGGTCGGTCTTGTCGCTGACGGACACGAGCGCGCGGCGCACCGGGACGACGTCGCGGTCGCGGTAGAGGGACGGGTCGTGGGAGGGCCCTGCCATGGATGCTCCTTGTCAGCGGGTCGGTTCGGGGGGAACGGCGGCGGCAGCGGCGAGGTCGAGCTCGCCGGTGGCGACGCGTCGGACGACGTCGATCAGGAGGCGCCGCTCGACGGGCTTGATGCGCTCGTGCAGAGTGTGCTCGGTGTCGCCGGGCAGCACGGGCACGCGCTCGCGCGCGAGGATCGGACCCGTGTCGACGCCGTCGTCGACGACGATGACGCTTGCCCCGGTCTCGGCGACGCCCGCCGCGAGCGCATCGCGCACGCCGTGCGCGCCGGGGAACTCCGGGAGGTACGCCGGGTGCGTGTTGATGAGGTTCGGCGCCCACTCGTGCACGACATCCGCCGGCAGCAGCCGCATGAGGCCGCTCAGCACGACGAGGTCGGGCGTCCACACGCGCAGCTGCGCCGCGAGCTCGGCACCCCACTCCTCTCGCGAGTCGAAGTGCGACCACGGCACCAGGAACGTCGGGATGCCGAAGGTCTCGGCGTGCGCGAAGCCCGCGGCCTCGCGGTCGGCGCCGACCACGACGACGCGGGCGGGGAAATCGGGGTGCGAGGCGGCGTCCAGCAGCGCCCGCAGGTTCGATCCGGTGCCCGAGATGAGAACCGCGACCGTGAGCACCCGGTCAGTCTAGCGACGGGTCGCCGCGCTTCCCCGTCCTGGCCCCGTCGGTCTCGGTCGGCGAGGTGTCGGCGAAGCCCGCGCCGAAGGGCAGCGGCCCGGTCTCGTCGAGGTCGCCGACGATCGCACCCGGCCAGTCGGCAGGATCGTCGGCGTCGGCGTGAGCGTCGGGGCCGTCGGCGTCGCGGCCGGCCGCCGCATCCGTCCCGCCCGCGAAGGCGTGCACCGGCAGCGTCGGCAGCGGCGCCAGGTCGCGGAGGGGCCGGCTCGCCGCGGTGTGGACGTCGCGGTCGTCGAACGGAACGGGGAGCGGTTCGGCTCGGTCTTCGTCACGGGGGCGGGTCGCGCGTCGGGGCGAGAGGAGCAGGATGGCCGCCCCGATCGCGACCTCGATGCCGACGGCGAAGGCGACCGGCCCGGGCTCCGGGCCGACATCGACGAGGCGTCCCGGACCGATGCCGCCGCGCGCGCACAGCGCGAGCAGGGCCGTGACGGCGGCGGTGACGACCGTGATCCCGCCGACGAGGGCGAGCCGAGGTCCGTACGCCTCGTGATCCGGATGCCGCGCCGCGACGTGCGAGCGGGCGACCCAGCCCGCGACCGCGCCGACGGCGACGGGGAGGAGCGCGAGCAGCAGCAGCCACGGGGAGAGCGTGTCGGGGACAGCGCCGAGGACCGGGACCCCGGGCACGACGCCGAGCTGCGTGCCCGCGGGCGACACGGCCGTGCCGGTGCCGACCGCGAACCCGGGCCCGGCGGCGAAGGACACCCCCCACACGATCAGCGTCGGCACGTAGGCGAGCTGTCCGAGGGCGAGGACCACGACCCCGATGCCGTCGACGTTGCCCGCCTGGAAGAGGCCGACGATCTGGGCTCCGCGGGCGAGGACCGCCACGGCGACGACCAGCGCACCGACCGCGACGAGCCCGACGACGGAGACTGCGCTCCCGCGGACGACGAGTCCCGGCACGTCGCCCCAGCCGCCGTGGGCCGATCCGATGCGATCTCGGAGGCGGCCGGCGGGGCCCTCGCCCACGATCCAGGCGGTGGCGCCGGAGGCGAGGATCGCCGGCACGGCGTAGACGAGCGCGGGGAAGAGCACGGCCTGCCACGCCTCGACGCGCGCGAGCGGCGCCGACCCGGATGCGGCGACGACGCCCGCGATCGCGGCGAAGACGACGGGCCCGGCGACGGCCCCGGTCAGCGGCTCGCCCGCGCGCGCGGCGCGTGCCCCGGAGCGGGCGGCGAACAGGGCCGTGAAGACGGCGAACCCGAGCGGCGCGAGCGACAGCGCGAACGTGCCCGCGGCGGGGTCGATGCCGGCCGCGGCGAGGTATTCGCCGGGCAGCTCGACGCCGATGGGCACGAGGTGGCCGAACTGCCACACGGTCGCGCTCGTCGGCCACAGCGCGCCCCAGTCGGCGCCCGTCCCGAACCCGACTGCCCACAGGAGGGTGAGGGGTGCCAGGGCTGCCGCGAGACCGCCCGCGGCGGCGAGGAGGGCGTCGAAGGCGGAGAGGAGGGCGACGAGCAGGCGGTTCATGCGCGAACGACCCTACCCGCGGGCGCCGCCCCGGCCCGCAGGCGCGCGGGCGGCCGCCGCGTCAGCGGGCGCTGCGCCAGATGCCCGGACCCGGCGGGCGCCCGCCGAACAGCTGGGTCACCGTGACGGGTGTGAAGCCGCGGTCGCGCACGCCCGCGAGGACGGCGTCGATCGTCTGCCCGGTGATCGGCTGGATGTCGTGCTGGAGCACGATCGAGCCCGGCCGGGGAAGGTCGACCGCCCGCGCGAGGAGCGTGTCGGAGGAAGGCCCCTGCCAGTCGAACGTGTCGACGTCCCACACGACGGCCGGCAGCCCCGCCGCCTCGAGCACGCGCGTCGTGATGTCGCCGTAGGGCGGGCGGAACATCGTGACCGGCTGCCCGGTCTGCGCCTCGAGCGCACGCGAGGTGTCCGCGATCTGGCGCTGCACGGCCGGGGTGTCGAGCGTCGGCAGGTGCGGATGGTTCCACGTGTGGTTCTCGACGAGATGACCCTCGGCGATCATGCGCCGGAGCGTGCCGCCGTAGGGCGCCGCCTTCTCGCCCATCGCGAAGAACGTGGCCGCTCCCCCGGAGCGCGCGTACGCGTCCAGGATGCCCTCCGTGAGCGGGCCCGGACCGTCGTCGTACGTCAGCGAGAGGCACGGGAAGAGCGCGCAGTCCACCGGCACGCTGCCCGCCGGCGCCGGTGTCGGCGGCGCGAAGGGCTCCGCCTGTGCGACCGCCGCGCCGAGCGCCTGGCCGAACGGCGTCAGCACGGTCGCCGCGACGGCGGGCGAGAGCGCGACGGTCTCCGCCTCCGGATCGGCCGGCACGCCCAGGGCCTGGAGCTCGGGTGCGGTGAATCCCGCCGGCAGCGTCACGACGAACGCACCGCCGTCGCCGGGCACGGCGGTCGCGAGGCCCGCCTGCACGGCGGCCAGCGCCGCATCGTCGGGCGCGGCGACCGGCGCGAGGCTCAGCGACCCGGCGTCGCGCCGCAGCGCGTCGACGAGGGCGTCGTACAGCGTCACCGGCGCATCCGCCGTCCACAGCTCGGCGGCGCTGGCGCTCTCGCCGGTCGCGAGGTTCGCGTAGACGATCTCGCTCGTGTCGGAGACGGCCGACACCCCGTCGCCCGCGACCACTCGGATGCGCTGACCGAGGAACGGGCCGGATGCGGCGACCACGTCGCACACCACGGCGGCGCCGGTGCCGCTAGCCGGGCCGAGCGCGGCGTCGGCCAGGACCTCGGCGGCGGGCGCGAGCGTGGAGCCACGGGCGCACGCGCGGTCGCCGAGGCCCGTGCCCCGCGGGAAGACCTGAGGCGTGTACGCGACACCCGCTGCGGCCGAGCGGCGCCCGACGGCGTCGCGGAGCGGCTGCAGCAGGCGCGCGTCGATGTCGGTCGCGCCGGAGAACAGCATCACGCGGCCCTGCACCCCGACCGCGTCGTTACGCAGCCGCCAGCCCGTGAGGGGGCCACCCTGCGTGCGCTCGAGCGCGGCCGCATCGAGCGGCTCGGGCGCCCGCGCGAGCGCGACGGCCGCGTCGGGCCACGACGGCGGCGT
Organism: Microbacterium sp. 10M-3C3; assembly: GCF_003931875.1. Classification (NCBI taxonomy): domain Bacteria; kingdom Bacillati; phylum Actinomycetota; class Actinomycetes; order Micrococcales; family Microbacteriaceae; genus Microbacterium; species Microbacterium sp. 10M-3C3. The sequence goes on along the minus strand of NZ_CP034245.1, from coordinate 977,849 downwards.
CCACGCGGGGTCGACCGCCACGGCGCACCCGCCCAGCAGCACCGCGAGCGCGGCGACGGCGACCGCTCCGACCATGCGACGCCGCGTCATCCGCCGACCTCGATGCCCTCGAGCACGCGCGCGATGACGGGCCGGTACGCCGTCAGCCGCTCGGGATCGGCACGGGCGACGACGGAGACGCTGGCTCCGGATGCGGCGCCCACCGCCGCCACGACGACACCGTCGCCGTCGGCTTCGGCGTGCACCGCGCTCAGCCCGCTCGCGAGGCGCTCCGTCACGAGCGCAGCGGAATCCGGCACCGCGCCCCGCACGCCGGCGGCCGCCGCGGCCGCGTCCTCCGCGACGGCGCGCAGGGTGACCTCGACGCCGCCGTCCGGCGACCGGACGGAGATCTCGTCGTCCCGCTGCCACGCGCGGCGAGCGACCCAGCCGTCGGGCACGGTGATGCGCGCGGACACGCCGTCCCCCCGCAACGTCTCGACGGTGTCGCCCACCGCCACCTCGGCGCCGATGTTGGGGAGGACGCGCGGCGCAAGGTAGAGCCCGAGCGCCGCGAGCCCGGCAGCGACGACGACGACCACGGCAGCCACCCCGAGGGCGGTGCGCCACCGTCCGCGTGCGTGCGCTCGCGCCATCCCGACCCCCGTCGATCCCCCGCCGGGCCCCCGCCCGACCTCGTCGCGCGCAGTCTATGCCGCGGGTGCGACACCTTCGCGGCACCGACGCGCGGTGCGCGTCACTGGGCGGGCTCGAGCACGAAGAGGGCGATGCGGCGCTCGGTCTTCTTCTGGTACTGGGCGTAGTCGGGCCATGCTGCCACGGCACGCTCCCACCACTCCTCGCGCTCGGCCCCCTCGGCCTCGCGCGCGACGTAGTCGCGGCGCACATCGCCGTCCTGCAGCTCGACGTGCGGGTTCTTCACGATGTTCCAGTACCACGCGGGCGGCTCGGGCGCCCCGCCCTTGGACGCGACGACGGCGTAGCGGCCGTCGTGCTCGACGCGCATGAGAGCGGTCTTGCGCAGCCCGCCGGTCTTCGCCCCGACGGTCGTGAGCACGATGATCGGCTTGCCCCGCAGCTCATTGGCGTCCTGGCCGGCGGATGCCTCGAACTGCTCGGCCTGGCGGCGTGCCCATTCGCTCGTGCTGGGAAGGTACTCTCCTGAAAGCGGCATTCCCCCACCCTAGATTCCGTCCACGGCGCCGCGCCCGTTCCACCCCGAGGTCTCATGAGCACCACCCCGTCCTCCGCGCCCGCACGCCCCGCCCGAGGCGGCTTCGACCGCTTCTTCCAGATCTCCGCACGGGGGTCGACGATCGGCACGGAGGTCCGCGGCGGCGTCGTCACGTTCGTCACGATGGCATACATCGTCGTGCTGAACCCGATCATCCTGTCGGGCGGCGTCGACGTCGCCGGCGACTCACTGGGCTTCGCGCCGGTGGCGGCGGTCACGGCGCTCACCGCCGGGGCCATGACGATCCTCTTCGGCCTCGTCACACGGCTGCCGTTCGCCTTCGCGGCGGGCCTGGGCATCAACTCGTTCCTCGCCGTGAGCGTCGTCGGCCAGGTCACGTGGCCCGAGGCGATGGGTCTCGTGGTGATCAACGGCCTCATCATCGTGCTCCAGGCCGCGACGGGCCTGCGCCGCCTCATCTTCGACGCGGTGCCGCTCGCCCTCAAGACGGCCATCACGGTCGGCATCGGCCTGTTCATCGCGTTCATCGGGTTCGTCGACAGCGGCTTCGTCACCTCGACGGGTCTCGGGTCGCCGCCCGTGGGCCTCGGCACGGCCGGCTCGATCGCGACCATCCCCACCGTGCTGTTCGTGGTGACGCTCGTCCTGACCGGCGTCCTCATCGCCCGCAAGATCAAGGCGGGGCTGCTCATCGGCCTCCTCACCGGCACCGTGCTCGCGCTCGTCGTCGAGGCGGTCGCGAACCTCGGGCCGCGCAGCGCCGACAACCCCGGCGGCTGGGGTCTGTCGGTGCCCGAGCTTCCGGCGCAATGGGTGAGCCTCCCCGACTTCTCGCTCGTCGGCCAGGTCGACCTGTTCGGCCCATTCGCCCGCATCGGCGGCCTCGCGGCGACGATGCTCGTCTTCACGCTCGTGTTCACGAACTTCTTCGATGCGATGGGCACGATGACCGGGCTCTCGCGCGAGGCAGGACTCGCCGACGACCGCGGCAACTTCCCGCGCGTGCGCTCGGCGCTCATCGTCGAGGGCGTGGGCGCCGTCGCCGGCGGGCTGACGTCCTCGTCGTCGAACACCGTCTTCATCGAGTCGGGCTCGGGCATCGGCGAGGGCGCGCGCACGGGGCTGGCGAACGTCGTCACGGGCGCGCTGTTCCTCCTCGCGACGTTCTTCACGCCGCTCACGACGATCGTCCCCACCGAGATCGCGGGTGCTGCGCTCGTGATCGTCGGCGCCCTGATGATGTCGCAGATCCGCTCGATCGACCTCGGCGATCTGACCGTGCTGATCCCGGTGTTCCTCACGATCACCGTCATGCCGTTGACCTACTCGATCGCCAACGGCATCGGCGCGGGCTTCATCAGCTGGGTCGTCATCCGCTCGCTCGCCGGCAAGGCGCGCGAGATCAGCCCGCTGCTGTGGGTGGTCGCCGCCGGGTTCGTGGTGTTCTTCGCCCGCGGCCCGATCGAGCAGCTCTTCGCCTGACGTCCGCCCCGCCGCATCCGTCCACCCGACCGCGAAAGCCCAACGGCGGCGCGAGAACCCGGCCGCCCGCGGCGTTCTCGCGCTGCGCATGGGTTCTCGCGGTCACCGGGGTCCCGGAACGACGAGGGCCCGGATGCGGCGGCATCCGGGCCCTCGTCGGGTGAGGCGCGTTACAGCGTCTCGATGATCTCGCGCATGAGCGCGGCGGTCTCGGACGGGGTCTTCCCGACCTTCACGCCCGCGGCCTCGAGGGCCTCCTTCTTCGCCTGCGCGGTGCCGGCCGAGCCCGACACGATCGCGCCGGCGTGGCCCATCGTCTTGCCCTCGGGCGCAGTGAAGCCCGCGACGTAGCCCACGACGGGCTTCGTGACGTTCGCCTTGATGAAGTCGGCCGCGCGCTCCTCGGCGTCGCCGCCGATCTCGCCGATCATGACGATCGCCTTCGTCTCGGGGTCGGCCTCGAACGCGGCGAGCGCGTCGATGTGCGTCGTGCCGATGATCGGGTCGCCGCCGATGCCGATGGCGGTGGAGAAGCCGAGGTCGCGCAGCTCGAACATCATCTGGTACGTCAGCGTGCCCGACTTCGACACGAGGCCGATCGGGCCCTTCCCGGTGATGTTCGCCGGCGTGATGCCCACGAGCGCCTCGCCGGGCGTGATGATGCCGGGGCAGTTCGGGCCGATGATGCGCGTCTTGTTTCCCTTCGACTGCGCGTACGCCCACGCTTCGGCGGTGTCGCCGACCGGCACGCCCTCGGTGATGACCACGAGCAGCGGGATCTCGGTGTCGATGGCCTCGATCATCGCGTCCTTCGTGAACGCCGGCGGGACGAACGCGATCGAGACGTCGGCGCCGGTGGCCTCGATGGCCTCGGCGACCGAGCCGAAGACCGGGAGCTCGATGTCGTTGCCCGCGGCGTCCTTGTGCGCGACGGTCGTGCCGGCCTTGCGCGCGTTCACGCCGCCGACGACGTTGGTGCCGGCCTTCAGCATGAGCGCGGTGTGCTTGGTGCCCTCGCCGCCGGTGATGCCCTGGACGATGACCTTGGAGTCCTTGTTGAGGTAGATCGACATTCTCTCTAGTCCTTTGTCGGATGCGTCGGGTCAGGCGTTGGCGAGCTCGGCGGCCTTGTCGGCGCCCTCGTCCATGCCGGCGGCCAGGGTCACGAGCGGGTGGTTGGCGGCCGCGAGGATCGCGCGGCCCTCCTCCACCTGGTTGCCGTCGAGGCGCACCACGAGCGGTTTGGTGGCGGTGTCGCCGAGGATCTCGAGGGCCTTCACGATGCCCTCCGCGACCGCGACGCACGACGTGATGCCGCCGAAGACGTTGACGAACACGCTCTTGACCTGCGCGTCGCCCAGGATCACGTCCAGGCCTGCGGCCATCACCGTGGCCGAGGCGCCGCCGCCGATGTCGAGGAAGTTGGCGGGCTTGACGCCGCCGTGCTTCTCACCCGCGTACGCGACGACGTCGAGGGTCGACATGACCAGCCCCGCGCCGTTGCCGATGATGCCGACCTGGCCGTCGAGCTTGACGTAGTTGAGGTCGTGCTCCTTGGCCTTGGCCTCGAGCGGGTCGGCGGCGTCCTTGTCCTCGAGCGCCTCGTGCTCGGGGTGGCGGAACGAGGCGTTCTCGTCGAGCGAGACCTTGCCGTCGAGGGCGATGATGTCGCCGTCCTCCGACTGGATGAGCGGGTTCACCTCGACGAGCGTGGCGTCCTCGCCGGTGTAGACGTTGTAGAGCTTGACGAAGACGTCCGCGACCTTCGGGGCGAGCTCGTCGTCGAAGCGCGCGGCCTTGGCGATCTCGAGCGCCTTCTCCGGCGTGATGCCCTCGAGCGGGTCGACCTCGACGCGAGCGAGGGCCTCGGGGCGCTCGACGGCGAGCTCCTCGATCTCCATGCCGCCCTCGACGCTCGACAGGCTCAGGTACGAGCGGTTGGCGCGGTCCAGCAGCACGGAGAAGTAGAACTCCTTCGCGATGCGGGCACCGGCGGCCACCATGACGCGCTTGACGACGTGGCCCTTGATGTCGAGGCCGAAGATCGCCTTGGCCGCCTCGTACGCCTCGTCGGGGGTCTTGGCGACCTTCACGCCGCCGGCCTTGCCGCGCCCGCCGGTCTTGACCTGCGCCTTGACGACGACGACACCGCCGAGCTTCTCCGCGGCCGCCTTCACCTCTTCGGGGCTGTCGGCGACGATGCCGGCGAGCACCGGCACCTCGTACTTCTCGAACAGATCGCGTGCCTGGTACTCGTACAGATCCACGTGGAATCCTCCGCTGGATGGTCGGTGGGATGCGGCCGGAACATCTTGACGTCAAGATAAAAACGGCCGTCGTCCACCCTACTACCCGCGTCTGTCCGCCCCGAACGGCCTCCCATCCCCGCGACGTGCGTGAATCGGCTCCTTCCGCCGGGGCTTCGGCGGCGGATCCCCGCAACACGAGAGGCCGACGGAGCGGACGGGGCGGGGTCAGGAGAGCGGGCGGAGGTCGCGGAGCGCGGGACCCTCGATGCGCGTGCCGTCGGCGCGGAAGCGCGACGCGTGCAGCGGGCAGTCCCACGTGCACTCGGCGTCGTTCCACGACAGCACGCCGCCCAGGTGCGGGCACACGGCGTCGACGGCCCGCGTCTGGCCGTCCACGGTCGAGACCCCGACGGGCCGGCCGCCGCGCTGCGCGACGACGCCCTCGCCCTCCGCGGGCTGCGGAACGGGCACGGGGGTGCGCTCGGCGGCGGTCCAGCCCTCGACCGCCGCGGCACCGACCTTCGCGTTCTCGCTCGAGCCGCGCGCGAGGTCGGCGGGCACGGTCATGCGCGTGCCGAGCACGGTCATCCAGTACGACGGCTCCGCGAGGATGCCGGGGCGCGTTCCGCGGATCTCCGCGACGATCCGCTGCGCGGCGGCCGGGCCGTTCGTGAGCCCCCACTTGCCGTAGCCGGTGGCGAAGCGGATGCGTCCGAGCGAGCGCGGCATCGCCCCGACGAAGGGGATCAGGTTGTGCGACTGATAGTCCTGCGCGCTCCAGCGGTGCGTCTCCTCGGTCACGGGCAGGTGGGCCCGCGCCCACGCGACGAGCGTGTCCACGCCCTCGCGCTCCGACTCAGCGCGGCCGACCGGATGCCCCGCGCCGCCGACCACGACGCCGTCGTAGCCGTCCGGACCGTCGCCCGCTGCCACCGGACGGATCGAGCGCGTCGGCTCATCGGCCGAGAGGAACATGCCCGCCGTCACGGGGCCGTCCGTACGGAAGGCGACCGCGTATGAGCGCATGCCGTGCGTCTTCGCCCAGTACAGCCCCCGGTCGGCGATCGGCGTGCCGGTGGCGAGCACGATGCGGTCCGCGTACAGGTCGCCCGCCTCCGTCCGCACGTGCGGACGCGGCAGCACGCGCACGCCGGTCACCCGCGTGTGCGTGTGCAGCACGGCGCCGGCGGCGACCGCCGCGCGGGCCACGGCCGTGGCGAACGCGTAGGGATCGATCGCGAGCTGATCGTCGAGCGCGATCGCCGCGGCGAGCGGGAACGGCACGTCCACCTCGTCGGAGGTCGCCCGCCGCACGGCCAGCCCTGCCTCCCGTGCCGCGTCCTTCTCGTGCTCGACCGTCGACAGCCCGTCATCGCCCTGGGCATAGGTGAAGGCCGTCCGCCGCACCGTGGGCACGCCGACCGTCTCGGCCGTGGCCGCCACCCACTCCTGCCCGGCCCGGTTCGCCTCGACGTACGCGCGCACGAGCCGGGCGGGGTGCCCGCGGCGCAGCGTCGAGAGCACGGCCCCCTGCAGCAGCGACACCTTCCCCGTGTTGCCGCCCGACGCGAGCTCGCCGACCTCGCCCGCCTCGACGATCGCGACGGACACGCCCGCCCTGGCCAGTTCGTAAGCGGTCGCGACCCCCGTGATGCCCGCGCCGACCACGACGACGTCGTAGTGCGCGCCGGGCTCGAGCGGGGTCGCGGAGACGGCGACGCCGTCGGTCTTCCAGAGGGGGATCATGGGGGCAGTCAACCCCGCCGCATCCACGTTTTTCGCCCGGTTGACACCAGCCGGTGCGGATGCAGCGGCGGGCGCTTCATCCTCGGCCAAGGGCCGACGGCCGCAGGCTGTCAACGCCTGCGCGCCCACCGCGCGCCCCGCCCTAGCGTTCCCCTATGGCAGTGAATCGACTGTGGCTGATCCGGCACGGCGAGAGCGAAGGGAACGTCGCGGCCTCGAAGGCGGAGCGCGAGGGATCGCCCGTGATCGCGCTCGACGCACGCGACAGCGACGTGGAGCTCTCGCCGGTCGGCGTGGAGCAGGCCACGGCGCTCCGCACGTGGCTCTCGACGCTGGCGCACCCGATCGACGAGTACTGGGTCTCGCCGTACCGGCGGGCGCGGCAGACGCTGTCGCTCGCGCTCGGGGATCTGCCCGCTCCGCTCCCCACGGTGATCGACGAACGGCTGCGGGACCGGGAGCTCGGCATCCTGGACCTCCTCACGACCCGCGGCGTGCAGGAACGGCATCCCGACGAAGCGGCGCGTCGGCGTCATCTCGGCAGGTTCTACCACCGGCCGCCGGGCGGGGAATCGTGGGCCGACGTCACCCTGCGGCTCCGGTCGTTCCTCGGTGAGCGGCTCGACACGTCGCCGGGCACCGTACTGGTCGTCGCGCATGACGCCGTGATCATGCTCATGATGTACGTCCTGCTGCGGCTGACCGAAGCCGAACTGCTCGCGTTCAGCGCCGCTCACACGGTGCGCAACGCCTCGGTCACGGAGCTGGTGCGCACCGAGGACGGATGGACGCTCGTCACGTTCTCCGCCGTCGAGCACCTCGCGGCCGAGGGAGCCGAGATCACCGTGCACTCGGGAGGCGACGATGTCACCCACGACTGAGCAGGTAGACCTCGCGCTGCTGCGGGAATGGGGCCTGCCCGACGCCGCCGGCGACAAGAAGTCCCGCGGTCAGGTCGTCGTGGTCGGGGGATCGACGCGCTCGCCGGGTGCCGTGCTCCTCTCCGGCGAGGCGACGCTCCGCGTCGGGGCGGGGAGGGTCGGCCTCGCCGTCCCCTCGGACATCGCGCCGTACCTCGGCCCCGCGATGCCCGAAGCGGGTATCTATCTGCTTCCCCCCGGCTCCGCTCCCCTCGACGACGCACTCCACTCGGCCCTCGAGTCCGCGGATGCGGTGCTCCTCGGGCCCGGATTCGACGATCCGGATGCCACGCGGGCGGCGCTTCTCGCCGTGGCCGACGCCGGGATCGGCCGGCTCGTGCTGGATGCCTTCGCCCTCGGCATCCTGGGGTCGGTCGACCGCGGCATCCTGCCCGCGGAGCTGCTCCTCAACGCCAACGAGGAGGAGGCCGCGCTGCTGCTCGAACGCGACCTCGGCGACGATCGCGCCGCCGACATCGCGGAGATCGCCCGCCGGTACGAGGCGGTGGTGCACTGCTACGGCACCGTGGCGCATCCGGACGGACGCACGTGGCAGGCCGAGCCGGGCAGCTCGGGCCTCGGGACCGCGGGCAGCGGCGACGTGCTCTCGGGGGCGATCACGGGATTCGCCGCACTCGGCATGGAGCGCGAGCGCGCCGCGGTGTGGGGCGGGTGGACGCACGCCCGCGCCGGCGACCGGCTCACCGAGCGCGTCGGCATCGGCTTCCTCGCGCGGGATGTGCTCCCGGAGCTCACTGCCGTGGTGCGCGAGAGCTGAGTCAGAATCGTGCGGCCCCGCCCCCGAGCAAGCCGCTGTTCAGCGCCCATCCCGCCACCGCGATGAGGGCGATCAGCCTCTCCCGTGCGGCGACGGGGGGCGGCGCGACCGGTCCCGGAACCGGATGCACGGGCCGTAGGCTTCCGGTCATGGCCGACGCATCCGCCCCTCCCCCGCGCGCCGCCGTGGCCGCCGCGGCGATCGAGCTGTTCGCCGAGCAGGGGTTCGAGCAGACGTCGGTCGAGCAGATCGCCCAGGCCGCAGGGGTGTCGCGGTCGACCTTCTTCCGCCAGTTCGGCGGCAAGGAGGATGTCGTCTTCGCCGACCACGAGGAGCTGCTGCGCGCCCTCGCGGCGTACCTCGCCCGCGATCACGACGACCCGTGGGCGGCCGTGTGCGAGGCATCCATCGACGTCTTCCGGCACTTCGCCGCCGATCCCCAGCTCGCGCGGCGCCGCTACGCGGTCGTGCGAGGGGTGCCCGTGCTGCGCGAACGTGAGATCGTGACCGTGTTCCGGTACGAGCGCATCTTCGACGACTACCTTCGGCGGGCACTCCCCGGCCTCGACCCGGTCGACGCGGTCGGCTTCGCCGCGCTCGTGACGGCTGTGCACAACCACGTGCTGCGGCGCCTGCTGCGCGGCGAGCGCGTCGCACAGACGGTGCTGCGTCGGGCGCTCGACGACGTGCGGCGGCGGTTCGGCGTGCTGCCCGACGAGGGCGACGCCGCCGGCGACGACATCGTGGTCGCCGCCTTCCCGCGGCGGATGCCGTCCGCCGAGGTCGCCCGGCGCCTGCGCGACGCGCTCGCCTGATCGGAGTCGTGTCAACCCCGTACCGCCGGTCGGTGCGCACCGCGACCCTCGGCCCGTCGAGAGGACGCCATGCAGACACGGATCCGTCGAACCTTGGGGGTCGAGGAGGAGCTGCTCCTGGTCGATGCCGACACGGGGGCGCCCGTGCCGGCCGCGCCGGCAACGATCGACGCCGCAGCGGCGGAAGCGCTGCCGGCGACGTCCGTGCCCGAGATGCATCAGGAGATGATCGAGCTCGTCGGTGCGCCTCACCGCGCGCTCGCCGACCTCGGGGCGGACGTCGCCGCGGCACGCGCGGGCATCGATCGGGCGGCACGGCGGGTCGGCGCCCGTGCGGTGGCCCTGGCGACGTCGCCGCTTCCCGCGGTTCCCACGCCCTCCCGCGGGCGGCGCTACCAGAAGATGATCGCGCGGTACGGCATCACGCCGCTGCAGTGCATGACGTGCGGACTGCACGTGCACGTGTCCATTGCGTCGGCCGACGAGGGAGTGGCGGTGCTCGACCGCATCCGCGGCTGGCTGCCCGTGCTGCGGGCGCTCGCTGCGAACTCGCCATTCTCGGGCGGCGTGGACACCGGCTACGACAGCTACCGCTTCGAGCAGTGGAACCTGTGGCCGTCGGCCGGGCCCGCCGAGCTGTTCCTCGACGTCGATGCGTATCGCGCGTCGCTCGCCGAAATGCTCTCGACGGGCGCGCTGCTGGACGAGGGCATGCTGTATGCCGACGCGCGGCTGTCGACGCGGTATCCCACGGTCGAAGTGCGCGTGGCCGACGTGCCGCTCACCGCCGATACGACCACGACCCTCGCCGGCCTGGTGCGCGGAATGGTCGCTGCGGCGGCGGATGCGGCGGCCCGCGGCGAGCGCGCACCGCGGATCGCCGGCAACACGCTGCGCGTCGCCGCGTGGGACGCGTCGCTGCGGGGCCTACAGGCCGAGCTGCTGCATCCGGGCTCCGCCGTGCCCGTGCCGCTGGCCGATGCCGCGGCGGCACTCGTGGGATTCGCGCACCCCGGCCTTGCCGCGCACGGCGACGCGGCCACGGTCGCCGCGGGCGTCGAGCGGATCCTCGCGACGGGCAACGGCGCGTCGTGGCAGCGGCGCGAGGCCGCCGCATCCACGCTCGGGCGCATGGTGCTCGCTGCGGCCGACCTGTCGGCCTCGGGCGCGCCCGTCGCCGCGCTCTCGACCGCCGGTTGATCAGCCTCGCGCGGGCACGTGCTCCTGCAGCCACAGCTCGAGGACGACCAGCGGCCACAGCGCGTTCCCACCGACGCGCGTGTGCGCGGCGTTGGGCGCGGCGAGCATGCGGTCGAGTTCCGCGTCGCGGATCACCTGCCGCACGCGACTGTGCGCGGGCGACAGCGCGTCGCGCGCGAGGGCGAGCACGTCGCCGTCGAGGTGGGTGAGCGCCGGAACGGGGAACGAGCCCTTGGGCCGGTCGACGACGTGGGGCGGCAGGAGCCGTCGCCCGATGCGCTTGAGCACGCCCTTGCCGTCGTCGCAGGCCTTGAGCTCGGGCGGGCACGCGGCGACGAGGGCCACGAGGTCCTGATCGAGGAAGGGCACGCGCGCCTCCACCCCCCACGCCATCGTCATGCAGTCGACGCGCTTGACCGGGTCCTCGCTCATGAGCAAGTGCGTGTCGGCGCGCAGCACCGCGTCCAGACCGCTGTCACAGGCCGGGCGTGACAGGTGCGCCGCGAGCAGCTCGCCGCTGACGTCGTGGTCGGCGACGGCGCCGGAGCGGACGAGGCGCCGCAACGCCCGCTCGGGGCGATCGGCGAACACGTTCGACAGTGCGTCGCCCGTGGCACGGGCACCGGCGAGACCGAACGGCGCGTGGTACGCGTAGCCCGCGAAGACCTCGTCGGCACCCTGACCGCACTGCACGACCTTCACATCCGCCGAGACCGCCTCGGCCAGCAGAGAGAACGCCACGACGTCGTGCGAGGCCATGGGCTCGGTCATGGCACCCACCGTCGCCGAACGGCGGCAGCCAGGTCGGTGTCGGCGGCCCGCCACCGGCGATGGTCTGTCCCGAACGCCGCGGCCACGGCATCCGAGTAGACGAACTCGTCGCCGGCCGCGTCTGCCCCATCGAAGCCGATGCTGTAGGTGCGCACGTCGGGGCGCTCCTCGGCGGCGAGGGCGACGATGAGGCTCGAGTCCAGCCCGCCCGACAGCAGCACCCCCACCGGTACGTCGGCGACCATCCGCCGCCGCACAGCGGTGCGCAGCGCCTGCTCGATCTCCTGCTCCCACCGGTCGGCGCCCCAGTCCGCGTGGGCCGGGTCGCGCGTGTACGCCGGCTGCCAGTACATGATGTCGAGCGCACTGCCATCGGACCGGATGCGGCGCATCGTCGCCGGCGGCAGCTTCTCGACGCCCGCCAGCACGGTGCGCGGCGCCGGCACGATCGAGTGCCACGACAGGTAGTGGTGCAGCCCGACCGGATCGAGCGCGGTGTCGACACCACCCGCGGCCAGCAGCGCCGGCAGCGTCGAGGCGAACCGCACGCGCTCGGACGTGCGCGCCACGTACAGCGGCTTGACGCCGAGGCGGTCACGCACGAGCAGCGCCTTGTCGTGCCGGGGATCGACGATCGCGAGCGCGAACATGCCGACGAGCCGGTGCACGAACGCCTCGCCCCACCGCAGGTAGGCGCGCAGAACGACCTCCGTGTCACTGTGCGAACGGAACGGTCCGCCGTCGCGCAGCTCGGCCTGCAGCTCGCGATAGTTGTAGATGCACCCGTTGAAGACGAGGGCGACCCCGCTGTCGTCGTCCACCATCGGCTGGGCGCCCGCGTCGGAGAGGTCGATGACCGTCAGGCGGCGATGGCCGAGCGCCGCCCACCCGCCACGCCACGCGCCTTCACCGTCGGGACCGCGACACGCCTGAGCCGCCGTCATCGCGCCCGCGACCCGCTCGTCCGCTCGGCGTCCGCGGAACGCGAGCTCGCCGGCGATGCCGCACACCGTCAAGCCCTCGGGTCGCCCGGCTCGGCTTCGCGCACAACCCGCAGCGAATCCAGCTGCGGGTCACCGGCGTCGGGCACGACCAGGCCGCACGCGATGCCGGTGCGCAGGTACCGCAGCACCTTCTCGGTGATCCGCTCGCCGGGGAGGATCGCGGGCACACCCGGTGGGTACGGGGTGATCTGCTCCGCGGCCACCCGGCCGACCGCCTCCTTCGCGCCGACGACCTCGACGGGGCCGAAGAACGCCTGGCGCGGACGCATGACCATCTCCGGCACGAGGTCGCCGGGGGTCGGCAGATACATGCGCGGCGGCGCATCCGCCTCTCGCCCCGCGGCCGCGAGCGCGTCGAGCGCCGCGACCAGGCGATCGCCGGTGTCCTCGGCATCCGCCAGGGAGATCGTGAACTCGACGCGCCGATGATCGCTCACGCCCGGATCGATACCCTTCTCGCGCCGCAGCCAGTCGGCCGCCCAGAATCCTGTGACGCCGAGCTCGTCGAGGTCGACCACGAGGTGGAACTCGTCGTACTCCGGAGAGGCGGCGACCGCACGGATCTCGCGATCCATCACGTGCAGCCCCTCGATCGCATCCACACGGCGCCGAAGGTCGCGCACGAACAGCAGCGCCCGGTCGATCCACGCGCGCCCGTCGCGCACCATCTGCCGCCGCCACGCGTCGATCGCGGCGTACAGCAGCACGTTCGGGCTCGTGGAGGCGAGGACGTCGACGCACTGCGTGAGGCGCACCGCATCCACGAGCCCTCCCTGACGGTGGACGACCGACCCCTGCTCGAGCCCCATCCCCATCTTGTGAACGCTGACCACGCACACGTCCGCGCCCGCCGACATCGCCCACGTGGGCAGCTCATCGTGGAAGGGCAGATGCGCACCCCACGCCTCGTCGACGATGAGCGGCTTGCCGCGGCGATGGCAGATGTCGGCGATCGCGGTGAGGTCGGCGCAGGACCCCCATGGCGTCGGCGACACGACGAGAGCGGCTGAGGCGTCGGGGTGGCGCTGCCACAACTCCTCGACGGTGTCCGGAGACGGCGGGTGGGCGAGGTGGCGCTCCGCGTCCCACTGCGGCGGGATCCACCGGGGCGTCAGACCCGAGAGCACGAGCGCGGAGGTGACCGACTTGTGGGCGTCGCGACCGATGAGCAGCTCACCCTCGCCGCGGGTGACGGCGAGGATCGCAGCCTTCACCGCGAGGGAGCTGCCGCACGTGGAGAAGATCGCCTGCTCGGCGCCGACGGCGTCGGCCATGAGCTCCTGGGCGTCGGAGAGGTATCCGTTCGACGACTCGCGGTCATCCAGGCCGCCGGTCGCGACGAGGTCGGACGCGTACACGCCCTCCCCGAGGATCCGCAGCGCGTCGGGATCGGCGCCTCGGCCTTGGCGATGCGCGGGCGGCGTGAAGCCGTAGCGGCGTCGGCGGCGGTGGTCGTCGATCGCCTCGAGGATCGGGGCGCGGGTGTGGTCCATGGGGTCGGTGTAGGCCCCGGCGAGAATCGTCCGACAGACCCTTGACGATGACCACAGCGTTAGGCACGCGCGCGCTCGTCGCACCGTCCGCGGCCGTGGCACCGAGTCTCGCCATGGGTGATACTGAGTACATGACCGAGACGAGCCTGCCCGGCGAGCGCGTCGCCCGCTACGACGTCACCGGCCGCCGCGACACCGACTACTACGCCGTGTTCGCCGACGTCGACGGCGACGACCGCGCGGCGTGGGACCGCGCCCGCGCCTTCATCGACGAGGTCGGCGACCGGATGCAGGGGGCCTGGGATCGCGCGGAGTACCCGCTCGAGCTCGTGCGCCGCATGGGTGAGCTCGAGCTCTACACCGACGGCATCGAGCACGATGCGCTCCCGGCGACCTCGCCGCTTGCGGCGGGTCTGGTGAACATGGAGATCTCGCGCGGCGACGGGTCGCTCGGCACGGTGGTCGCGGTGCAGGGCGGCCTCGCCCTCCGCACCCTCGCGTACTTCGGCAGCGCCGCCCAGCAGGAGAAGTGGCTCCTCCCCCTCGCGAGCGGCGAGGTGCTCGGCTCGTTCGCGCTGACCGAGCCCGACCACGGCTCCGACTCGGTCTCGCTGGAGACCACGGCGACCCGCACCGCCGACGGCTGGACGCTCCGCGGCGCGAAGAAGTGGATCGGCAACGGCGCGTCGGGGGGCATCACGTTGGTGTGGGCCCGCGTCGACGATCCGGATGCGCCCGAACACGGCGCCGTCCGCTGCTTCCTCGTCGAGCAGGACACCCCGGGCTACACCGGCACGGTGATCACCGGGAAGGTGTCGCTGCGCGGCATCCACCAGGCCCACATCGCGCTCGACGACGTGCGCCTCCCCGCCGACGCCGTCCTCCCCGGTACGCACAGCTTCAGGGACGCCTCGCGCGTGCTGTACGCGACCCGGTCGGGCGTCGCGTGGTCGGCGCTCGGGCACGCGACGGCCTGCTACGAGGCCGCGCTCGCGTATGCGACCGAGCGCGTGCAGTTCGGCAAGCCGCTCGCGAAGTTCCAGATGGTGCAGGAGCGGCTCGCGCAGATGCTCGACGAGCTCACCGCGATGCAGCTGTACTGCCGGCGCCTGGCCGACCTCGAGGCATCCGGGGGTCTGCGCCCGACCCAGGCGTCGCTCGCGAAGTTCCACAACACGCGGGCGGCCCGCCGGATCGCCGCGACGGCGCGCGACCTCCTCGGAGGCAACGGCATCCTGCTCGAGAACGGCGTCATGCAGCACATGGCCGACATCGAGGCGATCCACACGTACGAGGGCACCGAGAGCGTGCAGGCGCTCCTGCTCGGCCGCGACATCACCGGCATGAGCGCATTCGCCTGACCCGGATCGTCCCACCGCCTCTGCACGAATTCAGGCTGGCTCACCCGCTTCGGTCGCCGCTCCCGCGGCATTCCGCGGCCGCCGCTCGGGTCGGGGGTGCCGCAGCCTGAGTTCGTGTCATCAGATCCCGTGAACCGCAGCCCCGCCGGCGGGCGGACTGCGACCCCGCCGGCGGCGGGCGGGGTACGGCATCCCTCGACGCGCCCGCAACCCCGCCGCATCCGGCGGCGCCCTCCCGTACCGTCGGAGCATGAGCCTGTTCCGCCGGCACGAGCCGCCCCTGCCCGCCGACCCCGTACGCGAGGTCGCGACGCCGTGGAGCGACGGGTTCGGGCGCCTGTCGATCCGGGCGATCCAGATCATCGTCGTCGTGATCCTGCTCGCCGGTGCCATCTGGGGCATCCGGCAGGTGAACGTCGTCGTGATCCCGCTGATCCTGGCGCTCATCTTCGCGTCGGCGTTCGCCCCGGTGGTGACGTGGATGCGGCGGCACGGCGTGCCCGCTCTCGTCGCGACGCTCCTCACCCTCCTCGCGGTGATCGTCATCCTCGGGGGGCTCGGCTGGGTGATCTACCTCGCCGTGCGCGACCAGTGGGACGAGCTGTCGGAGAGCGCGCAGACGGGCTTCCAGCAAGCGGTGGACTGGGTGCAGCAACTGCCGTTCGCCCCGTCGCAGCAGCAGATCGACGAGTGGACGAAGGCCCTGGGCGACTTCGTCACAAGTGCGCAGTTCGGCTCCGGAGCGCTGGCCGGCGCCGGCGCGATCGCGAACTTCCTCACCGGCTTCGTGCTGCTGGTCGTCATCCTCTTCTTCTTCCTCAAAGACGGCCCGCGCATGTGGGAGTTCGTCCTGCGTCCCTTCCACGGCGCCCAGTACGACCGTGCGCAGCGCGTCGGGCGCAAGTCCATCCAGGTGCTCGGCTCGTACGTCCGGGGCACTGCGTCGGTCGCGTTCGTCGACGCGGTCGGCATCCTGATCGGACTGCTCATCCTGCAGGTGCCGCTCGCGATCCCGCTCGCGGTGCTCGTGTTCCTGCTCGCGTTCATCCCGATCGTCGGCGCCGTAACGGCTGGGGCCCTCGCAGCCCTCGTCGCGCTCGTCGCGCAGGGCCCGGTGATCGCGCTCATCGTCGTGGGCATCGTCGTGCTCGTGAACCAGCTCGAGGGCAACTTCCTCCAGCCCGTGCTCATGGGCCGCTCGCTCAAGCTCCACTCGTTCGTCGTGCTGGTGGCCCTCGCCGCGGGCACCGCCATCGGCGGCATCCTCGGCACGCTCCTCGCCGTGCCGCTCACGGCCGTGGCCTGGGGGGTCATCCAGGTGTGGGACGGCCCCGACCTTCCCGCGAGGTGGGCGCGCGCGAAGCGGCGTGAGCGCATCGAGGCCGCCCAGCCCACCGTGGGGTGACCTCGGCACTGCCCGCCCGTGTCGCCGCGCCCGCGCGTCGGCGGGGCGGATGCAGCGGCGCGGGCCGCGCGGACCGCTAGCGTGCCAAGCATGACCGAGGCCGCCGCATCCGCCCGCCGCCGTCAGATGCCGCTCGGGGTGGTGATGGTCGGCATGGCCGCAGTGGTGTGGTGGCCCGCGTTCACGCTCGGCGCGTGGAACGAGGTGTTCTTCGACGATGTGCTCGCCGTGTGGGCCGCTTCGACGGCGGCATGCGCGTTCGTGCTCATCGAGCACCGGCCGTGGCCCGGCCGCATCCGCCGCGCGCTGTTCCTCCTGCTCCCCTCGCTGTGGCTCGTGCTCAACTTCGTCGTCGGCGAGGATTCCGCCGACCTCGCGACCGCCCTCCTCACGCTCGCGGGGCTCGTCGCAGTGGTCGTCGGCTTCCCGTTCACGGTGTGGGTGCTCGTGCGGATCGTGTGGCCCGACCTCGGCGACGACACGCCCCGCCGCACCAAGGCGGCCGTGGTGGCGGTGGTGGTCGGCATCGCCGTCGTGTCGTTCGTGCTGGGGCTGAATCAAGCGCGGTTCCTCACGTGCGAGGACTTCACGATCTCCGGCAACTCCGAGCCGCCCGGCTGCACGCCCGCGCCGCCTGCCTGAAGCCCCTAGGCACCGTCGGAGGGGCCGGGCAGGATGAGGGAATGCCGTACGAGATCCCCGCGCCCATGCTCGCCAAGTCGGTGCCGGATGTGCCCGACCCCGACCGTGTCGAGGGCGGCCTGTCGTACGAGCCGAAGTGGGACGGATTCCGCGCGCTCGTGTCGTGGGACGGCGCGGACGTGGAGATCGGCAGCCGCGGTGCGAAGCCGCTGACCCGCTACTTCCCAGAGCTCGTGGAGGCGTTCGCGCGGCTGCTCCCCGAGCCGTGCCTGCTCGACGGCGAGGTCGTCGTGGCGCGCGGGGAGGCGGGGAACCAGCGCCTGGACTGGGACTCGCTGACGCAGCGCATCCACCCCGCCGCCTCCCGGGTCGCGATGCTCGCCGAGCAGACACCGGCGATGTTCATCGCGTTCGACCTGCTCGCGCGCGGGGAGCGCGACCTGCAGGGCGAGCCCTTCGCCGTGCGCCGCGCGCAGCTCGTCGAGCTCCTCACCGGGGTGCCGCATCCGGTGCACGTCACACGCACGTCAGACGACCCGGGGGTCGCCCGTCGCTGGCTCGCGGAGTTCGAGGGCGCGGGGCTGGACGGCGTCGTGGCGAAGCCCCTCGCGCAGCCGTACGCGCCGAACAAGCGCACGATGTTCAAGATCAAGCACGCGCGCACGGCCGACGTGGTGGCGTGGGCGTATCGCGTGCACAAGTCGGGCACGGGCCTCGGGTCGCTCCTCGTGGGGCTGTACGGCGACGACGGCATGCTCCTGCCGGTGGGTGCGGTGTCGGCGTTCAGCGACAAGCGCCGGCTCGAGCTCATCGACGAGCTCGCGCCGCTCGTCGAGCGCGACGAGAACGGCGACCCCGTGACCGGCGACGGCGAGAAGTCGCGCTTCACCGGCGCCGGCAAGGACATGTCGTTCGTGAAGCTGCGCCCCGAGCGCGTGCTCGAGGTGCGGTACGACCAGCTCGAGGGGTGGCGCTTCCGCCACACGGCGCAGTTCGAGCGCTGGCGCCCCGACCGCGATCCCGCCTCGTGCACGTACGACCAGCTCGAGACGGTCTCCGCCTACGACCTCGCCGCGGTCCTCGACTGACCCCCTCCGCGGCCGGCGGCCGGCGGCCGGCGGCCGGTCGCGCGGGCGGCTCAGGCGAATCGGTCGGGAACAGCAGGAACTCGCCGCACACGTACTGCATCCGGCCGATTCGCCCGCACTCGGCATCGCGGCGCCCGGCGGCGCCGCGTTCGGCAGCGTTCGCGGGGAAAAACGGGTCGCGCGCGCTACCAGTTCGCGGGGTTCTTCCGGGACGGCTGCACGCGCGGCGGCTCGCCCGGCATCTTCGGGAAGTCCGGCGGGAACGGCAGCTCGCCGAGCCCGTCGGCGCGGTCGCGCTCCCACCACTGCAGCAGCGTGTCGATGCGTCCCGGCGCGTCCTGCATGCCTGCCCACGGGTCGCCCACGTCGGCGAGGCGGTTAGGGATGCTGCGGACCGTGAAGGCCCGCGGGTCGACCCCGTCCAGCTCGTCCCACGTCACGGGCGTCGACACCGTGGCATCCGGGAGCGCACGCGGCGAGTACGCTCCGGCCATGGTGCGGTCGCGGTTGGCCTGGTTGAAGTCGACGAAGATGCGCTCCCCGCGCTCCTCCTTCCACCACGCCGTGGTCACCCGGTCGGGCATCCGCCGCTCGAGTTCGCGGGCGGCGGCGATCACCGCGTGCCGCACGTCGAGGAACTCGTGCTCGGGAACGATCGGGCAGAACACGTGCAGGCCGCGGTTGCCACTCGTCTTGATCCACGGTTCGAGCTGCGCCTCCCGCAGCACTCCGCGGAGGGCGTGCGCCGCGACGACGGCCTCCGCGAAGCCCGTGCCCGGCTGCGGGTCGAGGTCGATGCGCAGCTCGACGGGGTTGTCGGCGTCGGCGGCGAGCGATGCCCACGGGTGGAACACGACCGTGTTCATCTGCGCGGCCCATACCGCGCTCGCGATCTCAGTGAGCACGAGCTGCGGATGCCGCCGGCCGCTGTTGTACGTCACGGTCACCGCCTCGACGTAGTCGGGCGCACCCTTGGGCGGGTTCTTCGAGAAGAAGCTCTCGCCGTCGACACCGTCGGGGAAGCGCTCGAGCGACACCGGCCGGTCGCCGTTGGCGGCGAGGAACGGCTCGGCGACGGCGATGAAGTACTCCGCGAGTTCGCGCTTGGTGATGCCCACCTCCGGCCAGAGCACGCGGTCGGGGTTCGAGATGCCGACCTCGCGGTCGCCGTGCGGGCCGGGCACGGTCAGGGTGATGCGCGGTGACGCCATGCCCCGACGCTAGCGGCGCGGGCGCCGCATCCGACACCCCGTTGCGCTGTGTCCGGCGCCCGAGGGACGGATGCGCGCGCGGAATCGCCAAGATGCGGCGTTTCCGAGCGCACGTGGCGTTCGTCGGGGTCTGTCGCCCCGGCGCGTCAGTCGGCGAGTGTGATGAGCGGGGCGAGGTCGGCGCGGGAGAGCCGGATCCAGGGGCCGCCGGGATTCACGATGAGCCCGGAGAGGTTCTCGTCGCGCGCGAGCGCGTTCGCCAGCTGCGGGGCCGTGATGGGCGCGGCCTGGTCGCCGCGGCCGAGTGCGACCGACTCGAGCGGATGCGAGTAGACCTCGAGGTAACGCAGCCCGTCGGAGGTGCGGCTCTCCGCGACGCCGATCGGGCCGCCCTCCTCCGTGCGCATCACGGCGACCCACACCGGCACCTCGGTGAGCGCCATCGCGACCTCCGACGCCGTCGCATCGGTGCGGGGCGCGGCGAGGAGCGTCTTGATGCGGAAACGCTCGTCCGCCTCGGCGACGGCGCGCTCGAGCACGGCCCGCGGGATCACAGCGCGCTTGGGCGCCGAGTTGTTGTCGATGATGATGCCGGCGAACTCGCCCTCGAGCACGTGGCGGAGCACGGGGAGTACGGGCTGGCCCATCGCGGACGTCTTGGTGTCGCCGTCGGCCTGCACGCTCGCCTGGATGCCCGCCCCGCCGCTGTAGACGAGCACGTACCGGTCGTCGCCGTGCGACGCGACCGACAGCGGCAGGGGCTTCCCCTCGGCCAGCAGCGCCCGCGCATCGCCCTGCACGCGCAGGAACAGGTGCCCCTGCAGCATCTGGCGCGCGACGTTCATGAGCTCGATGCCCGTCGCGGGGCTCGAGAGCGCCGCGAGCGCGTCCACGAGCAGCACGTTGTCGCGCAGCCCCGGCACGGTCTCCCGCGGCGCGGGCGCCTCGGCGGGCGCGGTGCGTTGAGGGGCGGGTTGGGCCGGCATGCCGAACGCGGCGCCGGCCTGCGGGGCGGATGCGGCGGGCGCCGCCGAGGGCGCGCTCGGGGCGGCCGGGGCACCGACACCCCGGAACGCCGAGACGGAGATCGACACGTCGGGCGCGGGTGCGGCCGGCTCGGCGGAAGCGGGCGGCTGCGCCGCATCCGGATTCTCGGCGACGGGCTGCTCCCCCGGCACGACGCCGCGTGCGGGCGCGCGGCCCTCGGGCGCTCCGGCGTCGGGCGCGACCGGCTCGGCGGAGACGGCGTCCGCCGCGGACGAAGCGGCGGCGGCGTCGGAGTCGGACTTCTTGCGGCGGGAGAAAAGAGCCATCCCCGCCAGCCTAACCACCGCGGCTCCGCCGGCCACGCCGCGTGCACAACTGCTCAGACGCTGCACAGCACGCGGCGGCCACGCACGCTTCCCTCGGCCGTGAGGAGGCGCGGACGTCAGAGCTTCTCGATCGGCGCGATCTTGATGAGCAGCTTCTTGGCGCCCACCTTCTCGAACCGCACGTGCGCGACGCGCTTGGCGCCCTCGCCCGTCACGGCGTCGACGCGACCCTCGCCGAAGTCGTCGTGCCGGATGCGGTCGCCCGCGGCGAGCTCCATGTCGCCGTTGTCGCGCACGCGGGCGGGCACCCGGTTCGGGAACTTGTCGATCGCGGTGGACTTCGGCACGAGGTCGCTGCCGTACCGGCTCTCGCCGGGGCGGCGGGGACGCGCGTTGAGCGCGCGCGACTGCGCGCCGCCGCGCGAGTTGACGTCGCCGGGCGACTGGCGCCAGTCGATGAGGTCGGCGGGGATCTCCTGCAGGAAGCGGCTCGGCATCGCAACCGAGACCTCGCCGAACTGCGCGCGGGTCATCGCGAGCGAGAGGTAGAGGCGCTTGCGGGCGCGCGTGATGCCGACGTAGAAGAGCCGGCGCTCCTCCTGCGGCCCGCCCGGCTCGCCCGCCGAGATGCGGTGCGGGATGAGGTCTTCTTCGACACCCGTGAGGAACACGGCGTCGTATTCGAGGCCCTTCGCGGTGTGCAGGGTCATGAGCGAGACCGAGCCCGAGGCGTCTTCGAGGTCGTCGGCATCCGAGACCAGCGCGACCTCGGTGAGGAAGTCGATGACCGTGCCCTCGGGGTTGTTGCGCGCGAACTCGCGCGTGACCGCGACGAGCTCGTCGAGGTTCTCGAGACGCGCTTCGTCCTGCGGGTCCTTGCTCGCGCGGAGGGCGTCGTAGTAGCCGCTCTTGTTCAGCAGCAGCGTGAGCCCTTCGGCCACGGCCGTGGGAGGGGCGAGCTCGCCCGACGCGGGCAGCATGACCTCGGCCGCTTCGGCGAGCACGGCGTCGAGGTGGGCGATCGCCTGCTGCAGCTTCGGCCCCACGCCGAGCGCGGACGCGTTGGCCAGCGCGTCGCGGAAGGTGATGCCCTCCTCCGCCGCATACCGCGCGATCGCCGTCTCGGTCACATCGCCGATGCCGCGTCGGGGCTTGTTCAGGATGCGGCGCACGGCGAGCTCGTCGGCGGGGTTCGCGACCGCCACGAGGTAGGCGAGGGCGTCCTTGATCTCGGCGCGCTCGTAGAACTTCGTGCCGCCCATGATCTTGTACGGCACCGCCGAGCGGATGAAGATCTCCTCCAGCGCGCGCGACTGCGAGTTGGTGCGGTAGAAGACGGCGATCTGGGAGTACGGCACGCCCTTGCGGTGCAGCGCCTCGATCTCGTCGGCGACGAACTGCGCCTCGTCGTGCTGGGAGTAGCCGGTGAAGCCGATGATCGGGTCGCCGGCGCCGACATCCGTCCACAGCTTCTTGTCCTTGCGGTCGAAGTTGTTGCTGATGACGGCGTTGGCGGCGGAGAGGATGTTCTGCGTCGAGCGGTAGTTCTGCTCGAGCAGCACGACCTTCGCGCCCGGGTAGTCACGCTCGAACTCGGTGATGTTGCGGATGTCCGCCCCGCGGAACGCGTAGATCGACTGGTCGGAGTCGCCGACGACCGTCAGCGACGCCGGGCCCTCGGATGCGGCGGCCGGGCGGTCGTCGAAGATCATCATGCCGCCCGACTCGGCGACCGGAGCGGCGTCGGAGCCCACCGGCCGCGTGAGCTCGTGGATGAGCGCGTACTGTGCGTGGTTGGTGTCCTGGTACTCGTCGACCAGGATGTGCCGGAAGCGGCGGCGGTAGACGTCGGCGACGTGCGGGAACGCGCGGAAGAGGTAGACCGTCTGCGCGATGAGGTCGTCGAAGTCGAAGGCGTTCGCCCGCTGCAGCTCACGCTGGTACTGGCCGAAGATCTCGACGAAGATGCGCTCGACGGGGTCGCTCATGTTCGCCTGGCGCGCGTACGACTCGGCGTCGGCGAGCTCGTTCTTGAGCTTGGAGATGCGGCTCTGCACGCCGGCCGGGGTGAGACCGAACGCGTCGCCCTCGTGCTCCTTGACGAGGCGCTTGACGAGCGCGCGCGAGTCGCCGGAGTCGTAGATCGTGAACGCCTTCGTGAAGCCGAACTGCTGCGCCTCGCGCCGCAGGATGCGCACGCACGCGGCGTGGAAGGTCGAGATCCACATACCCTCGGCACGGTCGCCGATGAGCGCGCGCACGCGCTCGCGCATCTCGCCCGCCGCCTTGTTGGTGAAGGTGATCGCGAGGATCTGGCTCGGCCACGCCTCG
Organism: Microbacterium sp. 10M-3C3; assembly: GCF_003931875.1. Taxonomy (NCBI): domain Bacteria; kingdom Bacillati; phylum Actinomycetota; class Actinomycetes; order Micrococcales; family Microbacteriaceae; genus Microbacterium; species Microbacterium sp. 10M-3C3. The sequence goes on along the minus strand of NZ_CP034245.1, from coordinate 954,845 downwards.
CGCGTGCGCAGGAGGGACGCGATGCGGTGGGTGAGCACGCGGGTCTTGCCCGAGCCCGCGCCCGCGACGATGAGCAGCGCCGGTCCGCGGTAGGTGACGGCTTCGCGCTGGGGCGGGTTCAGCCCGTCGAGCAGGTCGTCGTAGGACGCGGTGGGAGACCCGATCTGCGGACCGCGATCACCGCCGACGATAAGAGGCGTGGATGCGTCGGTCATAACCCGTCAAGTGTAGGCGCGCCCTCCGACACGGGTCCCTGCGACGCCGCACTCCCACCCCGCCTCCGCTCCCCCGCACAGATGCGCCCTCTCCCGCGCTCGAAGGGGCGCCGCGGTGCGGGCGAGGCGAAGCGGCGGCGGCTCAGACCCCCGCGGGCGGCGCAGGCGGAGCCGTCGGCTCGGCCGGCGGCGCGGCGGGGGCGGCCGGGGTGGCGGGGGCTGCGGCTCCTCCACTGAGCAGCGACTGCGCGCGCAGCAGCTGATCGGCGTCGACCATCACGTCCCACCGCTCGGCCTCGAGCTTCTGCGTGGAGCTGAAGTCGCGCTGCCCGCGCGTCAGTGCGTGCCCGACGAAGCCGAACACCGCACCCCACACGGCACCGAGCACGAGGCCCCACAGCAGCAGCCAGATCCACACCGGACCGGGCGCGAGGATGCCGAACAGCAGCCCGATGAAGAGGCCGAACCACGCCCCGCTCGCGGCGCCGTAGGCGGCGGCGCGGCCCTTCGTCATGCGGCCCGTGACCTGCTCGACGATCTGCACGTTGTGCCCGACGATCGCCACATGCTCGACGGGGAATCCGGCGTCCGAGAGCCGGTCGACCGCGGCCTGTGCGCCGAGGTAGTCGGTGAAGCTGGACAGCAGGCGGCGCTCGGGCACCGCGTTCGTGACATCACTCATGATCGACCCTTCCGGGCGCGGGATCGCGCTCCCGAGGTCAGTGTATTGCGGGCGCCCTTTCGGTACGCCTCGAAAGGGCGAGGGTTGCGCCGAGCACCGCGAGCACCACACCGCCCACCGCGGTCGAGATGGCGAGCGCCTCGATCGCACCCGCGGATGCGGCGGCATCCCGCATCCGCGCGACGCCCCACGGGATGAGCCCCACATGCGCGTTCCAGGCGGCGAGCACGTCGCCGGGTCCGAGCACCGCGACCGCGGCGGCGGGGATGGCGACGGCCGCGCCGAGTCCGGCCGCGACCACCCCGATCGCCCGCCTTCCCCCGAGCTGCGCGGCGAGCGCCCAGCCCGCGGCCACGATCATCCACAGGAACAGCGCGACCGCGACCGCGATGAAGCTACCGCGTCCGAGCGGTCGCCCCCACCACGCGAACCACCCGCCGCCCGGCGCGAACACGAGGGCCGCAAGCACGAGGATGCAGCGGAACACCAGCACACCGCCGACCGCGGCCAGGAGCGGGAACGGCGATCGGCGGCCGAGCAGCACGCGCGCGACGATCGCGAACGCGACCCACGCGCTCAGCACGACGACGATGTGCAGCAGGCCGGCGAACCGGGTCTGCAGTGCGCGCGTCGCGACGAGGAGAGCGCCGGGCACGAGGAGGAGCAGCCAGCGATCGAGCGGCAGCATGCCGAGCGTCGACTCGCGGGCGCGCCAGGGCCGCGTGGCGGCGAGCCACGTGGCCCGTGCGGCAGCCGCGCCGGGCTTGCCGACCACGCGCGTGCGCGCCGCGAGCGCACCGATCACGACCCACGCGAGCGCGAGCACGAGCAGCCCGCCGGCCGCCCACGCGATGGCCGGGTCGGCGCGGGCGGGGGGCGGCGCCGGAGGGCCGGACGCCGCGACGGCACCGACGATCGCGCCGAGAAGGAGCAGCGCGGCGAGGGTCGACAGCGCCACCGCGCTGCGTCGAGCCGTCGTCGCCATAGAGCCACGCTAGTAGTGCCGGGACGATGCCGACGACACGCCCGGCTTCTCCGGCTCCGGATGCAGTGGCGTAACACTCGGCGTCATCCGCGGAAACGCGCGGTCACATCGCCGCCATGGTCCTCGATCGCGGGCTACCGTGGGCGGCATATCGCGGCGATCCGGGTGGCCCCGGGCCCCGGCTCATATCCGGTGGTGCAGCGGGTTCGACTCCCGCCGTCGCGTCCAGTGCCTGTCATCGTTCGACGGCTCCAGCTTCGCGCTCACCTCCCTCCGCGGCTGCCATGCAGCGCGCATCGTCGGTGGGACACGCAATCCAAATCTGCGCTTCCGTGCTGCGTCCGCTTGTATTCTCCATCCAGGCAACTCAGCGGGGGGAATCGATGGAGTTTCATGATCGCGTTGCGGCACTCGCGACAAAGGTCACCAATCAGGCAGCAGCGATCGGCACCGAGGAGGCGACGAAAAATGCGTTCGTCATGCCGTTCATCTCGACGATTCTGGGTTACGACGTTTTCGATCCGCTTGAGGTGGTGCCCGAGTTCACCGCAGACGTCGGGATAAAGAGGGGTGAGAAGGTCGACTACGCCATCATGCGCGACGGCGAGGTCCAGATCCTGATCGAATGCAAAGCGTCAACGGGCGCACCGAAGATCGAACACGCGTCGCAACTCTTCCGCTACTTCTCGACGACCAATGCCCGCATAGCCGCCCTAACCAATGGCGTGGTATGGCAGTTCTTTACGGATCTCGACGCCCCAAACCGCATGGACGCCAAGCCATTCTTGGTGCTAGACCTCCTTGATGTCGATGAGACGCTCCTGCCCGAAGTGCAAAAGCTGAGCAAAGCGAACTTCGATTTGGAGTCGATCATCAGCGCCGCGGAGGAACTGAAGTATGTTGGCGCCCTGAAGCGCGAGATCGCGACTCAATTCCGCGAGCCAAGTGATGAATGGATCAAGTTCTTCGCGCAACGTGTGTACGACGGCGCGTACACCTCGCGTGTTCGCGAGCAATTTACGGGCCTCGTGACGAAAGCGTCGCGTCAGTTCCTCACTGAGAGCGTCAATGACCGACTCAAGACAGCACTCGGTGCGGGAATCAGTGTCCCAGCTACAGATGCTGCACAACTCACCAGCGAGCCTGTGGCGGTCGGAGATCTCGATCGGGATACCGAGATCGAAACAACGCTGGAGGAACTCGAGGGCTATCAGATCGTCAAGGCGATCGCTTGTGGGGTCACGAAGCCGCAACGCATCACGCAACGCGATGCGAAGAGCTACTTCGCTGTGCTTCTCGACGACAACAACCGAAAGCCGATCGCTCGTCTGCACTTCAACGGTCGACAGAAATACCTCGGTTTGCTGGACGAGAACAAACTCGAGATGCGGCACCCAATTGACGGCTTGGATGACATCTACCTGCACGCCGACGCGATCCGAGAGGCCGTAAAGCGGTACGTGTGAGTGCCAGCCGTAGCGTCGGCGAGCAGACCCATCGCCACACGACAGTGTCTGCGCTACGCGGCGGGCAGCGCCACCTTCACGTACGCGCCGTACGCGCTCGCCAGAAGCGGTCCGGTGTACGCGTCGGACACCTGATACAGCACGACCGCCGACGCCGTCTGCCCTTCGTACAGATCGTTGACGTCCGCCGGCGCGGTCCAGCCGTCCGGCATCACGATGACGCTGTCCGACGCGGGGATCTGCACGCCGTCGGCCTGCGACAGCGTCCAGTCGCCGACGAGATCTTCCACCCACACCGGCTCGTCCGCCTCGGCGGTCACGACATATTCCACCGCGACGAAGTGGTGGCCGGGCCGGGCGGTGTCGTTGAGCCCGCTGGCCGCGGCGATCGCCGCATCCGCGTTCGGGTCTTTCACGGCGATCGTGATGGTGGCCCACGGGTCGTCCGGGTCGACGTCCCAGATGCCGAACGGGTAGCCCGCGGGCAGCGGGTTGTCGATCGAACCCTCCAATGGCTGCTCGATGGTGACGAAGACCTCGGTGCCCAGCTCCAGCTCGCGCCCGGGCGAGTACAGCTGCGTCGCGACGATGTCGTCGTCCTCGGCCCAGGGGGTCTTGATCGCGAGACCGACAGCCTCGAGCTCGACGCGGGCATCCGCGACCGTGAGACCGATGACGTCGGGCACGATCGCCATCCCCTCGGCGGCCTCGGCTTCGCCGACTCCGGATGCACCGGACCCCTCACGCTCCGCCGTCAGCCCCGAGATCGCGCCGGCGAACGCGACCATGCCGCCGCCCCCGAGCACGAGACCGAACGCGACGACTCCGATGAGCACCCCCGCCCACACCGGGATGCCGCGCCCCTGAAGCGCGCCCGACTCCGTCGCGGTCGTGGACGCGGGAGCGGCGCGTAGGTGCTCGGTCCACGCGGCCCCGTCCCACCAGCGCTCGTGGCCGTCGATGTCGCGGGATACCAGCCCGCGGGCGCTCCCGAAGCAGTGGGCGTCTGTGACACCGCAGTCTCCTCTCCCGCGGATCACCGGCGCGAGCCGGGTGCGGCCCCGATCCCCCGATCGGTGCACGCGTGCTCGTCGTCACCGGCCGGCCCCCGCTGTGCTCCGGCCCTGCGCTCATCATGGCGGACGTGCACGGCGTGCGGAAACCGCACATGGTCGGGCACGACGTCGCGACGCGGAGCGCTGCGAGATCCCGCTTACGAGCGCGCTCACCCACCGGCTACGGTGCGGCTTATGACGAAGGTGTTGATCGTCGGCGGCGGCCCCGCCGGCATGGCGGCGGCGCTGGCCCTGTCGCAGGCGAACGTCGAGACGGAGATCGTGGAGGCGTCCGACGACTGGCGGCCGGGCGGCATCGGGCTCGCCCTGCAGAGCGCGCCGCAGCGCGCGACGATGCAGCTCGGGATCTACGACGAGCTGCGCCGCGTGGGTCGCCGGCACGACGTCATCGACATGTGCGGCCCGGACGGCCGGCTCGTTGCGCAGATGCCGCAGATCAACATCAACGGGCCGGACGACGCACCCCTGCTGGGCATGGCGCGGGAGTCGATCCACGACGTCATGGTCGCCGCGGTCGAGCGCGCGGGGGTTCCGGTGCGGCTCGGCACGACGATCGCCGACCTGGACGACGGCGACGGCGGCGCATCCGTCACCTTCACCGACGGCACGACGGGCGAGTACGACTGGATCGTCGGTGCCGACGGCGCGCACTCGGCGCTGCGGGCCCGCCTGTTGCCGGATGCGCCGCCCCTCTCCCCTGCCGGGCAGTCCATCTGGCGCGCCGCGGCGATCTGCCCTCCCGGCCTCGAGCACTACACGATGATGCTCGGCGGCCCCATCCGGCTCGGCCTCGTGCCGCTGCCCGACGGGCGCCTGTACCTGTGGATGCTCGACTCCGAGAGCGGCGGAGAGCGCCCGCCGCGCGACGAGATCCTCGACGTGTTCCGCGCGAAGCCGGCGCGCTTCGGCGGTTTCGCGCCGGCGGTCATCGAGCAGCTCACGGATGCGGCGCAGATCGACTTCCGCGCGCTCACGTACGTGCTCGTGCCGCCGCCGTGGCACGCCGGGCACGTCCTGCTCATCGGCGATGCCGTGCACACGACGACGCCGCACATCTCCTACGGAGCGGGTCTCGCGCTCGAAGACGCGGTCGTCCTGGGAGAGCTCGCCCCGGCCGGTCTGCCGTTCGAGCAGATGGCGACCGAGCTCGAGAGCCGCCGGTTCGAGCGTGCGCGGCTCGTCGTGGAGACGTCGCTGCAGCTGTCGCGGTGGGAGCAGTCCGCCGACGGGCCGCCCGATCCCTCGGCACCCGGGCGTCTCATCGGGCAGACGCTCGCCGCGCTGTCGCAGCCGCTGTGACGCTGCTGCTGCCCGCGGTGGTCAGTCCTGCCACGGGATGCTGCGGTCCGCGATGTGGGCGGTGATCCCGGCGTCGTCGAGCACCGCTGCGAGCGCATGGCGCGTGGCGGCGAGCTCCTCGACGCCGACGAGGGCGGCGACGTGGGATTCGAACGCCGCGCGCGCCTCGCGCGCCAGCGCGATCGCGGCGCGCCCCCGGTCGGTCAGCGCGACGACGCGTGCGCGCTTGTCACGCTCGTCGGTCCGTCGGGTGACCAGCCCCAGGCGTTCGAGTTCCTGCACGTGCTTCGACGCGCCCTGCTGCGTGATGCGCAGGTCGGCGGCGAGCGCCGTGATCGACTGCTCGCCGGTGAGGAGTCTCTGGAAGATGAAGCCGTGCGCCCGCGTCACGTGGTGACCTCGGGCCCGCATCGCCTGCAGCACGATCCGATCGGCGAGCCCGCCGGCGAGCGAGAGGAGCGTCGCGGTGTCCAGGTCGATCGCGGAGCGGGGAGCGGGGTCGGCAGCGTGCGTCTCGGCCATGCGGCTAGTTTACACAACTTTGGTTGTGCAATACTGCCGGCATGAACACGAGCACTCCCACCCCCGCCGCCACCGCCGTCGCAGACCTCGTTCGCCGCTACTACGCCGTCGTCTCCGACCTGTCCTCCTCCGAGAGCGACCTCGGCGCCCTCCTCGCGCCCGACGTGACGGTCGTGGAGCATCCGAACGCTCTCACGCGGCGGGGCGCCGCGCGCGACCTGTCGGAGACGCTCGACGGCTTCCGCCGAGGCAAGGCGCTGCTGCGCGAACAGCTCTTCGACGTGCACGACGTCATCGTGGACGGCGAGCGCGCCGCCGTCCGTGCGACCTGGCGCGGCGTGGTCGGGATGCCCGCCGGCCCGTTCCGCGAAGGGCAGGAGCTCATCGCGCATGTCGCGGCCGTGCTCACCGTGACGGACGGCCGCATCGTGCACCACGAGACGTTCGACTGCTACGAGCCGTTCGAGACCGCCGACGCCTCATGACGGCGAGCACGCGGATCATCCTGGGCGACCCGCATCCGTGGACGCCGTCGACGCCGCCCGACGACATCGCCGACCTGCGCGCACGGGTGCGACGCACGCGCTGGCCCGCGCTCGCCGACGCTCCGGGGTGGTCGGAGGGCACCGATTCCGACGTGCTGCGCGACCTGGCGGAGCGGTGGGGCAGTGCCTACGACTGGACGGCGCGCGAGGAGCGGATCGCCCGGCATCCGTGGCACGAGGTCGCGGCGCGGCGCGCCGCGGACGGCGGCGCGGTCGCGCGCATCCGGTTCATCCACGCGCGCGCGACCTCGCCACGCGCCGCGCTCCTGCTGTGCCACGGATGGCCCGACTCGGCGTGGCGCTATCTCGAGGTCGTCGACGCCCTGACCTCCGCCGGGGAGGACGGTGTCGCCTTCGACGTCGTGGTGCCGGAGATGCCCGGGTTCGGTTACTCCACGCTCGAGGCATCGCCGCTGAACTCGATGGAGGTCGCGGAGCTGTGGGCGGCTCTCATGCGCCGGCTCGGCTACGACCGGTATGTCGTGGCGGGCGGCGACATCGGCAGCGCCGTGGGCCGCTTCATCGCGCTGAATCACCCCGCGCATGTCATCGCGGTGCACCGGATGGACGCGGGCATCCCGGTCTACACGGGAGACCCCGCCGCGCTGTCCGCCGCCGAGCGGGCGTGGATGCGGCGGGCCGCCGAGTGGAGCGCGCAGGAGGGCGCGTACGCCGCGCTGCACCGCACGAAGCCCGTGACGCTCGGCGCGGCGCTCGCCGACTCCCCCGTGGGCCTCGCGGCGTGGATCGTCGAGAAGCTCCACGCGTGGAGCGATCGGAGCGAGGCGACGACCTCGGCGTTGAGCGCGGATGCCATGCTCGATCTCGTCACGACGACCTGGCTCACCAACAGCGCGACGCCGGCCATGCGCATGTATCGCGCGAACGCCGCGATCCCGGCGTGGGAGCACGCACGTCGCGTGGAGGTGCCGTCCGGCTTCTCGCTCTTCCCCGGCGACCTGCTGACCCCGCCGCCGGAGTGGCTCGACCGCGTGGCGAACGTCGCGCGCGTCACCCGTCCCGAGCGCGGCGGGCACTTCGCGCCGCGCGAGACGCCTGAGCTGTACGTGCGCGAGCTGCGCGCCTTCTTCGAGCCGTGGGTGCGAGCCGAGGGGGTGCCGTCGAACGCCTAGCGACGACATCTCCTCCCCAGCGAGACCGCGCCCCACGCGAGCAGTCAAGGACGGAGTCCGCGCTCGCGCATACGGGCGGTGGACGTGATGGCATCGCTCACGAACCGCTCTGTGAGCGCCGTGTAGCGACGTATGTCGTCGAGCGACCAGTGCTCGAGCACCTCTGCGATCATGCGGTCGCCGAGTGCGTAGACACCGTGGGCCGCGCCCTCGCCGCGCTCGGTCAGTCGGATCACGGTCGCGCGCCGGTCGTCGTCGGCGACGACCCGAGCGACGAGCCCGTCGGCCTCGAGGCGGCCGACGATCTTGCTGACGTTCGACGCGCCCGTTCCGAGCACGACAGCCAGGGCGCTCGGCCGCGTCGGCCCCCACGCAAGAAGATGGCGCAGCGCCGCATGCGCCGGCTGATCGATCGTCTCCCCCGACCGGGCGAGGATCTCACCCTGCAGCACGGGTGAGTCCCACAGCAGGATGAGCGCGCTCAGGCTCGAGAGGAGTCGCGAGCGGTAGGGGTAGCCGCGGGCAAGGGGGACGCCGGCGTCGTCGTCCGCCGCCCTCCCCTGCCCGCTCCGCGGCGTCACGATGCGGCGAGGCCGCCCTGCGCGGTGAGCGCTTCACGCGCAGCCGCGTCGATCACCTCGGCCACGACGTGCGGCTGCGTGGCGAACACGGCATGGCTGGCCGCCACGTTCGTGATCCGGGCCCCGATCCGCGTCGCCATGTGCTGCAGCATCGCCTGATCGAACGCGTGATCGTCGGTGGCGATCACCGCCCAGCTCGGCTTGTCGCGCCACGCGGCCTCGGTCAGCTCCGTGGCGAAGACGGACATGTCGATCGGCACCTGCGAGTCGCGCAGGAACGCCGCATCCGCCTCGCTCGCGTCGTGCGCGAACCCGATCGCGAACTTCTCGGGGGCGATGAACCCGTAGCCGTCGTCGCCCACGTCGATCACGAAATCCGGCGTCGGCGCGAATCCGTCGTACTGCTGCGCCGTCGTCTCGCCACGGTCGGGCGCGAGCGCCGACACGTACACGAGGCCGGCGACCTTCGGATGCACCCCGGCCTCGGTGATCACCGTGCCGCCCCACGAGTGACCGACGAGGATCGCCGGGCCGTCCTGCCGGTCGAGCACCCGGCGGGTCGCCGCGACATCGGCCTCGAGGGAGGTGAGCGGGTTCTGCACGATCGACACCGCGTACCCGCGGGCCGTGAGCTCGTCGTACACGCCCCGCCAGCCGGAGCCGTCGGCGAAGGCGCCGTGCACCAGCACCACATTCTTGATCTCAGACATCGGAGTTCCCTTCCTTACTGTCTCCAAGGACACCATGTTTAGTGTCCTATAGGACAGTAACAGTCGAGCTATCCGCGCACAAGGTCCTGTCCTCGAAGACAGTAAAGTCGGATGCCGAGGCGTCGCCAGCACTCAGTCCTGAAGCGTCCACGACGCGCGCTGCAGATCGACACGGACGTCCTCCGTGTCATCAACGAGCGGTGTGCGCTCAGCGATGAATCGGTCGCCCGCGTCTCCGGCTGCGCCGGGATAGGGCCGCCCGTCGGCGCTGACCACGCGCCACCACGGGATGTCGTGCCCGCTGCCGTGCAGCATCCGCCCCACCACGCGCGCACCGGTTCCCGTCGCACGCGCGACGTCTCCGTACGTCGTGACGCGGCCCGCCGGGATGGATCGCACGATCTCCAGGACGCGCTCGCTGAGCTCGGTCATCGAGATCCTCCTCGGTGCGGGGCACCTCCGTCGTCGGCCGCCAGAACGAACTCGGCGGGTGGCGAGAGGGCGCCGTTAGCCTGCACGGTCACGACGTGGCGGCCGGGGTAGTAGGAGCGCGTGGTGATCGGGCGGAACGAGTGCGCCTTGCGCACGACGACGCTCTCCCCCGGTGCGAGTCGCCGCGTCGCGAGCTTGAACGTCTTCGGGCTCACCGTGCCGTTCGCCCGCTGGAAGCCGATGGCGTAGTCGATCGCCACGACCGCGTCGCTGTCCCCGTCGTTGGTGACGACGGCCGAGAACTCGACGATGCCGCCCGGCGGGATGGCCCCGCTCGACAGGACCGGCCGCTCGACGCGCAGACTTGCTCCGGTGTAGCCGAGCAGCGCCAGCGCCGTCGGATCGGCCTTCTTGACGAGCGCAGGCCATGGCGCAGCACCCACGCCGTGTGAGCGTCGGGCGCCTCCTGCCAGCGCCGCGCGATCTCTCCGACCAGGTCTGGGTCGACGCGGCTGAGGTCATTGAGGTGGTTCGCGACGGATCGCCGCACGTACTCCGCCTCGTCTCGGTACAGCGCGTCGATGATCGCCCGCGTGGCAAAGGAATGCGCTACCAGCCACGGCACGCGCTTCGCCCACGGCAGGTAGGCGCGCGACCCTTCGCTCGCGAGCCGCTGCCGATCGCTCGTGTCGCGACGAACTCGGTCACCGGCCAGATCATCCACCCGGCGAACCGGGGCGTGCCGAGCACGTCGTCCACGATCCGCTCGGCGACGGCCCATCCGGCCGGGATGTCGGCCAGCAGGGCCTCCCGCACGAGATCCACGCGGTCGCGCAGCCGCCGGCCGGGAACGCCGCGTGCGGCCGCGGCGAGCGACGGCAGCTCCAGCGACGGCGCCGCCGACCGCAGCGCGTCGCGCAGCTGCGTGACCACGCCAGGATCGATCAGTTCGTCCATCGCACCCATGCCGCACCTCCCTCCGGACAGCGGCGGCTTCGTGCGCTGCATCCGTATTGATGTCCTATCGGACAGTATAACCGATGCTGTCCGCTGCGACACGATCTCACCTCCGCGTCGCACAGGGGCGGCCTCAGTAGACTCGCGCCATGACCGACAGCGGGAAGGCCACCGGCTCGCGCTCCCTGAGCGCCGACGACTTCCCCTACCGGTCGGAGCTCCTGGCGAACCTGAGCGCCCTGATCCTCCTGTGGGACTCTCCCGCGCTCCAGGGCGAGATCCTCGCCAAGACCGGCGAGAGCATCGATCAGCAGTCCCACCAGACGCTGCGGCACCTGCTCGCGTGGGGCCCGATGCGGCCGACCGTGCTCTCGGAGGTGCTGGCCACGGGCGCGTCGCACGTCAGCAAGATCGTGCGACGACTCGAGGGGGACGGCCTCGTGGAGCGCACCACCGATCCGACCGATGGGCGCGCCACCCTGATCCGCCTCACGGACGCCGGCGAGGAGGCCGCCCGCGGCGTCTACGCCCTCGGCGACCGCATGATCGCCGAGGTGCTCGAGGGCTGGTCGGCCGCCGACATACGCCGCTACACCGCGCTCACCAAGCGCTTCGTAGCCGATGCGATCGCCTCCGCCGATCGGATGCTCGAGCGCGGCCTGCTGCCCGCGGAGAACCGCACCGCATCTGATTAGTGTCCTGTAGGACACCACTCGTGTTACTGTCCTAAGAGACAGTTTCACGAGCGATGGGATGCATCATGTCAGAGAACGACCGCGACCGTCTCGACGGTCGACGCGCACTGGTCACAGGCGGCACGAAGGGAGCTGGTCGCGCGGTGGCCGCACGCCTTCGCGAGCTCGGCGCCGACGTCTGGGTGTCGGCGCGCTCGATGCCGGAGGGCTACGAGCACCCCGACCGCTTCATCGCGGCCGACACCTCCACGAAGGAGGGCACCGACCTCGTCTCCGCGGCGATCACGGGCGCGGGCGGCGCCGACATCATCGTGCACGTCGTCGGCGGCTCCTCCACGCCTGCGGGCGGATTCGCGGCGATCCCCGAGGAGCAGTGGATCACCGAGCTCCAGCTCAACTTCCTCGGCGCTGCGCGGCTCGACCATGCGCTCATCCCGGACATGATCTCGAAGCGAGCGGGGGTCGTGCTGCACTTCACGTCGATCCAACGCGAGATGCCGCTGTGGGAGTCGACCATTCCGTACGCGTCCGCGAAGGCGGCACTTCGCACCTACAGCAAGGCCCTCGCGACCGAGCTGGCGCCGAAGGGCGTGCGCGTGAACGCGGTCAGCCCCGGCGGCATCCGCACCGAGGCGACGGAGGTGTTCTACGACCGGCTCGCCGACGCGAACGGCATCAGCCGAGACGAGGCAGCGCAGGGGGTGATGGACGCGCTCGGAGGCGTGCCGCTCGGCCGATTCGCGGAGCCCGAGGAGGTCGCCGACCTCGTCGGGTTCCTCGTCTCCGACCGGGTGTCGGCGATCGTGGGCGCCGAGGTCGTCATCGACGGTGGAACCGTTCGGACGGTCTGACGCGATCGACGCGGGAAACGCAAGAGGCTGCCTCCTGGGGAGGCAGCCTCTTCGTCGCGCGAACGTGTTCACGCAGCGGCGTCGAAGTCGAGCTGGCGGATGCGCCCGTCCGCGTCGAGGCGGAACTGGTACTCGAGGTCGACGACACCGCCCGGGAAGTCGCCCTCGAGGCGGTACGAGGCGCCGACCATGTCCTCGACCTCGCGCGCGCCCAGGAAGGTGAGCGTCGTGGTGAAGAGGTTGATCGACCCGTCGATCCATCCGCGGATCTCCGCTGCACCGCGGTGCGTGCGACCCTCATCCGACACGACGGCGTCGTCGGCGAACAGCGCCGCCACCTTGTCCGCGTCGCGCCCCTGCCACCCGTCCACGAAGGCGCGCGCGGCCTCGGGGAGTTCGCTCTGCTCCAGCTTCTTGTCCATGATCCATCTCTTGTTCGATGCGACCCCCACCGTGGAAACCGTCCTAGCGGACAGTATCACAGTTAGTGTCCGTGTGGACACTAACTGTGCCGGGTGGAAGCGGCGAACCCCCGGCCGGTGTGGCGACGACTCTTCCTCCTCAGCGGCCCGATCGATGGCATCGGCGGCCGTCCCCCTGGGCAGCGAGGATCGATGTCGGGGATAGCTGCGATACTGTTAGCATGGAGAACGCGGTCACCGTCGAAGTTATCAACGACGAGGCGGCTCTGGCGGACATCGTCGAGGCGCTCGTCGAGGTCGACGCGGCGATCGCGGCGCTGGAGGCGGACAAGGTCCTGCACCTGGCCGCGGCTCGGCGGATCGCGCAGGTGCGCGAATCCCGTCAGTCAGTCGATACGCAGCGGCGACAGATGGAGGAGCGCTCGATCGCGGCCGAGATCGCGGTCGCGACGCACGTGCATGACAGCGCCGTGCAGAACCAGATGCATCGGGCGCAGATCCTGGTCGATCTCTTCCCGGCGACGCTGGACGCCCTTGCAGACAGCCGCATCAGCGCGCGTCATGCACGCATCATCACCGACGCCGGCAGCGGCCTCTCCGATCCCGCCGCCCGCGCCGAGTACGAGGAGACGGTGCTCGAGTACGCGATGCGCGAGAACCCGCCGCGCACGCAGAAGTTCGCCCAAGACGCCGCCGAAGCACTCGCCCCGCGGTCGATCACCGAGCGCCACGCCGCGGCGGTCCGTCGCCGCCGCGTGTGGGTGGATGACCTCGGCGACGGCACGAGCCAGCTGACGGCGATCGGGTCGTCGGTGCTCATGCATGGCGCGATGGATCGGCTCACGCGCATGGCGAAGCAGGTCCTGAGCGTCGCCGTGACGGCGCCGGCCGAGGGCGGATGCGGCGGCGATGAGGCAGCGCCGTCGGGCGGCGCGCAGGCGCCGACGGTCACGGTCCACGACGAGCGCACGCTCGATCAGGTGCGCGCCGACCTGGTCACCGACCTCCTCCTCGCCGGGCGGCCGTCGCTCGACCCGACGGTCGACACCGTCTCTGGCGGCCTCGGCGCCGTGCGCGCGCACGTGTCGGTCGTCATCCCCGCGACCACGGCCGCCGGCATCCACGACCGGGGTGCCTCGCTCGAGGGCGCGTACCCCATCGACGCGACGACCGCACGCACGCTCATGGCCGGCGCGCCGATGTGGGAGCGGGTGCTGACGCACCCGATCACCGGAACGGTCATGGCGGCCGACACCTACCGGCGGCCGGCGGCCCTCGATCGATTTCTTGCCGTGCGCGACATCCACTGCCGTTTTCCGGGGTGCCGCCAGCCCGCCCGACGATGCGACCGTGATCACACGCTCGACTGGGCGCTGGGAGGCACGACCTCGGCGTGCAACCTCGCGTGCCTGTGCAAGCGTCACCACACGCTCAAGACCGAGACGGAGTGGCGCGCCGAGCAGCTGCCGGATGGCAGCATCCGCTGGCGCACACCCCTCGGACGGGTGGCGACCGATGTGCCGGAGAGATACGTCGTGTTCCGTCCCGATCCCGGATCCGATCCGGGGCCGCCCGGCGCGCCACCCTTCTGACGCCGGTTCTACTCCTCGGAGATCGCCTCGACGGTCTCGCCCGTGTCGTCCGACGGGAGCGCCCGTGCGATGTCTGCCTGCGCGATGATGCCGACGAGGTCGTGCCCGTCGATCACGGGGAGCCGGCGCACCTGGTGCGCGGCCATGACCGACAGCGCCTCCTCGAGGCTGTCGTCGGCGCCGATCGTGACAGGCTTGCCCTCCGCCAGCTGGCCGGCCGTCGTCGAGGCCGGGTCGCCGCCCTGCGCGAGGCACTTCACGACGATGTCCCGGTCGGTGAGCATGCCCTTGAGACGGTTGTCCTCCCCGCAGATCGGCAGCGCGCCGACGTCGAGGTCGGCGAGCAGCCGCGCGGCCTCCACCAGGGTCTGCTTCTCCCCCACGCACTGCGGGGCGGGGGTCATGATGTCGCGTGCGACGGCCATGATGTCGTTCCTTTCATCCGGGGCCCGCGACGCTACGAGCCGCGGCGTTACCGATGCAGGCCCTTGACACGCTCGCTGGGCTGTCCGAGCGCGCGCAGGGCCCGCATGACCCAGCGCCGCTCGGCGAGGTCGGCCAGGCTCACCTCGCCCGTGCAGAACCGCGCGAAGAAGCGGCGTCCCTGCCGCGTGCGCTTGATCAGCAGATGCAGCAGTCCCGGCCGCTTCTCGAACACCGCGAGGAGCAGCTCCCCGACGCGCATCTCGACGCCGAGGGTCGCCTCGACGTCGTGCGCGTATGCGTCGAGAACGGCGTCGTCACCCATGGCGAAGCCCGCCGCCGCGCGGCCCGCGAGCTCGCCGGAGCGCAGCGCGAACGAGATGCCCTCGCGCATCCACGGCTCGAGGAGTCCCGCGGCGTCACCGGCGACGAGCACCGCCCCGCGGCGCAGGGGCGAGATGTGCCGGCGCCATTGCGTGAGGTGTCCGCTCGATCGCTCGACCGCCGCATCCGGGGTCTGCGCCGCGACCCACGACCGCAGGTAGGCGCGTGTGCCGTCCGCCGGGCCCTTGCGCTCGATCACCCCGACGGTGTCGACCTCGGCCTTCGGGAACACCCACGCGTAGCTGCCGGGACCGGGGCCCCAGTCCAGCCGCACGGGCCGCGGACCCGCCGCACCGCCGGGAGCGGCGACCTCCTCCTCGAGCCCGAGGTCGACCCGCTCCGGCTCGACCCCGACGTAGCGTCCGATGCGCCCGCCGACGCCGTCGGCTCCGATCACGGCGCGCGCTTCGAGAGCGCCGCCGGTCGTTTCGAGCCGCACCGGACCGTCGTCTTCCTGCGCAACCGTGCGCACCGTGACGCCCGACACGAACGTCGCGCCCGCGCGCTCGGCCTCCGCGACCAGCGCCGCGTCGAAGCGCTCGCGCCGCACCATCGCCAGGAGCGGGTCCGCGCTGTGCAGGCGCACCGGGTCGCGACCGTCGTGGGTGAACTCGACCTCGAAGATGTGCTGCTCGACCGTCTCGAGCACGGCCGAGGGCACGTGCGCGCGACTGACGCCGATGAGGCCGCCGCCGCACGTCTTGTACCGCGGGAACTCCGCGCGATCCAGGAGGAGCACGCTCGCCCCCGCCGCGGCAGCGACCCGGGCCGCGGTCGAACCCGCCGGCCCCGCGCCCACCACGACGACGTCCCACACGCGCGTGACGTGGGCGGCGAGATCGGCGGCAGCCACGGTCACACGCTACTGCGCGGCGGCCGGCGACCGGCGCCGATCAGGAGCCCGACAGCGCGCTGCTGACGTCGGTCGGCGAATCGAACGAGTCGGCGCCGGCGCCCTCGAGCGCCGAGACGAGGTCGTCGGGAGCGCCGTTGCCGCGCGCCGCGGTGACGAGGTCGTCCTTGCTCGCGGGGTACTCGACGCCGCCGAGGTACTTCTGCAGCTCGATCGGCGTGGGGGTGTCGGCCATGTCGTCCTCCAGGGGTGATGAGCCTGCGAGGCTAGGCCGACGCTCGGGATGCGGCGGACCGGGTTGACACGCCCGGTCGCGCCGCGCGCGGGATCAACCGACTTTCTCGAAGACCATCGTGGCCTGGATGCGATCGCCGCCACCGAATCCCGTGCTGCCCGATGACGCAGTCGTGATCGTATGCAGGCGGTAGCCGAGCGATGCCTGGCGATTGATGACCTTCTCCAGCTCGGTGAGATTCCCCGATCCCGTCCCGAAGAACTTCTCCTTCAGCACGACCTGCAGCACCACGTAACTCGCGCCTGCGGGCGCGGGTCGCGGTTGCGCCCCGGCGACCGCGTCGGCCTGGGCGCGGTCGATGAAGCCGGAGAGGCCGGGCTCCGGCGGTGGGGGCGGTTGCACCCGATCGGTCCAGGCCTGACCGTCCCACCACCGCTTCGTGCCCGTGCCGTCGTCGTACCAGCCGGCCTGCGCGTCGCTCATCAGTACCCCACCTGCCCGAGCGCGTAGTTCGCCTGATCTGGAGTGAAGCCTTCGCCGTACTCGCTGGTCAGCTGCTCGTAGAGGCCATCGCGGCTGAACGACGACAAGTTCAGGTAGGACTTCGCGGACTCGACCGCCTCCGCGTTCCAGTCCACGAGACCGTTCTGCTCGAGGTAGGCGATCGCGAACTCCGCGTCTCCCGGTTCGAACCCCTCTCCGTACTCGCTCGTGAGCTGCTGCGTGAGGCCCATGCGGCTGAAGGCCGTGAAGCGCAGGTAGGACTTCGCCGACTCCACGGCATTCTGCTGGCCGAGACTCATGGCCGACGCGGGCGGCGCGGCGGGCGCGGCCGGCTCGGCAGGAGGCTGCGCGGCCTCCTGCTCGATCTCGGCGGTCTTCTTCACGTTGACCACCACCGCGTCACCGACCTTGGCCGCCGCACCGGCGGCAGGAACCGTTCCGAGCACCGTCCAGTTGTCCCGATCGATCACGAAGCCCTTGTCCGCCGAGAACTCGACCTCGAGGCCGGCATTCTCCAGCACGGCCTGCGCTTCTTTTGCGGTCATACCTTCGGTCGCGGGCACCGTGACGTCCGCAGCCGACGGCGCAGGGTCGACTTCCGCCGGTTCGTCATCCTCCGCCTCCTCGACCTCCGTGACCACAGGTTCGCGCTCGGCGATCGTCTGAGCGGCCCGGCCGACCCCGACCGCCGTGATGACGGTCGACAGCACGAGCACTCCGCCCACGACCGCCGCCGGAATGATGATCGCCTTACGCCGGTACCAGGGCTTGCTGGCCGATGGAGCCGGCACGACCTCCGTCGAGACGTCGGAGGGCACCGTGTGCGCCTCGACGACGGGTGATGCGACCGTCGCCGTCGGCCGCACGTGATCCGTCCACATCGCCCCGTCCCAGTAGCGTTCCTGGCCGCCGACACCGGCCGGATACCATCCGGCGGGCGCGCCGGACGTCGTTGAATCGCTCATTGATTCCCCCATGGATTCGCGTCGTTGCGAGGCTCCCCCGAGCCCTTCTCGCGTGATGCAGCGAGTAGGCCCGAACATACATTGGACTGGATGTCGAATGTAAGTGGCGTACTCCGGTCGCGCCGTCCGCGCTCAGAGCAGGGCGCGCTCGACGTCGGCGAGCGTCGGCAGGTCGGCGCCCGCGCGCCCGACCGTGATGGCGGCGGAGGTCGCGCAGAACTCGCCGATCTCGCGCAGGCGCTCGGCTGTGAGCGGGTCCGGCTCCCCGAGGCACAGGATGAGCGCGGCCATGAACGTGTCGCCCGCCCCGACCGTGTCGACGACGTCGGTGCGTCGCGCGGCGATGTCCACCCGCTCGTGCGCGGTGCGTAGCAGGGCGCCCTCGCCGCCGCGCGTGGCCACGGCGAGCGCCGGGCCGGTCGCCAGCAGCGCGGCGAGCGCGTCGTCGAGCGACAGATCGGGGTAGATGTGCGCGGCGTCCTCGTCGCTGAGCTTCACGGCGGTCGACAGGGCCGCGATCTCCTCGACGCGGGCCCGCACGTCGACGCCGCCGACGAGGGCGGGCCGGATGTTCGGGTCGAAGGTCACCCGCACGCCGCGGGCGGCGGCGCGGCGCAGCATCCGCAGCACGACGGCCGCGCCGGGTTCGAGGAAGCACGCGATCGACCCCACGTGCACGGCGTCGACCCCGTCGATGTCGATCTCGGCGAGGCGCCACGCGATGTCGAAGTCGTAGTGCGCCGAGCCGTCGGGCTGCAGCTCGGCGCGCGCGGTCGACGTCCGGTCGAGCACGAACGACTCCGGGCGCACCTCGACACCCGACTCCTCGAGGTGTGCCGCGATCCGCCAGCCCCGCTCGTCGGGCGCGAGCGCCGTGAGCAGCTGCGGCGCGCGCCCGAAGCGTCCGAGGCCGAGGGCCACGTTGGCGGGCGAGCCGCCGACGATCTCGACGCCCTTCACGATGTCGATGAGGGCTTCGCCGATGACGAGCATGCGCGGCATCAGTCGGTCGATGCAGGTTCGGGGATCGGCGTCAGCGCGATGTCGGACTGTGCCGTCAGCCGCAGGAAGGTCGGCCGCGGCTGCCCCTCGCCGTGATTCACCTCGAGCCAGAACCCGCCGGGAGATCCCGCGATGCCCCGCTCGATCTCGTCGATCAGCTCGTCGAGGCTGCGGTTGCCGATGCTGTACGGCTCGCCGTCGTAGCGGATGTCAATACGCTTCATCGGTCACCTGCTTCTGGGGCTCGGGCGCGGGTTCGGGCACGACGTACAGCCCCCGGCTCGAATTCGCGGTGTACATCAGGGCGTCGATCCACGCGCCGTTCAGAGCCGCCGGACGCCCGCCGTAGTACTTGTACCAGACGACGCTGCTCGGATGGATGTACACCGAGGTGCGTCCGTCGCCGATCGAGCGGTCGTCCTTCCACGTGAAGTGGAACGATTCGCCGCGACGCAGCTTCGTGCCGATCACGACCTGGAGGTGCGCGAGCAGCCGATCGTCGAAGTCGGCGCTGAGGTGGCCCTCGAAAAGGAACTTGCCCATGGATCCTTTCTTACCCCCTCGCGAGGGCGTCCGCGGTGCGCAGCGACAGCGCCATGATCGTGAGCGCCGGATTCGCGGCCAGCGCGCTCGGGAACACCGAGTTGTCGCAGATCCACAGGTTGGGGATCTCGTGCGAGCGTCCGGATGCGTCGACGACGCCGTCATCCGGATGCTCCGACATGCGGCACGTGCCGATCGTGTGCGCCGTGCGGGCCAGCACGATCGTCTCCTGGGCGCGCGCCGCCGTCATGATCCGCACCATCGTGCCGGTGGCGTGTCGATCGATCGCCCGCTCGTTCTCGCCGGCGGTGAACGTGACCACCGCACGCGGAATGCCGTGCTCGTCGAGCTCGTCCGACAGCTCGAGGCGGTTGTCGTCGGACGGCAGGCATTCGGCATTGATGCCGATGCCCGCCATGAAGCGGGCCTGATCGATGCGCTGCATGAGCTCCCGCCCCCACAGCCCGCCGCCGCGCGCGAGGGTCGTGGCGAACGTGAGCGGCATGACGCCGAGGCTCTGCATGAGGTAGCCCCCGGCGAAGTCGGCGCCGTGGGGCCGCATCATGTCCTCGCTGATGAGCGACGACGGATAGCCGCGGTGGCCGCGCACGGGCTCGTCGAACCGGCCCCACACCTGCGTCGCGCCGTGCGCGAGGAAATTGCGCCCCACCTGTCCGCTGCCGTTCGCGAGCCCCGTCCACAGGAGGAGTCTCGGCGTCTCGACGCCGCCCGCTGCGAGCACGAGGGCACGGCACCGCTGACGCCGGTCGATGCCGTCCTGGCGATACACCACTGCGGTGATGGGGCCCGACGCGTCCCGCTCGATGCCGTGCACCATGGCCTCGGCGCGGATCTCCGCCCCCGCGGCCACCGCCGCCGGCAGATACGTGTTCGCCGTCGACGCCTTCGCGCCGTTCCGGCAGCCCTGATGACACGCCCCGCAGCCCATGCACGCCGCGCGCTCGGGTCCGTCCGGCTGCAGCCGCGCCCGCGTGAGCACGGCGGCCGGCGCGTCGGTCGCGCGGATGCCCACGGCGTCGCATCCGCGCGCGACGAGCTCGGCGGGGGTGTTGCGCTTCGCCGGCGGGTAGGCGTACGCCCGGGTGTCGTCCCACGGATACGGAGTCGGACCCGAGACCCCGATGTCGGCCTCGACCCGCGCGACGTAGCGGAGCAGCTCGTCCGCGTCGATCGGCCAGTCGCGCCCTTCGCCCGTCTCGGTCCGCAGTCGCAGGTCGCGGCGGTCGGGACGTGGCGTGAAGGCACCCCAGTGCAGCATCGAGCCGCCCACACCCCGGCCGCTGTTGTTCGTGCCGAACGCGGTGGGCTGCTCGCCGCCGCTGAGTCGCTCCGACATCCAGTTGATCCGCACCGACGCCGGTTCGTCCGGCGTGAAGTCGGCATCGTCGAAATGCGGCCCGGCCTCGAGCGCCACGACCCGCATCCCGCGGCGGGCGAGCTCGGCCAGGAGCGGCGCTCCGCCGGCGCCCGTGCCGACCACGACGACGTCGACCTCCTCGTCCAGACGATAGGTGCGCATGCCGGCGAGGTTCATGCCGACGCCGCCACGTCGTCCGGCTCCCACTCCTCGCGACGCGACGCGGGTGCGTCGAAGCCGCGCAGCGGGATCACGACGCCGCCCGTGGCGAAGCCGTCGTAGCCGACGCGCGCCATCGACGCCGGATGCGCCAGCCACAGCCGGACGAGGTCGACCCGCACGTCCTCGAGCCATGCCGCGAGCTCGCCGGCGTCGAACGGGGCCATGCCCGACACCGCGGCGTCGACGAGCCGGCCGACGAGGGACCTCTGGCGCGCCGGGTCTGCGGGCCAGAGGGGACGGAGCGTCGCGAGGCCGGTGCGGAGGGCCTCCGGGTCGGGCGGCAACTCCGCGAACCGCCAGCCGTCGCCCTCGCCGCGCGCGTACTGGGCGTCCAGGCGGGCAGCCAGGTCGATCGGCGGCGACGGATGCTGCGGCACGAGCACGTCGCCGAGCTCGCGCAGCAGCGCGAGGTCGGCGGCGTCGACGACGACCGGCGTGTACGCGGGGTCGTCGGGCACGGCACGCTGTGCGAGCAGCCCCCGCACCTCCGGGTCGACGCGGTCCGACGCGATCAGGCGCGCCCAGCTGGATGGGACGACCGGGGCGGCCGCCGCGCGCGCGGCGAGCACCGCGGCCTCGTTCGCGTCGCGGGCGACCCCGGCGAATCCGAACACGGGCGCACGACCGGAGAGGACGTCGTCCACGAACGCCGCGACGACCGGGCCGGCTGCATCCGTCCCGCCGACGAGCCAGCGCGTGCCGGTGAGGGCACACGCGGCGTCCAGGATCGCGGCGGCCTCGGGCGCCACGGTGCGCAGGTCGAGATCGGGCACGTACGGGGCACGCGACCCCGCCCACACGAGCGCGACCGTCACGGTGTGACCATGCCGCCGTTGACATTGAGCGTCTCGCCCGACACATACGACGCGTCGGCGGAGGCCAGGAAGACGTACGCCGGCGCGATCTCAGCCGGCTGGCCGGCGCGCTGGTACGTGCTCTCGTCGTCGAAATGCTCCATCTGCTCGTCGGAGACTCCCCCGCTGACCTGCAGCGCCGTCCAGGTCGGACCGGGCGCGACCACGTTCACGCGGATGCCGCGCTCGGCCAGCTGCAGCGCGAGCCCCTTCGACAGATTGTTGATCGCAGCCTTCGTCGCGGCGTAGTCCAGCCGGTCGGGCGCCGGCTTGTAGGCCTCGAGCGACGCCGTGTTGATGATGCTGCTCCCCGCCGGGAGGTGCGCGACGGCCGCCTTCGTGATCCAGAAGGTCGCGAACACATTGGTGCGGAACGTCTGCTCGAACTGCTCGTCGGACAGGTCCTCCAGGCGCGGCACGGCGACCTGCTTGCCGGCGTTGTTCACCACGATGTCCAGGCCCCCGAGGGCGTCGACCGCCTCGGCGACGAGCGCGCGGCACGCGGCAGCATCCGAGATGTCCGTCGCGATCGACACGCCCGTGCGCCCGGCGGCGCGCACGTGTTCGAGCACGTGGTCGGCGTCGGACTGCTCGTCGGGAAGATGCACGATCGCCACGTCGGCACCCTCTCGCGCGAACGCGATCGCCACGGCCCCGCCGATGCCCGAGTCGCCGCCCGTGATGAGCGCCTTGCGTCCGGTGAGGCGCCCGCTCCCCCGGTAGCTGTCCTCGCCGAGGTCGGGCACGGGCGTCATCTCGGACTGCACGCCCGGCTCGGGCTGATGCTGCACGGGCGGCTCGACGCGCCGGTAGCGCGTGAGCGGGTTCTCGAGGGGGGCGGGTGCGTCGGTCATGGCCACGACGGTAGGCCGCAGACCTGCGGGAAACGGGGGCTTGCGCGAAAGCCGGCATGGTGCCTACCGCACCGCACCGAGCGGCGCAACCGCTGCCGGTGCCGTGCGCGCGCACGTCACGGTGGAGGCATGCGCTCCCTGACATACGCCGGCGAGACCGTGCTCACGACGAACGACGTCGCCGCGGTGATCATCGACCTGACCGCCGAGCTCGCGAAGATCGGCTTGGCCGATGCCGTGGAGTTCCCCATCGTGCGCCCCGACGGCAGCGTCGGCACCGCCGAGCTCGTCGCCGGCGTGGGCAACGACGTGCTGTCGGTGCCGGCTGACTGGGAAGGCGCAGAGCCGGACGTCTCCGAGGCGCTCGCGGCGCTGCGTCACCGCCTGCATCGCCTGCGCCCGACGATGGAGCCCCGCGACCGCCTCTCGGTCGTCGAGGACGACGCCGTGTCGAACGACGGCTACGACCCCGACCTGGACGGCCAGCTGCGGGGCTGATGCGCCTGTCCGCAGACGCTTCCCTGTGGACACTGCCAGGTTGCGCGCCTAGCGTGGGGTGATGGACACCACATCTCCCCGCCCCCCGAATCACGACCACGCGCACGACAAGCCTCAGCCGCACGGCACGCCGCACGCCCCGGCCAGCAAGCCGATCGCGATCCCCTCGGTCCAGCCGCTCTAGCAGGCTCCGCATACGACCAACGCCCCCTCCGGACGAAGCCGGGAGGGGGCGTTCTCTGTTGTGCCGCCGGTCGTCAGACGCCGCGAAGGCCCACGCGGGTCGGGCAATCGAACGGATCACGAGCGGCGAGCCCGACGCGGTTGAGGTACTCGATGACGATGCCGTACGACCGCAGCAGAGAGGTCTCGGTGTATGGCACGTCGAGGGTCGCGCACGCGTCGCGCACGATCTCGCGCGCCTGGGACAGGTGCGGGCGCGCCATGCTCGGGAAGAGATGGTGCTCGATCTGGTAGTTGAGCCCGCCCATCAGCCACGTGGCCCACCAGCCGCCGCGGATGTTGCGCGACGTGCGGACCTGCTTGCTGAAGAAGTCGAGCTTCGCCTCCGGCGCGATGACCGGCATGCCCTTGTGGTTCGGGGCGAACGACGCTCCCATGTACACGCCGAAGACCGCGAGTTGCACGCCCATGAAGGCGAAGGCCATGCCGAGGGGCAGCAGAAGGAAGACCGGCACGATGACGACCGCCAGGCGCAGGAGGATCAGCGCGAGTTCCTGAAAGCGACCGGGCACGTGCCCGCGTGTGAAGACGAGGTGGCGGATGCCGAGCCAGTGCAGGTTCAGCCCCTCGAGCGTGAGCAGCGGGAAGAACAGCCAGCCCTGCTTGCGCGTGATGAGGCGGACGATGCCGCGCGAGCGCGCCGCATCCTCGTCGAGGAAGGAGATCGTGTCGACCTCGATGTCGGGGTCCTTGCCGACGCGGTTCGGGTTGGCGTGGTGACGCGTGTGCTTGGAGTTCCACCACGCGTAGCTCATGCCGACCAGGCCCGGCCCGATGAGGCGCGAGAGCCGCTCGTTGGCCTTGCCGGACGAGAGGATCTGCTTGTGGGCAGCCTCGTGCGAGAGGAACGCGACCTGCGTGAAGAGGATGCCGAGGGCGGCGGCGATGAGGAGCTGGAACCAGCTGTCGCCGAGCAGGATGAAGCCGGTGATCGCACCGCCGAACCCCACGGCGATCGCGGCGGCGACCGAGGCGTAGAACCACGGCGCCCGCCCCAGCAGCCCGGTCTCCTTCGCGATCTGCGACACCTGTGTGTAGGCACGCGCGATCGGCGGGAAAGTCTTCTCGCTCGCGTAGGTCTGGCGGACAGGGCCGAGCGTCGCGACGGGAGGAGACGTGAGAGTCATGGGGCTCCATTCGGGGGGATACGGGACGGAAGGGCCCGTGGGCCCGACACTACGTGGAGGAGGATGCTTGCTTCCGCATGCGTCGGCGTTTGCACAGGTGTTGCCCAGGGGCGCGGAACGTGGCACATTGTGCCAATGCTCACCGGATCGCGCGGCACCGTCCCTGCCGACATCGACGCCGTCGCGCCGATCGCGCCGGACGGTCTGTCCGACGCGTACGGCGAGCTGATGGACACGGCTACCTGGATGCAGCTCGAAGGCTACGTCTGACGCCGAGGATCGCCGCCACCGCGGCGACGACGAGCGCGACGCGTGCCCGCCGCGCGCCCAGCGCCTCGATGCGGTCACCGAGCATCAGCAGCAGCCAGTGCGCCGCGCGCGCTTCGCTGTAGCGTGCGTACGCGAAGCGCCGCACGAGACCCGAGACGCCGTGCAGCGGCTGGGCGGTCCCGAACACGGCGGTGAGGTCCGCGTGCTCGATCGAGCGCTCGCGATGGCCCGCCGTGTGCTGGCGCGTCGGCGGGCCGGGACGCTGCTCGGGCAGATCCGTCCGCTCGCGGGGCACCGCGGGGCGGTCTGCCGGGTCGGCGTCGGCGCCCCACCCCGGGATGCGGCCGCGGAGCTCTTCAGGGGTGTCAGTCATCATCCGGCCTTCCCGTCCATGTGCACGACGGTCTTGATGCAGCCGTCGCGCTTCTCGGAGAACATGCGGTAGCCGTCGACGATGTCTTCGAGCGGCAGGTGGTGCGTGATGAGCTCGCGCGGCGAGATGACGCCGGCGCGGATGTGCTCGAACAGCCGCGGCCACTGACGCTTCGCGGGCGCCTGGTTCATACGGAGCGTGAGCCCCTTGTTCATCGCATCGCCGAACTTCACGGCGCTGAAGATGGGTCCGTAGGCACCCATGACCGACACCGTCCCGCCCTTGCGCACCCCGTCGATGGCCCAGTTCAGCGCGACCGGCGAACCGCCCTGCAGCTTCAGCATCGACGACGTCACGTGCTGCAGATGGTTGCCCGCCGCCTCTGCGCCGACCGCGTCGATCGCGACATCGGCGCCGAGGTGGTCGGTGAGCCGCTTGAGCAGCACGACCACGTCGCGGTGGTGCGTGTAGTTGTGGGTCTCCGCGAAGGCGAACGTGCGCGCCTTCTCGAGCCGGTCGTCGAGGTGGTCGATCACGATCACCCGACCGGCACCCATGAGCCACGCAGACCGCGCGGCCGCGAGCCCCACGGGGCCCGCGCCGAACACCACGACGGTGTCGCCCGTGCGGATGTCGCCGAGCTGCGCGCCGAAGTACCCGGTGCTGAAGGCGTCCGTGAGCATGAGGGCGTCCTCGTCGTGGAGCCACTCCGGGATGATCGTCGGGCCCACGTCGGCGAAGGGCACGCGGACGAGCTCCGCCTGTCCGCCGTCGTAGCCGCCCGCCGTGTGCGAGTAGCCGAAGATGCCGCCCACCGCGGTGGCGTTGGGGTTCACGTTGTGGCAGTTGGTGTACAGCCCGCGCGCACAGAAATAGCAGGACCCGCACGAGATGTGGAACGGCACCATCACTCGGTCGCCCGGGGAGAGCGTCCGCACCTCGGGGCCGACCTCTTCGACGCGGCCGATGAACTCGTGCCCGAACGTGTGGCCGATGCGGGTGTCGGGGATGAGGCCGTGGTACAGATGCAGGTCCGACCCGCAGATCGACGCCAGCTCCACGCGGACGATCGCGTCCTCGGGGTGCTCGATCCGCGGGTCGGGCTTGTCCTCGACC
The DNA here is from genome assembly GCF_003931875.1 of Microbacterium sp. 10M-3C3. NCBI lineage: Bacteria > Bacillati > Actinomycetota > Actinomycetes > Micrococcales > Microbacteriaceae > Microbacterium > Microbacterium sp. 10M-3C3. The sequence goes on along the minus strand of NZ_CP034245.1, from coordinate 928,838 downwards.
CTCAGGCGGTAGGGGCCGCGGTAGGCGAGCGCTCTCATGCCGCGCCGTCGTCGATGTCGTCGTCGTCCCGATCGTCACCGTCCTGCTCGGCGGCCGTGATGTCATCGTCGCCGATGTCGCCCTCGGCTTGGCTCGGCTTGTCGGCTGTCGGATCGCTCATGTCGCCCGTCCTTCCCTGCGGACCCGTTGTCCGCCGCCGGCACACTCCACCGCGACGGGCCGCTGGTGTCGAAGGGGGTTGACGGTTGGGAACCGGGGGTGCCACCCCGCATACTGTCAACGATGGCGTCGACCCGCGGCGCGCGACTCCGAGGCCAGGATGACCTTTCTTACCATCGCCACTCTCGAGGAGTGGATCGACCAGTTCCGCGCACTGGGGTACGCCGTCCCCGACGACGTCCGCGTCGTGCCTCAGGACGGTGGGGAGGGCGCGGACACGGGGCTCGTCGTGGCGACCCTCGACAGCGTGCCGACGAAGCTCTACATCCAGCCGGTCGAGGTCGGCTCGCTCGACTGGTGTGTCACGTTCGAGCCGCGGGCGGAGGCGTCGGCGACCAATGCCGCGACCGTCATGGGCATCGCGACCGAGCTGATGGTCATCTCGGCGCTGTGCGCCTTCCTTGAGGCGCGCGCGCGTGCGCACGCCACCCCCGACGCCATCTGACCGGTCAGCGCGTCGCCGACGCGGCCGCGGTCAGGGCGTCGAGAGCGTTCGCGAACCGCTGGGCGTCGTCGCACGAGGTCTCCGCCAGCGCCGCGTCGAACTGCGTGTCGAAGCGCGTGAGCGCCGACCACGGCTCCGCCGAAAGATCGACGGTGAGGGTCAGCCGGTTGACGCGGCGGTCGCTCTCGTCGACGTCGCGGCGTACCGCGCGGTGCTGCACGAGCCGGTCGACGAGGGTCGTCACCCCCGCCGACGTGATGCCCAGGTACTCGCGCAGGGCGGTCGGCCGCGTGCCGGGATTGCTCGAGATGTAGAGCAGGGCCCGCGCGTCGAGCTCGTTGACGCCCAGGTCGCGGCGGGCCTGGAGGATCGACGCCTGGCGGGCGTCGACGTAGCGCAGGAGCGCGAGGCGCAGCGCCGAAGGCTGCCGCCGGAATTCGCTCATGTCACCGCCTCGATCCGTCGTGCTTGCCACGACTCTTCGCAGGTTATCGAATTCTAATCATTAAGAATTTTATCTAAGTTTCCGAAATAACGGGTACACTTGCAAGAGGCACGAGCGAAAGGAGGCCGCCTTGGGAAATCTGTACTACGGCGGCGGCGCTGAGCCCATCCGTATCCCCGACCGTCTGCTCGCCCACATCAAGGTCGTGATCGCGACGAAGCTGCGCCGCGGCGAGAGTTTCACCCTCACATGGCGTGACGGCACCGGCCGCTCGACGATCTGGCTGCAGCCGGCGATCGAGCTGCGCTTCGTGTTCGCCTCGCCCGAGCCGGAGATGCTCGATCCCGAGCTCATGAAGCATCTGGCGAACGAAGCTGCCGGCACGGCCGGCATCATGGTCGACCTCTCCGAGGCGTCGACGGTCTCCCCCACTCCCGCGCCGCGCGCGTGACGTTGCGCGCGGCGAGCGGCCGCGCAACCCCGATCGCGGCCGCGGGCCAGCGACCGTAGCGTGGGCGTCATGTCGATCAACGTGCGTGAGATGAGGTGCACCCCCGAGGCCGTGTTCCGCGTCCTCGAGGACGGCTGGCTGTTCCCCACGTGGGTCGTGGGCGCGGCCCGCATGAGAGAGGTCGCCGACGACTGGCCTCGCACCGGCTCGCGGCTGCACCATTCCTTCGGGGCGTGGCCATTCCTTCTCGACGACACGACGAGCGCGGTCGAGTACGACCCGCCGCGCCGGCTCGTGCTGCTCGCCCGCGGATGGCCGGTCGGCGAGGCGCGGGTCACGATCCACGTGAAGCCCCGCGGCGCGGGCTCGGTCGTGCGGCTGCAGGAGGAGGGCGTCTCGGGCCCCGGCAGCTGGATCCCGCAGGCGCTCCTCGACGTCTTCCTGCACGCGCGCAACACGGAGACCCTCCGGCGTCTGGCCTTCGTCGCCGAGGGGCGGGCGTGACGGCGCTCGATGCGGTCGTCGTCGGCTCCGGTCCCAACGGTCTCGCCGCAGCCGTCACGCTCGCGCGCGCGGGGCTTGCGGTCCGCGTATACGAGCGCGCCGGCCGTATCGGCGGCGGCGCGTCGACCGCCGAGCTGACCCTCCCCGGCTTCCGGCACGACGTGTGCTCGGCGGTGCATCCGCTCGCCTTCGCGTCGCGTTTCTTCCGGGAGTTCGGCCTCGGCGAGCGCCTGCGTTTCGCGGTGCCGGAGGCATCGTTCGCGCATCCCCTGGACGGGCGCCCCGCGGCCGTCGCCTTCCGCGACCTCGACCGCACCGCCGACGCGCTCGGCGCGGACGGGCGGGCCTACGCGCGCCTCATGCGCCCGCTCGTGGAACGGGCCGACCGCGTGGCCGAATTCACCGGTGACGCGCTCGTAGGGGTGCCGCGGCATCCGTTCACCGCCGCCCTGTTCGGCGCGCGCGCGCTCGAGCAGGGATCGCCGCTGTGGAACGCGCGGTTCACGGATGCAGCGGTGCCGGCCCTGCTGACGGGCGTCGCCGCGCACTCGATCCTGTCGCAGCCGAGCATCGCCGCCGGCGCCGCGGGACTCGCACTGGGCACGCACGCGCACGCGCGCGGCTGGCCGATCCCGGTCGGCGGCAGTCAGGCGATCGTCGACGCGCTCGTCGACGACCTCCGCGCGCACGGCGGCGAGGTCCTCACGGGCGTCGAGGTGGCCTCGCTCGCGGAACTGCCGCCGGCGCGCGCCGTGCTGCTCGACGTCACGCCGCGGGCCCTGCTGCACCTCGCCGGCGACGCGCTGCCCGGTTGGTACCGGACGATCCTCGAGCGCTTCCGCTACGGCGGCGCGGTCGCCAAGGTCGACTACGCCCTTTCGGCACCGGTGCCGTGGGCCGACCCCGGGGTCGCAACGGCCGGCACGGTGCATGTCGGTGGCACGCGCGGCGAGATCGCGGCGGCCGAGAACGCCGTCACGCGCGGGCGCCTTCCCGACCGGCCGTACGTGCTCGTCGCGCAGCCGTCGCTGTTCGACGGCACCCGCGCCCCGGCGGGTGCCCACACGCTGTGGGCGTACACGCACGTTCCGGCCGGCAGCACGGCCGACCGCGAGGAGGCGATCACACGCCAGATCGAGCGGTTCGCCCCCGGATTCCGCGATGTGATCCTCGCGTCGAGCTCGCGCACCGCGGTCGACCTCGCCGCGGAGAACCCGAACTACCCCGCGGGAGACATCGCCGCCGGCGCGCCGTCACTGCGCCAGCTGATCGCGCGACCGGTGCCGACCTCGGACCCGTGGCGCACCCCGGCGCGCGGCGTGTACCTGTGCTCGGCGTCGACGAGCCCCGGTCCTGGCGTGCACGGACTGGCCGGCTGGCATGCGGCCCGCAGTGCCCTCCGCCACGAGTTCGGCACGCGCGCGCTTCCCGACCTTTCGCCGGAAGTCAAGCCCCGGACCGGGCGTCCGGGGTCGGACGTACCGTAGCCTCACCCCCACCCCGGAAAGGAGAGATCGATGACGATCGCCGAACACGTCGTGGCCCCCGGCGACACTCCGGAGGACTCCCGCTCCACCTCCCCGCGCCGCTTCACCATGATCCGCATCGGTGACGAGGACTGGCTCATCCACGACACCGCCTACCCCGAGAACGATGCGCGCCACCTCGTCGCGTGCGTGCGCGCCCGCGGGCTCGACCACGTCGACGTGATCTGGCTGCAGGGTCGCGGCCTCGCCCGTCGCTATGCGCGCGTGGCCGATGTGCTCACTGCGGCCGAGCGGGCGCTGAGCTCGCGCTCGGGTCTCGCGGCGGCGCGGCCGGAGAACTGGCTGGGCTGAGCCCGCCCCATCAGGCGATGCGCGTGCCCGGCGGCAGCGTGCGCGAGGGCGTGCGCGTGCGCGCCCATCCCCACGCCAGCAGACCGCCCGCCAGCACCAGCTGCAGGAGCAGACCCACGAACCAGCTCGGCGCCGTGCCGGCGACGCGCTCCTGCAGGTCTTCGGGCGTGGTCTCCCATGACGCCGTGTCGCAGTAGTCGTAACGCACGTCGGTGTCGGGCGGGATCTGCGCCGACCGCACGCCGTAGGAGATCTGCCCGAAGAGGTTCTCGGGCGAGCCGTACTGGTTGTAGGTGATCGGCGTCGCGTCGGCCAGGACCACGAACGGGTTGGCCGACAGCAGCCACCACACGTGGTCGGTGCGCGGCGTCTCGTACGTGTAGGTCTGCCAGTCGCCGCACGCCGTGCCGTCGTACGACCGTTCGCTGACGGTCACCTCGGCGCGCGACGTGATCGTGCCGAGGCCGAACGCGATGAGCGTGCCGACGGTGAGGGCGGCGATCACCAGGTACGTGGCTGCCACGGAGAACAGCGGGCGCGCGACGATCGCACTGAGTCCCACCCCGATCGCGGCCACGATGCCCACCTCGAGCACGAGCACCCCGAGGGACGTGGCGATCGCTCCCGCGCCGAGGCCGCCCGCGAGGGTAGCGACCACGAGGAAGGGCGCCGCGACGATGAGGAACGCCAGGCCCGCGATCCACGCGGCCAGCAGCTTCCCGATGACGATGTCGCCCGCCGTCGCGAGCGTCACCTGCAGTGGCGCGAGCGTCGCAGCCTCGCGATCGCCGTTGACGCTGTTGCCGCTGAGCGTCGGCGTGACGAGCAGCACCAGGAGCAGCACGAGGAGGATCAGCGCGGAGAACAGCCACCCGCCGCTGCCGGCCGTGAGCGCCGACGCGGCGATCGCGAGCCCGGTGACCACGAGCAGGATCACGGCGAAGATCCCGAGCAGTACGTACCAGCCGACCGAGCGCA